>NZ_JBHXLU010000090.1:0-49273 GCF_042720695.1 Streptomyces sp. NPDC058457 | reverse complement strand
GTTCCCCGCGCCCCTGAAGGGGCGCTGAGCGCCCCGAAGGGGTGCGGGGAACTGCGCGGCCCGCCCCCACCGGCCCGCACCCGGCCGACGGCCTCTCACGGCAGCTCCTTCCGCCGCCGGAACCCCACCGCCGCCCGCTCCCCGCCCCGGGCCCGTGCCCCGGACCGGCGTGGCGGCGCCCCCTCCCCCGACCGCACCAGCCCCAGCTCCCCGGCCAGCCCCCAGATCGCCTGCTTCACCGTGCTCCGCGAGTCCAGTTCGTGCATCCGGCCCGCGTCCACCGCCCCCTGGAGCTCCTTGAAGTTCGCCGGGATCGGAGTCCCCGCCAGCGCGGTCCCGGTGATCCGCTGGATCAGCGCCGGCTGGATCTCCGTACCGCGCGTGTACCGGTTGACCACCACCGTCGTCTCCTCGGCCTTGCGGATCTGCAGCCGGTCCCACATCCGCACCGTCCGCTTCGCCGCCCGTACGGCGACCACGTCCGGCGTGGTGACCAGCAGGGCGAGGTCGGCGGTCTCCACGGCCGCCGCACCCGCCCCGCCGAGCTGCGCGCCGCAGTCGACGATCACCACCTCGTAGCGGGAGCGCAGGGCGCTGAGGATCTGGCGGGCGGCGCGGTCGGTGACCTCCTCGCCGCGTTCGCCCTCGGCCGGAGCCAGCAGCAGTGCCAGCCCGGAGTCGTGGCGGAAGACGGCCTCGGCCATCACCCGCGGGGAGATGTCGTTGACCGCGGCGAGGTCGGCGACCGAGCGGCGGAACTGGACGTCCAGGTAGGAGGCGACGTCCCCGGTCTGGAGGTCGAGGTCGACGAGGGCGGTGGAGTGGCCGGAGGCCTGCGCGGCGAGGGCGATCTGGACCGCGACGAGGGTCGCGCCGGTCCCGCCCTTCGCACCGCTGACGGTGACGACGGTGCCGCCGACGCCGGCGAACACGTCGGCGCCGTGGCCGAGATGGCGTCGTACGCCCGTGGACCACTGGGCGACGGCCTGGACCCGGCCGGCCAGCTCCTCGTAGCTGAGCGGGAGCCCGACCAGGCCGCGGGCGCCGGAGTCCATCGCGGCGGCGAACAGGCCGGGGCTGGTGTCGGTGGTGACGAGGACGACGCCCACGGCGGGGAAGCGCAGGGCGACCTCGCGGATCAGTTCGAGGGCCGGGACGGGGCCGATGCGTTCGTGGACGACGACGACCTCGGGGAGTTCGTCGACGGACTCGGCGGCGGACCGGGCGAGGGTGTCGACGAGCTGCGTGGAGTCGACGACGGGGGCCAGCGGTTCGGCGTCCGGGAGCTGGCTGAGCAGGGAGACCAGGGAGCGGACGGCGTCCGCGTCACCGACGGCGGGGAGGATCCTGATGGGCATGGAGGGCGCCTCTCACTTGTCCGTCGCGAGTTCGTAGGTACGGTCCTTGTCCGGCACGGTGGTCGTGGTGCCGGGGGCGACCAGGGCGAGCCGGACCCGCTGGGCGAAGGACTCCGCGTAGGTGAGGCGCTGGGCGTCGAGCGTGGACAGCGCGAAGGTGATGGGGACGGCGTCGGTGGGCTGCTGGTTCTTGTTGTCCGGTTCCAGCGAGGTGAGTTGGCCGACGTCCAGGACCCGGGCGTTGGTCACGATGATCTTCGACTGGTCGGGGTCGCTCTGCTGCTTGCCCTCGAAGGTGGCGTAGACGTTGACCAGCGAACCCGGGGTGATCTTGCCGGCGACCCCGGTGGCCGCGTCGATCATGATCGCGACCTCCTGCTCGCCCGGCTTCAGTTCGGGCTGGTCGACGATCATGTCGGTCTGGAGCAGCGAGCCCTTCTTGAGCGTGGTGATCGCGATCTTGCCCTGGATCTGGCTGAGGCTGGTGACGGCGTTGGCGGACAGCCACCGCTCGGGCATCGAGATCTTGCGGAACTGGCTCGGGGTCAGCGTCGTGTAGGGCTCCACGTTCGAGCGGAGTTCGTACGCGGTGACCTTGGGGCCGACCTCGGACTTCGCGTTGTCGATGACCGAGAGCACGCCGGCGAACGCGGCGAGCGCGCAGAGCACCGACAGGATCAGGAGTATCACGCCGCGGCGCTGACGGGAGTTCATGGACCGTGCGACCTCATCGGGGAAGCGGTGAATGTGGGGGAAGCGAGGGAAGCGCAGGAACCGGGGAAGACCGGGCGGTGGCGCTGGGCGGTACGGGTCAGGCGGGCGTCCGCTGTTCCAGCGCGCGGGGCGGCGGCGGGTCGTAGACGGGCGGGGTGGCGGAGCAGAAGACGCAGCGGTCGCCGATGACGTCGATGCCGCACCAGTGGCAGCTGGTCTGCCGTACCGAGGTGACCAGTTGGTAGAGGACCGACAGGTCGGCGAGGTAGCTGGTGAACTCGATCATCCGGCCGGTGCCCCACCACACGGACGACTCGGCGGGCAGCGGGGTCTCGCGCAGGCCGTGCGCGCCCCAGGCCTTGGCGAGGCCGCCGATCCAGTCCGATTGCAGCTGGCCCTTGGCGACCAGCATCCAGGTGCTGAACTCGGGGCCGTTCAGCACGGCCTCCGGGGCGATCCGGACCAGTTGCGGTTCGGGGTGGGCGACGATCCCGAACTGGGTGCCGGGCATCCAGGACTTGGCGTGCGCCTTGAGGCCGACCGGGACGCGGTCCAGCTTGGCGACGGAGCCGAGGACGGCGCCGGAGTGGATGTAGTGGGTGAGCAGCCGGCCGGCCGACGCGAGCACGCCGGGGCTGAGGTCGCAGGAGGCCAGCTGGCGCAACTGCCGGGCCAGGACGGCGATGCCGAGCGGCGGCAGGTCGGGGCGGAACAGCGCGATCCGGTCGCTCTCCAGGAGGGAGCGGAGGGTGTGCAGCCGCCTGGTCACGGACTCCGGGACGGCGTCCGAGTACAGGACGACCACATGTCCGTACTGCTCGATGAGGGCCACGAACTCGGCGAGGGTATGTTCGAGCGGGCGCCGGTCGAGGTCCCGGAGCACGACCGCGGGCATGGTCCGCTCGTCCTGGACCGGCAGCGCCATGTCGGCACTGGTCACGGCAATGGCAGTTGGCACGCGCAGCTCCCCGCTCTTCACACCCGGCGGCCCACCGGTGTTACTCCAATGAGCCGGGACGACTTCATTGCGTGACTTCCTCAGCACTGTAACCACGCACCTGTGACCGGAGAACAGCGTTTGTGTAGCTGTCTGGGATCCGTGACCGCACAAGTAACGCCAAACCGGGACAGGTTGAGCATATGACCGGGGCTTGTTCAGCCCCACGGAGACCTCCGCGGACCTTTGAATTTGGTCTGGACCTATTGACACGCGAATTGGTCTGGACCACCTTGATTGTCATGCCCAGACTCATCCCCCGGCTCGTGTCCCGGCATGCCGGACAGCGACGCATCCGCACCTGGTCGGCCGTGGCCACCCTCGCCACGGCACTCGCGATGGCGGGCCTGGCCTCCGTGCCGGCCTCCGCCGCCGACGTCAACAACGCGAAGAACCCCGGCTTCGAGTCGGGCCTGTCCAACTGGACCTGTTCCGCGAGCAGCGGTACGACGGTCTCCTCCCCCGTCCACTCCGGTGCCGCCGCGCTGAAGGCGACCCCGGCCGGGCAGGACTACGCCCAGTGCAGCCAGACGGTGGCGGTCAAGGCCAGCTCGACCTACACGCTCAGCGCATGGGTGCAGGGCTCCTACACCTACCTCGGCGTGACCGGCACCGGCACCACGGACGTGTCGACCTGGACCCCGAACACGACCTGGACACAGCTGTCGACGACCTTCACCACCGGCGCCTCGACCACCTCGGTCACGGTCTGGACGCACGGCTGGTACGGCCAGGCCGCCTACTACGCCGACGACGTCTCGGTCTACGGCCCCGACGGCGGGGGCGGCACCGACCCGGCCCCGACCGTCCCCGCGACCCCCACCGGCCTCGCGGTCTCCGGTACGACGTCGTCCTCCGCGTCGCTGTCCTGGAGCGCGGTGTCGGGCGCGACCGGCTACAACGTCTACCAGAACGGCACCAAGGTCACGGCGGTCACCGGCGCCTCGGCCGCGATCACCGGACTCGCGGCCTCGACCTCGTACTCCTTCCAGGTCACCGCGACCAACTCGGCGGGTGAGTCGGCGAAGTCGACGGCGGTGACGGCGACGACGACCGCGTCCGGCGGCAGCGGCGGCGGCTCGCTGCCCAAGCACGCGGTGACGGGCTACTGGCAGAACTTCAACAACGGCGCCACCGTCCAGAAGATCTCGGACGTGCCGTCCTCGTACGACATCATCGCCGTCGCCTTCGCGGACGCGACCAGCACACCGGGCGCGGTGAGCTTCACCCTCGACTCCGCCGGGCTCGGCGGGTACACGGTCGACCAGTTCAAGGCCGACATCCAGGCCAAGAAGGCGGCCGGCAAGAAGGTCATCATCTCGATCGGCGGCCAGAACGGCACGATCTCGGTGAGCGACTCGGCGTCCGCGACGAACTTCGCCAACTCCGTGTATTCGCTGATGCAGACGTACGGCTTCGACGGCGTCGACATCGACCTGGAGAACGGCATCAACGCCACCTACATGAGCCAGGCGCTGCGCTCCCTGTCGTCGAAGGCGGGCTCCTCGCTGATCATCACCATGGCCCCGCAGACCATCGACATGCAGTCGACGTCCAACGGGTACTTCCAGACGGCCCTGAACATCAAGGACATCCTCACCGTCGTCAACATGCAGTACTACAACAGCGGTTCCATGCTGGGCTGCGACGGCAAGGTGTACAGCCAGGGCTCGGTGGACTTCCTCACCGCGCTCGCCTGCATCCAGCTCCAGGGCGGTCTGTCGCCGTCCCAGGTGGGCCTCGGCCTGCCGGCGTCGACCAGCGCGGCGGGCAGCGGCTACGTCTCCCCGACCGTGGTCAACAACGCCCTTGACTGCCTGACCAAGCTCACCAACTGCGGCTCCTTCAAGCCGTCGACGGCCTACCCCGACCTGCGGGGCGCGATGACCTGGTCGACGAACTGGGACGCGGCGGCCGGCAACGCGTGGTCGTCCTCGGTGGGCGCCCACGTGCACGCACTGCCGTAACCCGTGAGTGGGTCCCGGCGGCTGGGCAGGCCGCCGGGACCCGGGCTGTGGGGTGCTACGGCTGTCGCCGACCGCAGCCGTCGCACCCGCAGGTACCGAGCTCGAACCACACGGTCTTGCCCGGCCCCTCCTGGTGGCAGCCCCAGCGCCGGGCAAGCGCATCCACCAGGTACATCCCTCTGCCGCCCTCCGCGAGGCCCGCCTCCAGCACCCGCGGCGGGCGGCGGTCCTCGTCGGCGACCTCACAGCGCAGCACCCCGTGCGAGGCCGCCAGGGTGAGCCGGAACCGGGTCGCCGCATGGCACAGGGCGTTCGCGGCCAGCTCGCCGACCAGCAGCTCGCACACGTACGCCACCTCGTCCTGCTCCGCGAGTCCCCATTCCTCCAGCTGCCGCCGCACCGCCGCGCGCGCCTCGCGGGCCGCCGTCGGACGGGGGTCGTACTCGACGCTCAGATGGCCGGCCCGGGTCGGGGGCTGCGGGTACGCGGCGTACTGAGGGTCGGGATCCGGGAGCCGGCTCCCGGAGGGCTGCAGCATGCCCTCCAGCGTGCCCGTGCCCGTCTCCCCGCACACGGGGAGGAATACCTGATCCCGTACCCGCGTATGCGCCGCCGCGGGGGTACGCGCGTACGGCATCTCGCTCACGCGTACTGGACGCGGATCTTCGCCCCGTCCCCCGCCGCCCCGTCCCGGACATCGACGTACGCGCACACCTGGCGCGTGAACCACAGCCCCTGTCCCGGCTCCGGTTTCCCGCCGGGCGGCGGCACGAACCCGGCCAGCGGATCCGCCACCGCCCGGCACAGCCGCAGCTCGCAGACACAGGCCGGGGCCTCGCCCCAGGCGAGGACCTCGACCACCGGCCCGTGCGCGGCCGCCGCCTCCTCGACGGCACGGCCGAACCGCCCGGCGTCCACCGCCGGGAGCCCGCGCCCGGCGGCCCAGGCGCGGACCGCCTCCGGCGCGGGCAGCCGGGCCGCCGACTGCGGCGGCGGGGCCAGCGGCACGGCGTCCAGCTCGCGCACCAGGACGGGTGGCTGCTCGTACACCCCGGTACCCGGGTGGGCGCGGCGGGCCGCGTCGACGACCGCCGGGCCCGCCGTCCGGGTGTCGTACGCGCACAGGGCGGTGGTGGCGAAGGGGGCGAACAGGAGGTTGGCGAGGGACTCGTAGCGGATCCACTCGGCGCTCTCCCGCGCCGAACGGCCCGCGCGCCCGGCCCAGTCGGGCTCCATGAGGAGATGGACACGGCCGCCGGGCCCCGCGTTCGCCGCGAGGTAACCGGCGCCCTGGGCCACGGCGTTGGCGGCCGTGCCGGTGTACCAGTCGGTGTGGTCGATGAAGCCGACGTCCCGCGCGTCGGCGCCGAGCGCGTCACGCAGGGCGGCCAGCAGGCCGGGGGCGGCGATGGCGACGGGCGGGGGCTCGTCGGGGGCGGCGAGGCCCTCGGCGAGGAAGGGCAGGGCGGCTGCGACGAACGCGTCGTCCGAGCCGAACACGGCCATCCGGTGGTCGAACTGCCCCTGGGCGGCGGCGGGGCGCGCGCCCGTACTGGTACTCATCGGGTCTCCTGTGCGTCAGCGCCGGGCGGTCACCCAGGCGGCGATCTGGCTGCGGTTGCTGAAGCCGAGCTTGCCGAGGATGCGTTCCACATGACCCTCGGCGGTGCGGCGGGCGATGACCAGGCGGTCGGCGATCTGCTGGTTGCCCAGCCCCTCGGCGACGAGCTCGGCGACCTCGGTCTCGCGACGGGTGAGCCGGACCGGCGCCGTCCGCAACTCGGGTTGACGGGGCGGGGGTTGTGGTTCCTCACCGAGGGCGTAGGCCACCACGTCCGCCAGGCCGAGTGCGCCGCCCCGGCCGTACGCCCGCTCGTACGCCCCCGGCCCCAGGGCCGCGCGGGCGTGGGTCTCGCAGTCACGGCGGGCCGAGTTGAGGGCCGCGGAGCCCCAGCGGTCGCGGTCGATGTCGGACCAGACGCGGTCGGCGCCGCCGAGCAGGACGGCGGTGCGCTCGGCCGCGCCGAGGCCGTCGGCGATCCTCGCCAGCAGGTCGAGGGTGAGCCCGATGCCGATGACGTCGTGGACCTCGCGTTTGCGGCGCAGCGCCTCGCGGGCTCGGGGCTCGGCGCGGCGCCAGTCGGCGCGGACGGCGTGCGCGAGGGCGAGGATGCGCAGGACGTAGGAGCGGACCCATTCCTCGCCGTGCGCCTCGCACAGGCCGAGGGCCCGCTCGCAGACGGCGGTGGCCCGGTCGGCCTGCCCCAGGAAGGCGTACGCGCAGGCCAGTTCGACCAGGTCCAGGCCGTGCAGACTGAGATGCTGGCCGGGTACGGGGCCGCGGGCGACGGTGGTCTCGTAGTGGGCGCGGGCGGCGCCCAGGTCGTCGGCGAAGAGCTGGACGACGCCGATGACGTAGTCGGCGTGCGCGGCCTCCGCCGGGTCGCCGAGCCGCTCGGCGAGGGCGCGGGCCTCGCGGGCGCGGCGCAGGCCCCGGGTGAGGTCCTCGGGGCTGCCGGCGAGCAGGCCGGAGACCCAGAGGGCGCGGGCGCGGCCGGCGGTCGGCTCGGGGTTGGCGTCGAGGGCTCGGTCGAGCCAGTAGCGGCCCTCGCGCGGGGCGCCGCAGGCGTGCCAGTGGAACCAGAGGGTGCCCGCGAGCCGCAGCCCTGCGCCGGCCTCGCCGGGGGTGGTGAGGCTGAAGTCGAGGGCGGCGCGCAGGTTGTCCTGGTCGGCGCGGAGCCGGGCGACGATCTCCCGCTGGCCGGGCCCGAACCAGACGGCTTCGCAGGCCGCCGCGTGCCTCTGCACATGGTCCCGGTGCCGGCGTCGCGCGGCGGCCTCCGCCCCGGGCCGCGCCCGGAGCCGGTCGAGGCCGTAGTGGCGGAGGGTGTCGAGGAGCCGGTACCGGGCCCCACCGCCACCACCGTCCGGGGGCTCCTCCCGCACGAGCACGGACTTGTCGACGAGCCCGGCGACGGCTTCCAGGACGTCGGGCGGGCGGTTCCCCTGCTCGGCCCCGCCCTCTTCGCGCGGGCTGGGTTCGTGGCACACCGCCTCGGCCGTCTCCAGGTCGAAGCTGCCGGGCAGCACCGACAGCCAGGCCCACGCCGACTGCTCCCGCGCCGTGCAGAGTTCATGGCTCCAGTCGACGGCCGCGCGGAGCGTCCGGTGGCGGGGCAGGGCCGCCGGGCTGCCGGCGGTGAGGAGGCGGTAGCGGTCGTCGAGGCGGGCGAGGAGCTGGTCGAGGCCGAGGACGCGCATCCGGACGGCGGCGAGCTCGATGGCGAGCGGGAGCCCGTCGAGACGGCGGCACAGGCGGGCCACGGCGGCGCGGTTGGCGGGGGTGAGCCGGAAACCGGGGAGTACGGCGGCGGCGCGGTCGGCGAAGAGGGCGAGGGCCGGCTGGGACTCGGCGGCGGAGAGGTCGCCGTCCGGGTCGGGGACCGGCAACGGCCGTACCTCCATGAGGTGTTCCTCGGTGAGGCCGAGACGGTGCCGGCTGGTGGCGAGGATGCGGACGCCGGTGGTGCCGCGCAGCAGGGCGGCCGCGAGGCCAGCGCAGGCGGCGAGCAGGTGCTCGCAGTTGTCGACGACGAGGAGCAGGCGCCGGTCGCGGAGCTGCTCCACCAGCGCGTCCAGGGGCGGCCGGTCGGAGTGGTCGTGCAGGCCGAGGGCGTCGGCGGCGGCCAGCGGGACGAGCGCCGGATCGTGCAGGCCGGCGAGGGCCACATAGCGGACGCCGTCGGGGAAGGCGCGTTCCACGCGGGCCGCGACATGTGCGGCGAGCCGGGTCTTGCCGACCCCGCCGGGGCCGGTGAACGTGACGAGGCGGGCCTTGGCCAACAGCTCGCGGCCCGCGGCCTGTTCGTCTCTCCGGTCGACGAAGCTGGTCGTCTCGACCGGCAGATGGCAGCCCCCACGCGGCGCCGATCCGCCCATGATCAGCCAGCCCTCCTCTTGGCCGTCCGACCACGGTCTCCCGGCGGACCGGGAGAACGCACACCGACGTCACGCGGGTGGGTGCACTTCGGCGGGGGCCGCTTGCGGCGTCGGGTACGCGCGTACACTGCGCGGCCGGTTCACAGGACTGGCGAACACGGCTGTCGTACGCGGGTGACGTACGCGGGTGACGCACGGGGTGGTGTGCGCCAGTGGTGTGCGCCGGTGGTGTGCGCCGGTGGTGTGCGCGGCCGACCTACGCAGCCGCCGCACGTGGCCGCCGTACGCAGCCGCCGCATGCGGCCGATCCGCGCGGCTGGTTTTACGGTCTTGACCTGTTCATGCCATTACTTGGACGATGGGCGGCACCGCACAGCCCGCACAGTCCACGCACAGCACCTGCACAGGCACGTCGCACTGAACAACCCCCACCTCTCCCCCAGGAGACTTCATGCGACTTCGCACCCGCGGCTCCGGTGCCCGCAGCGGCAGACGGACCGCCGCACTCGGCGCCCTGCTCGCCCTCGCCCTCACGGCCCCCGTGTCGGCGACGGCGACACACGCGACCGCCGACAGCGCCCGCCCGGCCGCCCCGTCGGCCGACGACGTCCGGCAGTACGAGATCCACCAGAGCACCACCCCGGTGACCCGCGCGGCGATCCAGCAGGCGGGCGTCTCCGTGGACGAGGCCGACGAGGAGACGGTGGTCGTCTCCGGACGGCCCGCGCAGATCGCCGCGCTGAAGCGCCTCGGCTATGAGGTCACGCCCCTCGGCGCGGCCCCGGACCGGTCGTCCGCCGCCGACCAACTGCGCCTGTTCGACTTCCCGACGGCCGACTCGAAGTACCACAACTACGCCGAGGCGAACGCCGAGATCGACCAGCGGCTCGCCGCCTACCCCTCGATCATGAGCAAGCAGGTGATCGGCAAGTCGTACCAGGGCCGGGACATCGTCGCGATCAAGGTCAGCGACAACGTGGCGACGGACGAGAACGAGCCCGAGGTCCTCCTCACCTTCCACCAGCACGCGCGCGAGCACCTCACGGTGGAGATGGCGCTGTATCTGCTGCGGGAGCTGGGCGCGGGATACGGATCGGACTCCCGGATCACGAACATCGTCAACAGCCGGGAGATCTGGATCGTCCCGGACCTCAACCCCGACGGCGGGGAGTACGACATCGCCACCGGCTCGTACCGCTCGTGGCGCAAGAACCGGCAGCCCAACTCCGGTTCCTCGTACGTCGGTACGGACCTGAACCGGAACTGGAACTACAAGTGGGGCTGCTGCGGCGGCTCGTCGGGCTCGACGTCCTCGGAGACCTACCGGGGCGCGGCCGCCGAGTCGGCGCCGGAGGTGAAGGTGGTCGCCGACTTCGTGCGCAGCCGGGTCGTCGGCGGCAAGCAGCAGATCAAGGCGGGGATCGACTTCCACACCTACAGCGAGCTGGTGCTGTGGCCGTTCGGCTACACGACCGCCGACACGGCCACCGGGATGACCGCGGACGACGCTGCCGCGTTCAAGGCGGTCGGGCAGAAGATGGCGGCGAGCAACGGCTACACGCCGGAGCAGTCGAGCGATCTGTACATCACCGACGGCTCGATCGACGACTATCTGTGGGGCAGCCAGAAGATCTTCGACTACACCTTCGAGATGTATCCGACGTCCAGTTCCGGGGGTGGCTTCTACCCGCCCGACGAGGTGATCGAGCGGGAGACCTCCCGGAACCGGGACGCGGTGTTCCAACTGCTTGAGAACGCGGACTGCATGTACCGGTCGATCGGGAAGGAAGCGCAGTACTGCAGCTAGCCGACCGGGACTCCGACGGGTGAGCCCCTCCGGCGGTGGGGCAGCCACCGGGGCCGGAGCGGCTCGGTCGTGGACGGGACGGGGCTACTCCTCGCGGAGGGCCTTGTCCTTGTCCACGGCCTTGCCGACGGCCTTCTCGTCGACTTCGGCGTCGTCCGCGGCGTTGTCCTCCGCCTCGGTCTCCGCCTCCGCCTCCGCCTCCAGGGCGTCTTCCTCTTCCTCTTCCGCGCCTTCGTCGAAGTACGCGTCGAGGACCTCGTCCAGCTGCTCCTCCCACTCCTTGAAGCGGGAGCGGGACGTCGCCTCGATCTCGATCGGGAACCAGCGGCGGTCCGGGGTGTGGACGGTGATCGTGAAGCGCTTGCCGAAGCGCGGGGCCTCGGTCTCGATCGCGCCGATCTCGTCCCAGCGGAACTCGCACTTCTCCTCGTCGAGGCTGAGGCGCACGCCCTGGTGGTCGGCCACTATCCGGGCGCGACGGTCGGCGGCCTCGAAGGCGGGCCCCTCGGGGGTCTCCTCGTCGTCCGCGGAGTCCGCGGCGTCGTCGGCGTCCGCCGTGGCCTCGGCCACCGGCTCCGCCGCCGCCTTCACGTCCTCGGCCTCCTCGGCCGCCTCCGGCCGGGCGTCCTCCGGCTTCGCGTCCGCCGGCTCGGCGGGCGCGGGTGAGGTGAGCCCGGGGATGAAGGCCGGGTCGAATCCGGCGCCTTCCAGGGGCTGGCTGTTGGCTCCTATGCGCTGCTCCACAGCGGGCAGTATGGTCCAAGAACCTGTGCCGGACACAGCCAGCCCCGGACTTCGTTATCAGACGCCTACACGAAGACGCCGAGACCCCCTACACGAACGCACTCAGCACACCCGCCACCCCGAACCCCACCACCGACAGCACCGTCTCCAGCACGGTCCATGTCCTGAGGGTGTCGCGCTCGCTGATGCCGAAGTACTTGGCGACCATCCAGAATCCGCCGTCATTGACGTGCGAGGCGAAGATCGAACCCGCCGAGATGGCCATGATGACGAGGGCCACGAAGGCCTGGGAGTGGTGTTCCCCGGTGAGAAGTGGGGCGACGATGCCGGCCGTCGTCACGATCGCCACCGTCGCCGAGCCCTGGGCGACCCGCAGGACCACCGAGATCAGGTACGACAGGACGATCACCGGGAGGCCGACGCCGTTGAAGGTGTCGGAGAGGGCCTGGGCGACCCCGCTGGCCTTCAGTACGGCGCCGAAGATCCCGCCCGCGCCGACCACCAGCAGGATGTTGCCGACCGGCTTGAGGGACGCCGTCGACACGGTCTCCAGGGACTTGCGGGACCAGCCGCGCCGGATGCCGAGCAGGTAGTAGGCGAGGACCAGGGCGATGGTGAGGGCGACCATCGGCGTGCCGAAGAACTCGAGCACCGAGCGGCCGGTGGAGGGGTCCAGGGCGATCGAGGAGAAGGTCGCGGCGAGGATGAGGACGAGGGGCGTGCCGATGATGGCCAGGACCGTCGCGAGGGGGACCGGCTTCTCCTGGGGTGCCACCCCGGCGGCCCGCTGCTCCGCCAGGACCGCCTGCTTGGCCTCCTCGGCCGCCTCGACCATGTCCTGCGGTACGGCGACGAAGATCCGCTTGCCGATCCACGCCGAGAACGCCCACGCGGCCAGCACCGCCGGGATGCCGCAGACGATGCCCATGAGGATGACCCAGCCGAGCTGGACGTGCAGCAGCGCGGCGGCGGCCACCGGGCCGGGGTGCGGCGGCAGGAAGGCGTGGGTCATGGAGAGACCGGCGAGGAGGGGGAGGCAGTACAGGAGGATCGACTTGCCACCGCGCTTGGCCGCCGCGTAGACGAGCGGGGCCAGGACGAAGATGCCGACGTCGAAGAAGACGGGGATGCCGAAGATCAGGCCGGTGAGGCCCATCGCGAGCGGCGCCCGCTTCTCCCCGAAGAGGTTGAGGAGGCGCGTCGCCAGCACCTCGGCGCCGCCGCTGACTTCGAGGATCGCGCCGAGCATGGTGCCGAGGCCGATGATGATCGCGACGTGGCCGAGGATGCCGCCCATGCCGGACTCGACGGTGGAGACGGCGTCCGAGCGCTGGACGGTGCCGAAGAGTTCGGTGACCGAGAGCCCGGCCAGCAGGCCGACGGCTATGGAGACGGCGAGGAGGGCCACGAAGGGCTGGAGCCTCGCCTTGATGATGAGGAAGAGGAGCAGGGCGATGCCGATGGCGGCGACGGTGAGGAGCCCGGCGGTGCCGTCGAGGAGGAGGAGCAGGCCTCCGGTGTGGGGTGGGGTTACGGGGGTGGGGGCGGACGCGGCGAGCGGTAGGGACATGTGGGGGTCCTCTGCGTAAGTTCATGAGGCTTTCGGGCAGGGGGCATCGCGGTACGGCACCCGGGCGGGCGCCGCGCCGTGACAGACGTACGGTGTGCGGGAGTTGGCGGGGTGGCGGCCTCAGCCGAGGACGGCGAGGGCGTCGATCTCGATGAGGAGGCCGGCGGGCAGACCGACGTACACGGTCGTGCGGGCGGCGGGCGGGGCGGTGAGCGCCTGCTCCTCGAAGTAGCGGTTGTAGATGCCGTTCATCTCGGCGAAGTGGTCCACGTCCGTGAGATAGACGCGGATCATCATGACGTCGTCCCAGGAGGCGCCGCCCTCTTCGAGGATCGCCTTGACGTTCGCGAGGGTCTGGAGGGTCTGCTCGCGCAGGGTGGGGCCGGCCGGGGTCGGGGGCCTGCCCTCCTCGGCCGGCAGGAAGCCGACCTGGCCGGCGACCTGGAGGATGTTGCCCTTCCGCACGCCGTGCGAGAACCTGGCGGGCGGGGTGGTGTGGGTCGTGGGGGTGAGGGCGATCTTCTCGGTCATCGGTTGCCGGCTTCCTTGATCGGGGTTCTGCCTGAGTACTCGCCGCTGATCGCGTCCGCCGTACGGCGCACCTGCGGGAGCAGGGTGAGGAGTTCGTCGGCGGTGACGACGACGTTGGGCGCGGAGACCGACATCGCGGCGACGACCCGGCCGTCGGCGCCGCGGATGGGGGCCGCGACACAGTTGATGGACTCCTCGTGGCCGCCGAGGTCGGTGGCCCAGCCCTGTTCGCGCACCTTGGCCAGTTCCCTGAGGAACGCCTCCGCGTTCGGCGTCGAACGGGCCGTGTACATGGGGTAGTCGAGCTTGTCGGCGAGGGCCCGCCGTTCGGGCTCGGGCAGGTCGGCGAGGAGCAGCTTGGCGACGGCGGCGACGGTGATGGCGACGGGCTTGCCGATCCGTGAGTACATGCGCACCGGATAGCGGCTCTCGACCTTGTCGATGTAGAGGACCTCGCCCTCCTCCAGCACGGCGAGGTGCACGGTGTGTCCGCAGGCCGTGTTGAGGCGGGCCAGGTGGGGGTGGGCGATCTCGCGGACGTCGAGGTTCTCCATCGCCTCCTGGGCGAGGGCGAAGAGGCGGGCGCCGAGGCGGTAGCGCTGGTCGGACTGGCGGTAGACGAGGCCGTGTTCATGGAGGGTGCGCAGCAGCCGCAGTGCGGTCGACTTGTGCACACCGAGGCGGTCGGCGACCTGGCCGAGGTCGGCGGGGCCCTCGGCGAGCAGGGGCAGGATGCTGAGCGCTCGGTCGACGGTCTGGCTCATGGGGTGCGTTCCTCCTCTTCGGCCGCGTCGGCTTGCGTCCAGCCGGGGCCGAGTCGAAGTCTCTCCCACCCGCTGTCGTCGAGGGCGGTCAGGCGGTCGGTGGTGTCGCGGGCAGGGGGCGGGGCGAGGTCGGCGGGGGTGGTGAGGGCGGCGGCGGCGAAGAGGTGGCCGAGCCTGAGCGTCTGCCTGACCGGCAGTCCGCGCAGGGTGCCGGAGAGGAAGCCGGCGGCGAAGGCGTCACCGGCGCCGACGGGGGCCACGACGTCCACGGTGGGGGCGGGTTCGAAGGTGCCGGTGAGCTGGGGCCGGGGGGCGGGGACGCTTAGCGGCGCTGGCAGGGTGCCGCCCGCGCCCACCCGTGCCGCCCCAGCGGCACGACTGCCCGCGGCTGAGAAGGGGGGCCGGCCGTGGCGCCCCGTCAGGGGCGCGGGGCTGTATTTGATTTGCGGCTGCCGCCGCGTGGGCGCGACCAGCCCCCACCGGCCCGCGGCCGAAACGAAAGCCGTCGCCCCCCGGGCGCCTTGCTTCACCAGCAGCGCCTCCGGCTCCGGCAGCAACTCCCGGATCACCGACGGCCCTCCCGTCACGCCCCACGCCTGCTCCGCCTCGTCCTCCCCGACGAAGACGATGTCGGCCCGGCGTGCCAGCTCCAGCAGGACGTGCGGGCCGTCACCCGAACCCCACAGCCCCGCCCGGTAGTTCACGTCGAACGACACCAGTGGCCGCTCCCCGGCGGAAGCCGTCAGCTCCCGCAGCAGCCCCAGGCACCCCTGCGACAACGCCGCCGTGATCCCCGACAGGTGCAGGACCCGGCCCGCGCGCACCGCGCCGACGTCCACGTTCGCCACCGACATGGCGGAGGCGGCCGACCCCGCCCGGTAGTAGGCGACCTCGTGCGCGTCCGTCGCCCGGTCCCCGGCCGTACGGAAGTACACCCCCGTAGGACGCACGGGATCACGGCCGACGGACGAGACGTCGACGCCGTACGACGCGACGGTCTCCACCAGGTGATCGCCGAACCCGTCCGTGCCGACCCGGCTGACCCACCGCACGGCGTGCCCGGCGGCGGCCAGCGCACAGGCCACGTTGGACTCCGCGCCGCCGATCGCGCGGTCGAAGGACGGTACGTCCGCGAGGCGCCCCGGCCGGGTGGGCAGGAACGTGACCATGGACTCGCCGAGCGCGACGACGTCCGGGGCGTCAACGACGTGGGCGGCGTCCGTGGCCTTCACGATGGTGGTGGCTCCTCGTCGTCTCGTCGTCCGGGTCGCTGCGGGCTCCATTGACCCGGCGTTGGCGTGGATGTTAGACAGCGGTAAGCGATATACGCAATGGATGTTGCACAGAGTGCAACTCACCAGATCAGGGAGGCCCCGTGTCCCTCGACACCGGCACCGAAGCGCTCGCCCGGCTCGCGGAGGAACGCGTCGACCACCGTTTCAAGGGCCTCCCGCCGGACGCCGAGGGCCTCACCGTCGGCGAACTGGCCGCCCAGCGCCGCAACCTGTTCTCCGACGGCTTCGCGACCCCGGTGCTGGCCCTCTCCGCCGAGCGCCTGGAGCACAACCTCGCGCTGATGGAGACGTACACCGAACGGCACGGCCTCGCCTTCGCCCCGCACGGCAAGACCTCGATGGCCCCGCAGCTCTTCCACCGGCAGACCGAGCGCGGGGCGTGGGGCATCACCCTCGCCGTGCCGCATCAGGTGCGGGTGGCGCGGGCGTTCGGCACCCGGCGGGTCTTCCTCGCGAACGAGCTCGTGGACGCGGCGGCGCTCCGCTGGACCGCCGCGGAGCTGGAGCGCGACGCGGACTTCCGGTTCGTCTGTTACGTCGACTCCGTGCGCGGGGTCGAGCTGATGGACGCGGCGCTGAAGCCGACGGGGACCTCGCGCCCCGTGGACGTCGTCGTCGAGCTCGCCGCCGGGGAGGGCGCCCGCACCGGTGTCCGTACGGAGGCGGAGTGCGCGGCGGTGGCGGACGCGGTGGCCGGGACGGAGACCCTGCGGCTGGTCGGGGTGGCCGGGTACGAGGGGGAGGTCCCGCAGGCCGACCCGGACCGGGTGCACGCCTATCTGCGCCGGCTGGTCGCCCTCGCCGTCGAGTTCGACAAGGCGGGCCGGTTCGCGGGCCTCGCGGAGATCGTCGTGAGCGCCGGCGGCAGCGCGTGGTTCGACGCGGTGGCGGACGTCTTCGCCGGGATCCCCGAACTGTCCGCCCCCGTACTGAAGTTGCTGCGCTCGGGCGCGTACGTCTCGCATGACGACGGCCGCTACCGCGAGGTCACCCCCTTCAACCGCGTCCCCGAGGAGGGCGCCCTGGAGCCGGCCTTCCGGCTCTGGGCGCAGATCGTCTCCCGCCCCTCCCCCGAACAGGCCTTCGCCAACGCGGGCAAGCGGGACGCGGCCTACGACCTCGACCTCCCCTTCGCCCAGGTGATCCGCCGGGCGGGCACGGAGCGCCCGGCGACCGGAATCTCGGTCACCGGCCTGTCCGACCAGCACGCCTGGCTGCGCACGGACCCCGGGGCCGACCTTGAGGTCGGGGACTGGATCGGCCTCGGTCTCTCCCACCCGTGCACGTCGTTCGACAAGTGGCAGCTGATCCCGGTCGCCGAGGCGGACGGCACGGTCGTCGACTACATCCGCACCTACTTCTAGGGAGCCCGTCGTGGAGGATCTGGTCATCCGGGACACCGACGTCGTGGACGGCAGCGGCGCGCCCTCCTACCGCGCGGACGTGGTCGTCGACGGCGGCCGGATCGTGTCGATCGTCAAGGAGGCCGCGGCGGCGGGCTGCCGGCGCCCGCGCGCGGCGCGCGAGCTGGACGCGGAGGGCCTGGTCCTCTCCCCCGGCTTCATCGACATGCACGCCCACAGCGACCTGGCCCTGCTGCGCGACCCCGACCACAGCGCCAAGGCCGCGCAGGGGGTGACCCTGGAGGTGCTGGGCCAGGACGGCCTTTCGTACGCCCCGGTCGACGACCGCACGCTGGCGGAGGTCCGCCGGGCCGTCACCGGCTGGAACGGCTCCGGTGACGACATCGACTTCGACTGGCGGTCGGTGGGCGAGTACCTGGACCGCCTCGACCGGGGCATCGCCGTCAACGCGGCCTATCTCATCCCCCAGGGCACGGTCCGTGCGCTCGCCGTCGGCTGGGAGGACCGCGGAGCGACCCCGGCCGAACTGGACCACATGCGCCGGCTGGTGGCGGAGGGCATGGCACAGGGCGCGGTCGGTCTGTCCTCCGGCCTCACCTACACCCCCGGCATGTACGCGCCGGACGCCGAACTGACCGAGCTGTGCCGGGTGGTGGCGGAGTACGGCGGCTACTACTGCCCGCACCACCGCTCCTACGGCGCGGGCGCCCTGGAGGCGTACGCGGAGATGGTGGCCCTCGCCCGGGAGGCGGGCTGCCCGCTCCACCTGGCCCACGCCACCATGAACTTCGGCGTGAACTGGGGCCGGGCGCCGGAACTGCTGTCGTTGCTGGACGAGGCCCTCGCCGCCGGCGCGGACATCACCCTCGACACCTACCCCTACACCCCCGGCAGCACGACCCTCGCGGCGATGCTGCCGAGCTGGGCGAACGAGGGCGGCCCGGCGGCGGCCCTGGCCCGGCTGGCGGACGACACGACGGCCGAACGCGTCCGCCACCACTTGGAGACCGTCGGCTCCGACGGCTGCCACGGCGTCCCCATCGAGTGGGACACGATCGAGATCTCGGGCGTGGCCGACCCGGCCCTCACGGACTTCGTCGGCCGTACGGTCCAGGAGTCGGCGGACGCCCGCGGGGAGTCCCCCTGGACGACGGCCCGCCGTCTCCTCGTCGCCGACCGCCTGGGCAGCACGATCCTCCAGCACGTGGGCCACGAGGAGAACGTCCGCACGATCATGCGCCACCCGGTCCACACCGGCGGCTCGGACGGCATCCTCCAGGGCACGAAACCCCACCCCCGCGCCTACGGCACCTTCCCGCACTACCTCGGCCACTACGTACGGGAGTTGGGAGTCCTCTCCCTGGAGGACTGCGTCGCCCACCTCACGTCCCGCCCCGCGGCCCGGCTGCGCCTGCCGGACCGCGGCCTCGTGCGCGAGGGCTACCGGGCCGACGTCGTCCTCTTCGACCCGCGAACGGTGGCGGCAGGCTCGACGTTCGAGAACCCGCGCCGACTGCCGACGGGCATCCCGCACGTCCTGATCGACGGCCGCTTCGTGATCGAGAACGGCCGGAGAACTGACGAACTGGCGGGACGAGCCATCCGACGTTCACCGCAAGGTCTTTAGGGGCGCGGGGCTGTATCGATGTGCGGCTGCCGCCGCGTGGGCGCGACCAGCCCCCACGAACCCGCACCCGACAACGGCGCCCGCCACCCCCTACGGCTTGGGCAGGGTGCAACCACTCGCACTCAGGCTCAGCACGTTCCCCGTCGTGAAGCACGCCGGAATGATGTACGTCTCCTCCGCGTAGTTGATCCCCTGCCGGACCGTCACGTTCCCGTTCTCGTCCACCTCGCACGGGTTGTCGACGGTGCAGGTCTCCCCGTCCTCGTTGCCCGTGTTGTTGACGGCGACGACCTGGCCCGTGCTGGTGTCGATCACCGGCGACCCCGACGTCCCGCCGATCGTGTTGCAGGCGGAGGTGTAACGGACCGAGTCCTTCCAGGTCCAGTCACCCTCCTTCAGCCGGTACACGAACCCGTCGATGTTGCAGCTGTAGATCGTCTTCCAGTAGCCGGAGACGACCTTGATGGCGGTGCCGGCGACGGGGTGGGTGGCGCTGACGGTCAGCGGGCTGATGCCGTAGGAGCTCTTGATCGCCGCGTACGTCGTGGTGGTGCGGTAGATCGTGATGTCGGTGTCGGTCATCGTGGAGTAGACGACCTGGTTGGCACGGAGCGTGGCGACCCTGGTGCCGGCGGAGTTCAGCAGGCCGAAGGTACGGCTGGAGGACTGGCCGGTGATGACCTCGCCGGGCTCAGGGAAGCCGGTCTCCAGGCAGTGGCCGTTGGTGAGGACCAGGGCGGGGTCGCTGTCCGCGGAGTTCGGGAAGCGGATGACGGAGCCGGAGCAGTTGCTGAGCGAGACGGTGCCCGCGAAGTTGACGGTTACCGCCGCGGCCTTTGCCGTCCGCGGCGAGGCGACGGCCGGAACCACGCCGATCCCGGTGATGGCCAGGGAGGCGAGCGCGGCGACGAGAGGCTTGTTCATGTGGGGGTCCCCTCTATACGACGAGGTGACCGGAGATCTTCCGGCCACCCGCTGTTTTGTCATGCACATTCTCATCACAAGGACCCATGCGGGCAAGGAGTTGTTTCAGGACCGGCGTTGGCGGATTTCCGTACAGGCGGCGCCGCAGGTGCCGTCGCCGGAGCGCCGGCGGGGTCGCGGACCGGGAGTCGTACACGGGAGTGACCAGTTGCCGGGCGGCCCGCCCGGTGTCGGGCAGATCGGCCTCCGGCGCGGTCACGGGCTCGTCTTCGAGCGGCGAGAAATCCACCCGCTCCCTTCCGTCCGGTGATGGGTCAACCCACCCGCCCCGGACGCCACTTGAGGTACGGACACCGCACGGCCCGCGAGGCTCGCCCCCTAGTGGGACTTGCCGCCGCCACCCCGTCCGTGCCCCCAGCCGTGGCCCCCGTCCGGGTAGGTCGCCGTGGGCGTCGTGCCGGCGGTGGCGGTCGGCGAAGGTGTCGTGCCCGTCCCGCCGGTCGCGGTGGCGCTCGGGGAGGCGCTCGCCGACGCGTCGGGCCGGGCCGACGGTGACGCCGTGGCCGGTGCCGCCGACTTCGGCGAGGAGGCGACGGACTCGGTGCGCGGGCTCTGTCCGGGCGCCGCCGCGGCCGACGACTCGCCGGCCGTGCGCTTCGCATCGCCCTGCCCGCCCGGTGGGGCGTCGGTGGACGAGGAGAAGGGAAGGCCCACGATCAGCGCGAGCGCGGACGCGGCGCCCACCGCGCCCACCGCGGCCACCACGTACCTGCCGCGCCGGCCGCGCACGTCGCTCGCACCGCGGGCCGCCCGCCGCCGGTCGGCGCGGCCCGGTCCCGCGGGGGCAGGGGCAGGGGCGGGGGCGGGGGTGATCCGGGGCAGTTCGCGCGTCTCGTCGTATGCGTTGAGCCAGCCGTGCGCGGTCGCCGGGTCCCGGTACTCCTCGTACGCGGGGGCCGGTGCGCCCTCGGGTCGGTAGACGCTGGGCGCCCCGGTCTCGTCCTCGGCAGGTCTCGGCATGGACGCGGATTGTAGGGAGAGGAGGGGCCTTTGAGACAGCTACCGGCGATAACAGGCCAAATCGCCGAGCCCCGCCCCGGTCCCGGCTGTCCCCCACACGTGTCTCACGTGGTGGAAAACACGACCCGGCGGGCGTTACCGCCCCGTAAGCTCACCGACATGCAGGTGATCCAGTCGACCAAGCTCGCCAATGTCTGTTACGAGATCCGGGGCCCGGTTCTCGAGGAGGCGATGCGGCTTGAGGCGGCGGGGCACCGCATCCTCAAGCTCAACACCGGCAACCCGGCCGCCTTCGGTTTCGAGTGCCCGCCGGAGATCCTGGAGGACATCCTCCGGAACGTCTCGACGGCGCACGGCTACGGCGACGCGAAAGGGCTGCTGGCCGCCCGGCGCGCGGTCGTCATGCACAACCAGACCATCGGCATCGAGACCGACGTCGAGCACGTCTTCATCGGCAACGGCGTCTCCGAGCTGATCGTGATGGCGATGCAGGGGCTCCTGGACGACGGGGACGAGGTGCTGGTCCCGGCGCCGGACTACCCCCTGTGGACCGCGGCCGTCTCCCTCTCCGGCGGTACGGCCGTGCACTACCGGTGCGACGAGCAGTCGGACTGGATGCCCGACCTCGCCGACATCGAGCGCAAGGTCTCCGACCGCACCAAGGCGATCGTCATCATCAACCCGAACAACCCGACGGGCGCGGTGTACGACGAGGCGATGCTGCGCGGGCTGACCGACATCGCCCGCCGCCACAACCTGCTCGTCTGCTCGGACGAGATCTACGACAAGATCCTCTACGACGACGCCACGCACACGCCGACCGCCGCCGTCGCCCCTGATCTGCTCACGCTCACCTTCAACGGGATGTCCAAGGCGTACCGGGTGGCCGGCTACCGGGTGGGCTGGATGTCCATCTCCGGGCCCCGCGCGCACGCCGACTCCTACATCGAGGGCCTGACGATCCTCGCGAACATGCGGCTGTGCGCGAACATGCCGGGTCAGCACGGTGTCGTCGCCGCGCTCAGCGGACGCCAGACGATCAACGACCTCGTCCTGCCGGGCGGGCGGCTGAAGGAGCAGGTGGATCTCGCCTACGACCTGCTCACCCAGATCCCCGGCGTGAGCTGCGTGCGCCCCAAGGGCGCGCTGTACCTCTTCCCGCGCCTCGACCCCCAGGTCTTCAAGATCAAGGACGACCGGCAGATGGTCCTGGACCTGCTGCGGCAGGAGAAGATCATGGTCGTCCAGGGCAGCGGCTTCAACTGGCCGGAGCCGGACCACTTCCGGGTGGTGACCCTGCCGACGGTCGGGGATCTGCGGGACGCGATCACGCGGATCGGGCGGTTCCTGGACGGGTACGGCCAGCCGTAGGTAGCCGCCGCATCACGGTCCGTGAACCGCGTCAACTTTAGACGAAATCTAAGCTAGGATGGTTTCCTGTCAGAGCACAGGAGGCCATCTCCCATGTACGAACCGATCCGCACCAAGTCGGTCCACAGCACGATGGCCGGCACGCCTTCCGACTTCCCCCACCGGACGCGCGAGGAGGAGCTGGACATCCAGCTCGCGGGACACCTCGCGGCGCTGCTGGCCGTCACCGACGAGCTGCGCGCACTCACGCCGTCCACCGACCTCGACGCCGCCGCGACCCGGCTGGCCGAGCAGGTGGCCCGGCTGCGGGGCGGACGGACGCCGGTCCGCGCGTCGCTGACGGCGGTCCAGGAGCCGGCCGCGCTCCACGGGCGCGCACACGCACTCGCCGGCCGCGCGCTGGTGGTCGCGGCGTCCCGGGCGGACACCGCGGCCGCGATCCTCGCGGCGGAACGCATGGACGCCCACGCGGCAGCCACCGCCCTCACGACGGCCGGCTGACGCCGCCCCCGACGGCCCCGGTCCGCGCGCTCCCGCAGCGACGCGCGGACCGGGTTGCCACATGTCAGTACGCTGAGGTCATGGGCATGGACTACCCGAAGATGCGCGCGATCGCCGAGCAACTCGGGGCCTACGCGGAGCAGCTCGAAGGGACCTGGAGCGTCGAGATCGGTCCCTCCGGCCCGAGACTGGCGATGATGTGCCCGTCGAAGCGCCGTGAGGGCACCATCCGCCGCATCTGTAAGCAACTGGACCAACAGCTCCTCACCACTCACCCCGGCTACGGCTGCGTCCCCGGCCCCGAGGTCGAACACCCGGCCCTCGCTCGCATGCGCCGCCCCAACGCCGTCGTCATCATCGAGGACGTGCTCGACGAGGAGGGGCTCGCCGTTGACGCCTCCCAAGTGCTGGCCGTCGTCGAGATCGTGTCCCCGTCCAACCCGGACAACGACTACGTCGAAAAGATCAGCGAATACCCGGCGATGGGCATCGCCCACTACATGATCGTCAACCCCCGGAAGGGCACGATCGAGGTGCATGCCGACCCGTGCGGGGACCGCTACCGGCGCATGGACCCGTACATCTACGGCGATGTGGTGCCCTTCGGCCCCTGGCAGGTGGAGACCTCCGGCTTCCGCCGTTACGGCAAGGCCGGGAACGACCCCGCCTGACGGTACCCGGCGGAGCTCTGCGCTCCGGTTTCGTTCCGGGGCGCCCCCTTCACCCCTCGTTCACCCGTTCCACCCAGGAGTGAGGGATTCCGGGAGCACTCTCCCCCTCGTGAGACGTATCGCGGGAATCGTCCTGGCGGTGCTGCTGATCGGTGGCGTGGTGGCTGCCGTCGTCGCAGGCCGGCAAGGGGACGACAAGGGCACGGCAACGAAGACCGTGCGTGGTGTGATCGGTTCGGAGAAGTCGGACTTCTTCGCCGATCCCGATGTGGTGAAGGCCCTCGCCGCCAAGGGCTACACCGTGAAGACTGAGGCGTCCGGATCCTGGGCCATGGAGGATCTGAACCTGAAGGGCTACGACTTCGCCTTCCCGTCCAGTTCGGCGCCCGCCGACACGCTGGCCGAGAAGTACCACGCCCGCCAGCCCCTCCCCCGGCCCTTCTACTCACCCCTCGTGGTGGTGGCCCACCGCGGCGCGGCCCAGGTGCTGGCCGCCAACGGCCTCGCCGTGCTCGACGGGAAGGGCAAGGGCACCCTGAAGATGGCCGCCTATCTGGACGCGGCCGAGCACGACCGGACCTGGCAGCAGCTCAAGGGGGCCAAGGCACACGGGGAGTTGACCGGGACGCTCTACGTCACCAGCACCGACCCGGAGACCTCCAACTCCGGCGCCCTCTACCTCGCCGCCGCCTCCTATGTCGCCAATGGCGGACGGGTGGTGGCGAGTGATGCCGACGTCAGGAGGACGGCGCCGCTGCTGCACAAGCTCGTCAGCGTGCAGGGTGCCCAACAGCCCAGCAGCGACTCGGTGTTCCGGGACTTCATCAGCGGCGCCGGCAACCCGCTGGTGTGCCTGTACGAGTCACAGGTCGTGTCGCTGCTCGCGGAGCAGCACGGCTCCGACGACCTCGTCGTCCTCTACCCGGACACCACGGTCAACAGCGACCACACCGTCGTGCCGCTCGACGACGCCGGCCGGGCACTCGGCGAACTCCTCAGCACCGACCCGACCCTGCGCAAGCTCGCCGTCAGACACGGCTTCCGGCCCCAGGGCGACTCCGCCGAGTTCGTCAGGGCCACCGCCGACCGCGCCGCCTACCTCAACCAGACACTGACCGGCGTCCGGCAGGCGCCCGTGCCCACCTCCGCGGTGCTGCACGAGATGGCCCGCCGGGCGCGCGGCTGACGGGGGGACCCTGTGAGCAACTTCGACAAGATGGTGCCGAGCGGCGGTGAGCCCACGCCCACGCTCAGCGGTGACGACGTCTTCACGCTGACCCCGCCGGAGGCGGTCGCGCCCGTGCCACGGGAGAAGGCCGGCGGGCTGGTGCCCGTCGACGACGGTGTCCGTACGGACATGGCGCGGAAGGCCTCCGACTACGTCCGGGACCTTGCCGCCCTGGACGCCCGGTCGCCGGAGTTCGCGAGCAAGGTAGGCGAGATCACCGGCCTCGGCGCCGGCGAGATGCGCACCGCCGCCTCGCAGTCCAACCGCATGCTGGAACGTGCCGTCCGCAGCCTGCCCGACAAGGGCGGCGACGCCCAGGCCAAGGTGGCCGGCTCGCTCGTCGAACTCCGCCGGGTCGTCGAGGACCTGGACCCGCGCGACCTGCCCGCGGGCAAGGGCCGCAAGTTCCTCTCCCGGCTGCCCGGCGGCAACAAGCTCCGCGACCATGTCGCCAAGTACGCCTCCGCACAGGGGACTCTCAACAAGATCGTCGGTTCGCTGCGCGGCGGGCAGGACGAACTACGGCGGGACAACGCGGCGTTGCAGACCGAGCGGGTGCGGCTCTGGGAGACCATGGGCAAGCTCCAGGAGTACGTCGTGCTCACCCAGGCCCTGGACACCGCCGTCGAGCAGCACGTCGCCCGGATCCCGGACCCCCAGGAGGCCGACGCCGTACGGGCGGACGTGCTGTTCCCGGTCCGGCAGAAGCACCAGGACCTGCTCACCCAGCTCGCGGTGTCCGCGCAGGGCTACCTCGCGATGGACGTCGTACGGCGCAACAACGACGAGCTGATCAAGGGTGTCGAACGCGCCGCCACCACCACCGTGTCCGCCCTGCGCATCTCCGTGATGCTGGCCTCCGCGCTCGACACCCAGAAGAAGGTGATCGATCAGGTCAACGCGTTGCGCGGGACGACCGAGGACCTGATCCGGGGCAACGCAGAGATGCTCGCGAGCCAGAGCGGCGAGATCCAGCGCATCGCCGCCGACCCGGCCGTGGGCGCCGAGACGCTGCGGGCCGCGTTCCAGCAGATCTACCGCACCCTGGACGCCATCGACACCTACAAGGTGCAGGCGACCGAGGCGATGGCGAACACCGTGCAGTCCCTCACGGACGAACTCCAGCAGGCGAGCGCCTACCTGGAGCGCAGCCGTGCGAAGGGTGCGCTGGAGGGCGGCCTCGCATGAACAGACGCCACATGAACAGACGCCGCATGAACAGACGCGCTCTCCTCGCCCTCCTCGCGGCGGCGGCCGTGGTCCTGGCCGGCTGCACCTCCGGGGACCACGGCGACGACTCCACGGCGCCGAGGCCCGGCACCCTCCGGGTCCTCGCCTCCTCCGAACTCAGCGACATGACGGCCGTCTTCGACCGCGTCCGCAAGGACACCGGGGTCACGATCCGTCCGACCTACATGGGCACCCTGGACGCCATCGACCTGCTGGCCAAGGGCAAGGTCGACGGGAAGTACGACGCGCTCTGGCTGTCCTCCGACGACTATCTGCGGCTGCGTCCGGAGGCGGCGAAGAAGGTCGTCTCCGAGACCTCGATCATGTCCAGCCCGGTCGCGATCGGCGTCAGGCCGGCCACCGTCAAGGCGCTCGGCTGGAAGCCGGCCGATGTCACCTGGTCCCAGATCGAGCAGGCCGTCGAAGCCGGGAAGCTGACGTACGGCATGACCGACCCGGCCCGTTCCAACTCCGGCTTCTCCACCCTGGTCTCGGTGGCCTCCGCGCTCTCCGGCGCCCAGTCGGCGCTCACGGACGACGACGTGTCGAAGGCGACCCCGCGGCTGCGCAAGTTCTTCAAGGGCCAGACCCTGACCTCGGGCTCCTCCGGCTGGCTGGCCACCGCCTACCAGCGGCGCACCGACGTCGACGCCCTGCTCAACTACGAGTCCGTCCTCAAGGGCATCCCGGACCTCACCGTGATCCGCCCGAGCGACGGCGTGCTCACCGCCGACTACCCGTTCTCCTCCCTGGCCTCGACCTCCTCCGCCACCCGCGAGGACGTCCGCAGGGTGACGGAGGACCTGCGGACCACGGCCGTGCAGAAGCTCATCACGGACACCACCCGCCGCCGCCCGGTGGTGGCCTCCGTCCCGCCGGCCGCCGGCCTGGACACCACCAGGCGCCGCGAACTCCCCTTCCCCGGCACCAGGTCGGTGGCCGACGGGCTCGTCTCGGCCTTCGAGAACGACCTGCGCCGCCCCTCCCGCACGGTCTACGTCCTGGACACCTCGGGCTCGATGAAGGGCGATCGGCTCTCCCGTCTGAAGTCGGCCCTCACCGACCTCACCAGCGACTTCCGCAACCGTGAGGAGATCACCCTGATGCCGTTCGCGTCGGGTGTGAAGAGCGTCCGCACCCATGTGGTCGACCCGAAGGACAAGCGGGCGGGCCTGGACGGCATCCGCCAGGACACCGCGGCCCTCAGCGCCGACGGCAGCACCGCCATCTACACCTCGCTGGAGAAGGCGTACGACAACCTGCGCGTCGAACGGGACACCTTCACCTCGATCGTGCTGATGACGGACGGCGAGAACACCGCGGGCGCCAAGGCCGGCGACTTCGACGGCTTCTACCGCGCCCTGCCCCTCGCGCAGCGGAACATCCCGGTCTTCCCCATCCTGTTCGGCGACTCCTCACGCACCGAACTCCAGCACATCGCCGACCTGACCGGCGGCCGTCTCTTCGACGCCCAGCAGGGCTCGCTGGACGGCGCCTTCGAGGAGATCCGTGGCTACCAGTAAGGTCCTCGCCTACCTCGAATCCCGCAAGAACCTCACGGGCAGCGGGGCCGGTCTCGTCGGCCTGGTCCTGACCTTCACGGGGGTGGCGGGCACGTACTGGCCGGTGGTGGTGGCGGGCCTGTACGGCGCGGGCGCACTGATCGCACCGCCGGAACGCCCGCCGCTGCCGGCGTTCCCGACCCCGTCGGCCCAGCTGGGAGAGGTGCGGGCCGACTTCCGCAAACTGGAGACCTACCTGGCGGAGGTGGGGCTGCCGGCCCCGACCGAGGCGCGGCTCGGCGAACTGACGGACCTGCTGACCGCGTTGCTGGACCCGGGCCGGCCCGCCGAGCTGCTCGCCCAGGACCCGGAGGGCGTGCACGTCCTCTCGCGGACGGTACGGCAGGACATCCCGGAGGCGGTCGACAGTTTCGTACGCACCCGGTGGTGGACGCGTCTGGCACCCGGCCAGGAGCCTCCGGAGCGGCACCTGGAGCGCCAGCTGGCCCTCCTGAAGGAGGAGGCGGAGCGCCTGGCGGCCGACCTCAGGGACGCCGAGGCCCGGCGCCAGGAGACGCACACCCGCTATCTGGAGGACCGCAACAACTGACCTTCCGGGAAGGGCCGGCCTCCCGCGTGCGGGAGGCCGGCGCGGGGGTCAGGGACAGCTGATGCGGGTGTCGCCCGGGTCGGTGGTGCAGGTGTCGGTGCCGACGCCGCCGTTGGCCGTGTCGTTGCCGGACACACCGTCGGTGGTGACGACCCGGTCGTTGCCGGAGGATCCGTTCACGATGTCGTTGCCCGGACCGCCGTAGAGGGTGTCGTTGCCGAGGCCTCCGTCGATGGTGTCGTTGCCGTAGTCGCCGTAGACGGTGTCGGTGCCGCCGTTGCCGCGGAGGGTGTCGTTGCCGCCCAGACCGCAGATCACGTCGTTGCCGTTGGTGCCGTCGAGGGTGTCGGTGCCGCTGGTGCCGATGACGGTGCAGCCCCGGGAGTTGTTGACGGTGCCGGTCGCCGTGGCGGTGTTGTTGCCGGTCGCCGGGTCGGCCGGGGTGGCGGTGACCGTGGCGGTGTTGCGGAGGGTGCCGGTGGCGCGGGGTTCGGCGACGACCGTGACCGTGGTGCTCGTGCCGGGCGCCAGCGTGCCGAGGGCGCAGGTGGCGCCGGTCGCGGTGGTGGTGCAGCTGCCCTGGACGGGGGTGGCCGAGGCCAGGGTCGCGCCCGCTCCGGAGAGCGTGTCGGTGAGCGTGATGCCGGTGGCGGAGGCGGTGGAATCGGCCGCGTTGGTCACACGGACGGTGTAGGTCGCCCGGTCGCCGATGGTGACGGAGGACGGGCCCGTCTTCGTGACCGAGAGGTCCGCCCTGGGCGGGGGCGGGGGTGTGCCCGCGCCGCCCAGGTAGCGGGCCAGGGCGAAGTCGGTGCCGGGTCCGCCCTGACCGACGGCGACGATCCTGCCGTCGGGCTGGACGGCCACGCCGTGGGCCGCCTCGTTGCCGCCGAAGCTCGTGGCCACCCGGCCGCCGTTGCCGAAGCCGCTGTCCAGGCCGCCGTCGGTGTTGTACCGCAGGACGGTGAAGCCGCCCGGCCCGGTGCCGGCGACGACGATCCGCCCGTCGCTCTGCAGCTTCATGTCCTCGGCACCGGCTCCGGGGGTGACGACCTGGCCGTTGCCGCCGAAGGCCGGGTCCGGGGTCCCGTCGGGGTTGTAGCGGGCCAGAGCGGTCCGGCCGCCGCTCGAACCAGCCGCGACGATCCTGCCGTCGGGCTGGACCGCGAGCGCCTCCGCGGAGTCGTAGTCACCGAAGTCGGTCCGCTGGATGCCGTTGGTGCCGAACCCCGTGTCGAGGCTGCCGTCGGTGTTGTAGCGGACGAGCACGAAGTCGAACCGGGTCGTCCCGACCTCACCCGCGACCACGACCTTGCCGTCGGGCTGCACGGCCAGGGCGCGCACGTCGCCGCCCTCCTGGGAGGACGACCCCAGAGCGGTGGTCACCTTGCCGTCACCGCCGAAGCTCTGGTCCAGGGTGCCGTCGGGGTTGTAACGGGCCACCGCGGCATCGCCGCCGACGGAACCCGCTGCGACGATCTTGCCGCCGGGCAGCGCCACGACGTCCGTGGCCTCTTCGGGGACGCCGAAGTCGGTGAACACCCGGCCGTCACCGTTGCCGAAACTCGGGTCCAGCGAGCCGTCGGCCGCTTTGTACCGGGCCAGTGTGAACCAGCAGCAGTTGTCGGGCCCTCGCCAACTACTGCCCGCCACCACGATGTTGCCGTCGTCGGGCTGCAGGGCCATGGCATGGGCCTCGCTCCACTGGAGGCCCTCGTTCGACGGCAGGTTGTTGATGGCGGTCGTCACCCTGCCGTCGCCGTCGAAGGTGGTGTCCAGGGAACCGTCGGCGTTGTGCCGGGTCAGCGCGAAGTCGCCCTCCGACGCGGAGCTGTCGAAGGTGACACCGACGGAGACGATCCTGCCGTCGGGCTGCAGGGCCACGTCGGCCGCGGAATCGCTGCCTCCGAAGTCGGTGAGGACCGTGCCGTCGCCGGCGAAGGTGGTGTCCAGGTCGCCGGGGGCGGCGACCGCGGTGCCCGGCAGGGCCAGAAGCAGCGCCAGGAGGGTGGCTGCCATGGTTCCGGCCCGGATCGTGAGTGATCGAACACCAGGTGTGAACGATCGAACATGTGGTGTGAACATGGCCGCCAGCGTTCCGGCGCCGGTCCACAGGTCGACGCGCCACGAGCCGCCTTGCCCTCACCGGCCGCAGGAAATCACCCCGGCGGGCGACCGGGACCCCACCCGCACAGGCGAAGGCCTGCCGTCCCCGCATCCGCCGGGGCAGACGGACGCAGCTGACGGCAGGCCTGTCGGCCGCACACGCCGTTGTGCGCGGCCTCGCCGGTTCACACCGCGGCCGGTCGTGACGATCGCCGGTCAGGGCACACTCCCCCACTGCCTTAAGGGCGTGGGAGGTACCCCCAGTACCGGCCGCGGAGTCTTTCCGATTTCCGAAGGGGACTCAGCCCAGCCGCTCCACCAGCGCCCGGTACTCGGCCCACAGCTCCTTCGGCGTGTGGTCGCCGAAGGTGTTCAGGTGGTCGGGGACGAGCGACGCCTCCTCCCGCCAGATCTCCTTGTCGACGGTCAGCAGGAAGTCGAGGTCGCTGTCGGCGAGGTCGAGCCCCTCGGTGTCGAGGGCGTCCCGGGTCGGCAGCACACCGATCGGCGTCTCGACGCCCTCGGCCTTGCCGTCCAGCCGCTCCACGATCCACTTCAGGACCCGGGAGTTCTCGCCGAAGCCCGGCCAGACGAACTTGCCCTCGTCGTTCTTGCGGAACCAGTTGACGTAGTAGATCTTCGGCAGCTTGGACTGGTCCTTGTCCTTGGCCACGTCGATCCAGTGGGCCATGTAGTCGCCCATGTTGTAGCCGCAGAACGGCAGCATCGCGAACGGGTCGCGGCGCAGCTCGCCGACCTTGCCCTCGGCGGCGGCGGTCTTCTCGGAGGCCACGTTGGCACCCAGGAAGACACCGTGGTTCCAGTCGAAGGACTCGGTGACCAGCGGTACGGCGGTGGCGCGGCGGCCGCCGAAGAGGATCGCCGAGATGGGCACGCCCCTGGGGTCCTCCCACTCCGGCGCGATGATCGGGCACTGGGCGGCGGGCACGGTGAAGCGGGCGTTGGGGTGGGCGGCCGGGGCGTCGGACGCCGGCGTCCAGTCGTTGCCCTTCCAGTCCGTCAGGTGGGCCGGAGTCTCCTCCGTCATGCCCTCCCACCAGATGTCGTCGTCGTCCGTCAGCGCCACGTTGGTGAAGACGGCGTTGCCCCACAGCGTCTTCATCGCGTTGGCGTTGGTGTGCTCACCGGTGCCGGGCGCGACGCCGAAGAAGCCGGCCTCGGGGTTGATGGCGTAGAGACGGCCGTCCTCGCCGAACCGCATCCAGGCGATGTCGTCGCCGATCGTCTCCACGGTCCACCCGGAGACGGTGGGCTCCAGCATGGCGAGGTTGGTCTTGCCGCAGGCGCTCGGGAAGGCCGCGGCGACGTACTTGGACTCGCCCTGCGGAGGCGTGAGCTTGAGGATCAGCATGTGCTCGGCGAGCCAGCCCTCGTCGCGGGCCATGACGGACGCGATGCGCAGGGCGTAGCACTTCTTGCCGAGCAGGGCGTTGCCGCCGTAGCCGGAGCCGTAGGACCAGATCTCGCGCGACTCGGGGAAGTGCGAGATGTACTTGGTCTGGTTGCACGGCCAGGGGACGTCTGCCTCGCCCTCGGCCAGGGGGGCGCCGAGGGTGTGGACGGCCTTCACGAAGAAGCCGTCGGAGCCGAGTTCGTCGAGGACGGGCCGGCCCATGCGCGTCATCGTGCGCATCGAGACGGCGACGTACGCCGAGTCCGTGATCTCCACGCCGAGAGCGGACAGCGGCGAGCCGAGGGGGCCCATGCAGAACGGGACGACGTACATCGTCCGGCCCTTCATCGAGCCGCGGAACAGGCCCTTCTCACCCGAAAAGATCTCCCGCATCTCGGCGGGGGCCTTCCAGTGGTTGGTCGGGCCCGCGTCCTGCTCCTGCTCGGAGCAGATGAACGTACGGTCCTCGACCCGGGCGACGTCGGTCGGGTCGGAGGCCGCGTAGTAGGAGTGGGGGCGCTTGATCGGGTCGAGCTTCTTGAAGGTGCCCTTCGCCACGAGCTCTTCGCACAGTCGCTCGTACTCGGCCTCGGATCCGTCACACCAGACCACGCTGTCCGGTTGCGTCAGTTCGGCGATCTCGTTGACCCACGAGATCAGTTCCTGATGGTGGGTGGGGATGACGGTGGGAGCCGCGATGTCGCGCGCCACGGTTGCTCCTAAATGAGGGATTTTTTTGATCTTGTGGCCGTGTTTTCAGGCCTTGTTGCCCCGTGGGGGCTGCGACCCGGATGCTTCGTAGCCGCTCATCCGGTGCCGACCGCACTCATTTGATCCTCCGACCCGATCACCCATCTGTCCAGAGGGAGTCACAGATGAGCGACGTGAGGAAGGCCACGGTTTCTGCGCCCACCTGCGTTTCTTTGCGTCCACATTGAGTTCGCCTCAAGGTCTTTTTGCAGACCGGCGTGAGCGCAACCGGGGCTCCGTGAGACGATGGCCACTCTCCGGCGGTCATCGAGCGGGACTGATCCGTAACTTACGGTTCCGTAGGTACGATGCCCTTCATGACTGCGCCCGTCCCCGACGCGCCCACGGACTCGCCGGCCGCCGGCCGCGGCCCCGCCGCGCTCTCTTCCCTGTCGCAACAGGTCAAGCCCAAGCTGCGCGGCTGGCTGCACCTGGGCATGTTCCCGGCCGTACTCGTCGCGGGCCTCGTCCTCACCGCCCTCGCCGACTCACCGCGCGGCCGTATCGCCTGCGGGATCTTCGCCCTGACGGCATGTCTGCTGTTCGGCGTGAGCGCGCTCTACCACCGGGGCAACTGGACCCCGCGCATGGACGGCATCCTGCGCAGGCTCGACCACGCCAACATCTTCCTGATCATCGCGGGCACCTACACACCCCTGACCATGCTGCTGCTGCCCGGAGCCAAGGGGCAGTGGCTGCTGTGGGGCATCTGGGGCGCGGCGGCCGCGGGCATCGTCTTCCGGGTCTTCTGGGTCGGCGCACCGCGCTGGCTGTACACGCCCTGCTACATAGCAATGGGCTGGGCGGCGGTCTTCTTCCTGCCCGACTTCATGCGTACCGGCGGTATCGCGGTCCTGGTCCTGGTGATCGTGGGCGGTCTCCTCTACAGCGCGGGCGGCGTGATCTACGGCATCAAGCGCCCGAACCCGTCACCGCGCTACTTCGGGTTCCACGAGGTGTTCCACTCCCTCACACTGGCCGCCTTCGTCGTCCACTACGTCGGCATCTCCCTGGTGGCGTACCAGCACGCATAGCTCCCGGCACCGCTCGTCCGAGTGGCCACGGCTTCCGAGCCGTGGCCACTTTTTTCATGCCCTCCTCCATGGCCCCCCAGGCCCGTCCCCATATTACGACATCGACTCGCCATTGACAGCAACTAGATTTTGAGAGTTACTCTCATTTCATGGCTACTGTCACTCACCTTGAAGAGACACATCAGAACCCCCGACGCTGGTGGGCCCTCGGTGCCCTGGTCGCGAGCATGCTGGTGCTCGGCTTCGACACGACGATCCTCAACGTGGCGCTCCCGACGATGGCCGAGGAGCTCGGCGCCACCACCAGCCAGCAGCAGTGGATGGCGGACGCGTACGTCATCGTCTTCGCGTCGCTGATGCTCCCCGCCGGGCTCCTCGGCGACCGCTTCGGCCGCCGCCGGATGCTCGTCGTCGGCCTGCTGATCTTCCTGGCCGGGTCCGTCCTGGGCTCGCTGGCCGGCGACGTGAACTGGGTGATCGCCGCCCGCGCGGCCATGGGCGTCGGCGCGGCGCTGGTGATGCCGCTCGCGATGTCCGTGCTGCCCTCGCTGTTCGGACCGGGCGAGCGCACCCGGGCCGTCGGCATCGTCTCGGCCGCCTCGGCGCTCGGCCTGCCGCTCGGCCCGATCATCGGCGGCTTCCTGCTCAACCACTTCTGGTGGGGCTCGGTCTTCCTGATCAACGTGCCGATGGCCGCCATCGGCGTCGCCGCCTGCGTCTTCCTGCTCCCCGAGACCAGCGACCCCGCCTCGCCCAGGGTCGACGTCCTCTCCACCGCGCTCACCGCGATCGGCCTCGGCGCCCTGGTCTACGCGATCATCGAGGCCCCCGGCCGCGGCTGGGGCGACCCGCTGGTCCTTGCCCTGTTCGCGGTCGCCGTCGTCCTCGGCACGGCCCTGGTGCTGCGCGAACGCCGGGCGTACCGCCCCATGCTCGACATGGAGCTCCTCACCCACCGCGGCTTCCTGCTGAACACCCTCGCGGCGACCCTGGTGATGTTCGTGCTGTCGGGCCTGATGTTCGTGCTGCCGCCCTACCTCCAGGCGGTCCTCGGCAACGACGCCTTCGGCACCGGCCTGCGGCTGCTGCCCATGATGGGCGGCCTGCTCGTCGCCGCGCGCGCCGCCCAGCCGGTCGTCGCCCGCTTCGGCGCCCGCGCCGTGGTCGCCGCCGGCCTGGTGGTCCTCGCCTTCGCCGCCCTGCTCGGCAGCCGCACCTCGGTGAGCGACGGCTACGGCTTCACCGCGCTGTGGCTGTCCGTCGCGGGCCTCGGCTTCGGCTTCTCGGTGGTCCCCTCCATGGACGGCGCCCTCGGCGCCCTGCCCGCGGACCGGGCCGGCAGCGGCTCCGGGCTGCTGATGACCACGCGCCAGGTCGGCGGCGCGATCGGCATCGCCCTGCTCGGCAGCCTGCTGGCCGGCACCTTCCGCGACCGCCTGGACGTGACCGGCCTGCCCGCCCCGCTCGGCCACACCGCCGGCGAGTCGGTGGTCGCCGCCCACCTGGTCGCAGCGAAGACGGGCTCCACCCACCTCGTCGCCTCCGCGAACGCCTCGTACGTCCACGGCATGGGCCTGGTCCTGACGGTGTGCGGCATCGCCGCGCTCGCCACCGCCCTGCTGGCCGCCGCGCTCCTGCCCAACACCCCGACCGAGCACCGTACCGAGGGGAACGAGTCCCCGGCCGTGGCCCCCGCCACCGCCGATGCCGGACAATGACCGGCATGACGGCACCGCGCACCTCCTTCTCCCCCGCCGACAACCCCCGGCTCGGCCTGCGCGAACGGAAGAAGATCAAGACCCGCGAGGCGATCCGCACCGCGATGTACGCGCTGGTCGCGGAGCAGGGGTACGACGCGACGACGATCGAGCAGATCGCCGAGCGGGCCGAGGTGTCGCCGTCGACGGTCTACCGGTACTTCCCGACCAAGGAGGACATCGTCCTCACGGACGAGTACGACCCGCTCATCATGGAGGAGCTCCGGGCGCGCCCCGCCGACGAGGCGTGGCCGGTCTCCCTCCGCCATGTGATGCACCGGGCGATCAGGATGGGCATGAAGGAGGACCCCGTGGTCTCCCGGCTGCGCACCCGGCTGATGGTCGAGGTGCCGGCGGTGCGCTCGCGGATGATGGAGAGCATGTCGAGCACCGGCCGCATGCTCCGCCAGGCCATCGGCGAGCGCACCGGCCTCGACCCGGACAGCCTGGAGGTACGGGTCTACGCGATGTCCATCGTCGGCGGCCTGCTGGAGACCTCGATGTACTGGGCGGAGCAGGAGCACGAGCCCGACTACGACGCCCTCATCGACCGTGCGCTGAACGTCATCGAGCACGGCCTGCCCCCGGAAAACCACTGAGGTCACGGCCGTCGGCCATGCGATCCTGACCAGGTGAACGCTCCCGAGATCCAGGTCGAAGTCGCCCCCGGGCTGGCCTTGTTCGTCCCGCACGCCCGCCGCACCGGCGTCCACCCCCTCAGCGTCGACGGCGTCTCGACCCTCGGCCACGTCATCGAATCCCTCGGCGTCCCGCTCACCGAGGTCGGCGCCCTGGTGGTGGACGGCCGGGAGGTCCCGCCGGCCCACATCCCGGCGCACGGCGAGTCGGTGGCCGTACGCCCGGTACGGCGCCCGCAGCGGGTCCCCGGCGCTCCGCTCCGCTTCCTCCTCGACGTCCACCTCGGCACCCTCGCCCGCCGCCTCCGCCTCCTCGGCGTGGACACGGCGTACGAGTCGACGGACATCGGCGACCCGGCCCTCGCGGCCCGCTCGGCGGCCGAGAAGCGCGTGCTGCTCAGCCGCGACCGGGGCCTGCTGCGCCGCCGCGAACTATGGGCGGGCGCCTACGTCTACAGCACCAGGCCCGACGACCAGCTCCACGACGTCCTCGACCGGTTCGCCCCCGACCTGCGCCCCTGGACCCGCTGCACGGCCTGCAACGGCCTGCTGAAGGAGGCGACGAAGGAAGAGGTGGCGGACCAGCTGAAGGGCGGGACGCAGAAGTCGTACGACGTCTTCGCGCAGTGCGAGGAGTGCGGCCGGGCGTACTGGAAGGGCGCGCACCACGAGCAGCTGGAGGCCATCGTGGCGCGCGCCCTCGCCGAGTTCGCCTGAAGAGCCCGCCTGCGGAGTTCGCCTGAACCGGCCCCGGCCCGCGGTCAGTTGCGGCCCAGTGCCCGGTACTCCCAGCCGGCCGCGCGCCACTGGGCGGGGTCGAGGGCGTGCCGGCCGTCCACGACCCGGCGCCGGTTCACCACGGAGCCCATGGCCTCCGGGTCGATCTCCCGGAACTGCGTCCACTCGGTGAGCAGGACCACGACATCGGCGCCCGCGGCGGCCTGCAGCGCGTCGGTCCCGTACACCAGCTCCGGGTGGACACGGCGGGCGTTGTCCATCGCCACCGGGTCGTAGACCGTCACCTGCGCGCCGGCCCGGTGCAGGGTGGCGGCGACGTCCAGCGCCGGGGCGTCCCGGATGTCGTCGGAGTTGGGCTTGAAGGCCGCTCCGAGCGCGGCCACCTTCGTGCCGGCGAGATCGCCGCCGACCAGTTCTCGGACCAGGTCCACGGTGCGGGCCCGGCGGCGCTGGTTGATCGCGTCCACCTCGCGCAGGAAGGCCACCGCCTGGGCGACGTCCAGTTCCTCGGCGCGGTGGATGAACGCCCTGATGTCCTTGGGCAGGCAGCCGCCGCCGAAGCCGAGACCCGGCTTCAGGAACCGGCCGCCGATCCGGTCGTCGTAGGCCAGCGCCTCCGCCAGCCGGTGCACGTCGGCGCCGGTGGCCTCGCAGACCTCCGCCATGGCGTTGATGTACGAGATCTTCGTGGCCAGGAAGGAGTTGGCGGCGACCTTGACCAGTTCGGCGGTCGGCAGGTCGGCGACCACCACCGGGGTGCCCTGGGCGATGACGGGCGCGAACGCCGCGCGCAGCTGCTGCTCCGCCCACGCGGACTCGGTGCCGAACACCAGCCGGTCGGGGTGGAGGGTGTCGTCCACGGCGAAGCCCTCCCGCAGGAACTCCGGGTTCCAGGCCAGCTCCACGGCGTCCCCGGCCGGGGCGGTGCTCCGGACCAGCTCCGCAAGGCGGGCCGCGGTGCCCACCGGCACCGTCGACTTCCCGACCACCAGGGCCCGGCGGTTCAGGTGCCGGGCCAGCTCGGTCACCGCGCCCTCCACGTAGCGGAGATCCGCGGCGTAGGAACCGGGCTGCTGCGGGGTGCCCACGCAGATGAAGTGGATGTCGCCGAACTCCGCGGCCTCCGCCAGGCTGGTCGTGAAGTGCAGCCGGCCTGACTCCTGGGCCTTGACCAGGAGTTCGGGCAGCCCTGGCTCGAAGAACGGTACCTGCCCGGCTCTCAGCAGCTCGATCTTGGCGGGATCGACGTCGACGCCGAGCACCTCGTAGCCGAGCTCCGCCATGCACACGGCGTGCGTGGCGCCCAGATAGCCGGTGCCGATGACGGTGAGACGGGGAGCGCCGGTGCTGTCGGGAAGAGTGTCCATGATGCCTCCGAGGGGATGTCCTAGCGGAAAGTGCGCATGCCGAAGAAGCGCGTGGGTGAAGTGGGTGAAGTCGGTGAAGTCGGTGAAGGAGAGGGAACTGCGGCCGCGTGGGGCCCGGGTGCGGACCGGGCCCCTCGCCGTCAGGAGGAACAGGCGACGTTGGCGAGGCCCTTCGCCGCGTCGCTGACCTTGTTGTCGCAGGTGACCTTGTTGTTCTCGACGGGCGCGAAGTGGAAGCCGTAGCCGGGGCCGTCCACCTGTGCGGTGTTGGCCTGGAACACGTTTCCGGTGCCCCAGCCGTCGAGGATCTGGTGGGTCTGGAAGCCGTCCTCACGCGAGTGGCGGCCGACGTTGCCCTTGATCAGCCAGTCGTTGCCCTTGACGTCGACCCAGGAGTCGTTGTGACCTCCGCTGAGGCCGGCGCCGTCGAAGGTGTTGCCGATGAGAGAGCCCCCTGTGGTGCCCTCCTTGATGTCGACGGACTCCGCGGTGGTGTCGCTGACGTGGTTGCCGCGGATCACGTTGTCGTCGCTCTTGTCGGGTTTGCAGTCGGTGACGGTGCACCAGTTGGACTCCGCGGACCCGACGTAGATCCCCTCGCCGAACGTCTCCTTGCGCTTGCCCGTGGCGCGGACGGTGTTGTCCTCGACCACGTTGCCGGAGCTGAAGTCGCGCAGGTGGATGCCCTCGTCGCCGATGTTCTCGACGGTCAGGCCCTGGATGACGGTGCCCTGGACCTTGTCGGCCATGACCCCCTTCTGGCCGTTGCGCACGGTGAAGCCGATCAGCCGCCAGTGGCTGGCGCCGTCCAGGTGGAAGGCGTAGCCGCCGTCGACGTCCCCGGCGTCGATCACCGCGCCCGGGCCGCCGCACAGGAAGATCGGGCGGTCCGCCGTACCGGGGTCGGCGGCGGTGAAGCGGTCCGAGTAGACCCCGTCCTGCATCTTGATGACATCGCCGGGCTGCGCCTGGTCCAACGCGTCCTTCAGGGACTTGGCGTCGCTGACGGTGACGGTGGCGGCCGGGCACTTCACCGGTCCGGAGGCCACGGCCGCGGCCGAGCCGGTCGCGGTGGGCGTGGCCGGCCCGTCGGTGGCGGCCGTGCCGCTCGGTGCGGGGTCGGAGGCCGTGGCGCCGGGGTCGCCGGTGGCGTCCCCGTCGTCCGTGGGTTCGGCGACCGGGATGGTGGGACCGGTGGTGGGACCGGCGCCGTACACGACGGGCCGGTCGTCACCGGCGGAGACCCCCGCCACGATCAGCGCCACCACCGAGATCACCAGCGCGGCCGAGGCCACCCACAGCGGCGGCCCGCCGGAGAGCCAGATCCGGCGCAGCCGCTCCACGGCGGGCTCGCCCGCCGGAGAGCCGCCACCGTCACCCGGCCCGCCGTCACCGGGTGCGCCGTCACCACCGGGCGCCGCCGGGATGTCGTCGCTCATTCGCTCATCACCGGCTCCCGCCGGCGGCCCGCCACGGCGATCTCGTCCGGCGGCGGGGCCGGCAGCGGCGCCTTGTCGGAGTACGGGTGGACGATGCCGGCGCCCCGCCCGCTCGCCCGCCGCCTGCGCCGGCCCATGGCGGCCGAGAACAGGATGAGCAGCAGGATGCCCGTCCACAGCAGGGTCATCGGGCTCGCGTAGTGCTTGACCTTGACCCAGAAGGAGCTGGTGTCGTACCAGGCGAAGGTCTGGTTCTCCTTGATGTCGGCACCGCCGTGCGAGCGGCTGGAGTCCAGCGCGCTGGGGCCGACCCCGCCGATCACGTTGAACGAGACCGTCGTGCCGTCCACGCCGCCGACCAGGCTGACTCCGTGGTTGGTGGCGTCCTGGACGGTGTTGCCGCGTATCTCGGCGGCCGAGTCTCGGACGTACACGCCGGTCTGGGGCCCGTCGATGATGTTGCCGGTGACGGTGGCGTCGGTGACCCCGTCGCGTACCGAGATGCCCTGCCGGTTCTGGCCGGTCAGGCGGTTGCCGGTGATGGACACCTTGTCCGCGGCCAGGCGGGCCACGATGCCCATGTCACCGCCCTCGATGCGGTTGTTCTGCACGCCGACGTCGAAACCGCCGAGTACCTCGACGCCGTAGCGGCCGTTGTCCTTGGCCACGCTGTTGGCGACCGAGTTGGAGCCGTAGCTGTCGACGGCCTGCCCGGAGGCGGAGGGCCCCTCGGCGAGCGGCCTGCCGCTGAGCGTGTAGCCGTTGCCGCCGTTGCCCTCGGCGGTGCAACCGCTGACCCGCACCTGCTGGGTGGCCCGGGAGAGGATGAAGCCGTCGCCGCCGTTGTCCTTGGCGACCGTGCGCTGCACGAGCGAGCTGGAGACGAACCGGTGCATCACCACCCCGTCCTCCAGGCTGTTCTCCACGGTCGTGTCGCTGATCTCGATCCCGGTCGCGCTGGAGATGAAGACTCCGAAGGCGTTGCCGGTGATGGTCGAGTGCGTGATCGACCCGGAGACGTAGGAGAGGCCACCGGTGGAGAACCGGGCGTCGGGAGTCGTCAGTTCGCCCGAGGGCATGGCCGTGACGTCACCGCTGGTGGTGTTCTGGTCGCCCTCGCCGTCCTGCGCGCGGGCCCGCTCGCGTGCGGTCTTGCCGTGCACCTGGCCGGTGTCCTCCAGCGAGCCGGTGTTCGGCCGGTCGGTGCCGGTGAGGCTGAGGCCGCCGGTGCGCCCGCTCCAGAACCCCAGGTTCGCGAGTTTGGCGTGCGTCATCTCGAACTGGCCGCCGATGGTGCGGATGTAGGCGCGGCCGTCCCGGACGTCGCTGTCGGCCTTGTTGGCCTGCGGGTCCCAGCTGGTGATGGTCAGCGGCGCCTGGGAGGTGCCCTGGAGGGACAGTTCGCCGCCGAAGGAGACGATGGAGACGAAGCCGGTGCGGTTGCTGGCCATCCGCAGGGTGAGGCCGCCCGGGTTGGACAGCTTCAGCTTGGCGCCGACGTTGAGGTAGATGTTCTCGGTCAGCAGATACGAGCCGTCCTTGCGCCGCAGGAAGGTCTGCGGGGCGAGTTTCAGCAGGTCGGCGATGGTGTAGGCGTTGCTGCGCTCGGTGAGTACCAGGGTGTACCCGTTGTCGGTGTCCAGCCGGTACGGCACGGTCCACTTGGTGCTCTGCAGGGGCGCCACCGACGTGAACGCCCGTACCTGGTTGAGCCGGTGGTCCTCGTCGGCGACCAGCGCGGCCTGGGTCTCCGCGTCCTCGGCGGCCAGTTTCTGCTTCTTGTCGCCGTCCCCGTCGGCGTGGGCCGTGGCCGAGGTGCCCAGCAGCAGCGTCGCCGCCACCGCGAAGGCGCCCAGCAGGGCCGCCGTTCCGGCACCGGCCCGGCGCAGCCGGCTGCCGGGGCCGGGTCTTCTCCTGGTCATGAGACTCGTCGTGAGAGGGGTGTCCATGGCGTCAGATCACCTCGGGCTGGAGGGCGGAGTGGCTCTGGCCGCCGCCGGCGGACCCGGAGAGCGTGGCCGCGCTCTGGCCCTCGCCTCCGATGCTGGTGCTGCTGCGGGTGAGCCAGCCCTGCTTGTTCATGGTGACGAAGGCGTACAGCTTGATCGGCAGCGAGATCATGATGACCACGAGGGCCGTCAGCGGCAGCAGGAAGATCTCCTGCGGGTGCCTGCGCAGGTGTGAGTAGCCGCGGACGGCACGGCCCAGCAGCAGCCAGATCAGGGTGAGGACGATGCCGCGGCCGCTGAAGTCCAGTCGGCTCAGCAGCAGATAGCCGAGGGCCATGCCCATGGTCACCGGGGTCAGCAGGATCTGCAGCACGGTGATCTTGGTGACCAGCGGGACCCGCCACAGCCAGCCCTTGTACAGCGCGGTGAGGTAGCACCGGTAGGAGTTGCGGCTCCACCGGACGCGCTGCTTCACGAAGGCCCGGAAGGACGACGGGAACATGGAGATCGCCCGCGCCGAGGACTGGTGCACGGTCTTGTAGCCGGAGGCGAGGACCAGCCAGGTCAGCCTGCCGTCGTCGCCCGCCACACAGCGGCGGCCGAGGAAGAACTCGTTCTCCAGGTTCTCCAGCACGGGCAGGACCGCCGCGCGGCGGTAGGCGGCGGTACGGCCGGACAGACAGGCCACGGCACCGGCCCGGCCCATGGCCGGAACGTAGTCGTAGTAACGGAGGTTGACCAGCCAGTCGGCGATACGGCGCCAGACGCTGGTGGTGCGTTGGTAGACGTTCTGCTGGGTGCCCACCCCGCCGACGGTCGGATCGGCGAACGGCATCTGCACGGCTTCGAGGAGCCCCGGCTCCCAGCGGGTGTCGGAGTCCACCAGGACGAGGAGCTCGCTGGTGGCGGCCCGTATGCCGACCCCCAGGGCGGAACGTTTCCCTCGGTGCTCGAAGGCGAGCACCCGGACCCGGGGGTCCTCCACCAGCGACAGCCGGTGCAGTACCTCGTGGTCCTCGACGTCGGGGACGATGATGATCTCGGCGGGATCCTGGGCGAGCCAGGTCTCCAGGCACTCCAGCAAGATCTCCGGGTCTTCCCTGTAGGCCGGGACCACCACGGACACGCTGGTACGGAAGTTGTTGACGACCGGCTTGGCGAACCGCGAGAGCACCGCTCGGTACAGCCAGAGCGCCCAGACGAACAGTCCGGCAAGCCCCAGCGGCATCAGCTCCCGCCACGAAGTTTCCCCCACAGCCTCGACGATCCACGACCAGACCTGGTCGAAGAACTCGGACAAAGTTGCGCTCTCCCCCCACATGACACGACTGCCGCGGTCCGAAATAAGGCAGAACCGGGCACTGCTCCAGCGATGCTAGGGGCCCTTGGGTGAACAGCGATCACACAAAGCTCAAACTTCACTCACAGAGTCTTCACGCGCACCCCGCCCCAACCGTGACGGTGTGTCACACCTGTCACGGCGATGGGTGGATCTTATGAGGGGGATGTGAAGAGCGTGAACTCGGCTGATAAATGGCATGTTTCGGCCCAACGGCCGGAAAGCGCGCTCTGGCGCCCCGTAAGGGGCGCGGGGCTGTGTCGAAATGTGCGGCTGCCGCCGCGTGGGCGCGAGCAACCCCCACGCACCCGCAGCCGACAACGCGCCCACGGGCTTCGGAGAACGTCAGCCCCCCAGTGCCGCCCGCAGCCGTTCCGGGTCGGTGGTCGGCGCGTCACACGTGAAGTTGCGGCACACGTACGCGGCAGCCTCCCCACCGACGAGCGGCCGCCCCGCGAGCAACGGGAACTCGTCGCTCTCCGGAGTTCCCATCGCCACCACCGCACCGGGTGCGGTCCCCAGCAGTGCCGTGCGGTGCAGGACGGTCGCACCGGCATCCTCCGCATCCGGCCCCACGACCGCGACCTCGCGCGGACCGTCGAGCAGCGCCTCGGCGACAGCGAGCCCCCACCCGATGAAGCGCGGCACACGCGGTCCGAGCGTGCCGACGATCCCCAACGCCCTTTCCGCGGCGGTGCGATGAGGTTCGGCACCGGTGTGGGCCGCATAGCCGAGCAGGGCGCCGGCGGCGGCGGTCCAGCCGGAGGGCGTGGCGTTGTCGGTCGGGTCCTGCGGCCGGCGGATCAGCTGCTCGGCGTCGGCGGCGGTGTCGTAGAGGGCGCCGCTCTCCGGGTTCTCCTGGTCGGTGAAGCGGGCCAGGACATGGTCGAGGAGGAGCCCGGCGAACTCCAGCCAGACGCCCTCGCCGGTCACGGACGCGAGCGCGAGGAAGCCCTCGGCGACGTCGCCGTAGTCCTCCAGGACGCCCGCGTTGGCGCCGACCCGGCCGTCCCGGCTGGTGCGGGCGAGCCGCGCGTGGTCGTCGAGATGGAGCCGGACGAGGAGATCGGCGGCGCCGACGGCGGCCTCGACCAGGTCGGGGCGGTCGAAGTAGGCGCCGGTCTCGGCGAGTGCGGCGACGGCCAGGCCGTTCCAGGCGGCGACGACCTTGTCGTCACGGCCCGGGGCCGGGCGGCCGGCCCGTGCGGCCAGCAGCCGCCGTTTGACGGACTCGATCCGCTCGGCGTCGAACACGCCCTCCTGCTGCGGAAGTTGGAGCACGGACTGGCCGTGCTCGAAGGTGCCCTCCGCGGTGACGCCGAAGTACTGGGCGGCGAGGTCCGCGTCGTCGCCGAGGACCTCGCGGAGCTGTGCGGGCGTCCACGCGTAGTACGCGCCCTCGACGTGCCGCCCGCTCCCGTCGTCGCTGTCGGCGTCCAGCGCGGAGGCGAACCCGCCCTCGGCGGTGCGCAGTTCGCGGACCATGAAGTCGGCGGTCTCCAGGGCGACCCGGCGGGCCAGCTCGGACCCGGTGGCCCGCCACAGGTGGGCGTACACCCGGCACAGCAGGGCGTTGTCGTAGAGCATCTTCTCGAAGTGCGGCACGACCCAGTCGCGGTCGACGGAGTAACGGGCGAAGCCGCCGCCGAGCTGGTCGTAGAGGCCGCCGCGGGCCATCCGCTCACAGGTGTCCACGGCCATCTGCAGCGCGCCCTCGGAACCGGTCCGGGCGTGGTGCCGAAGCAGGAACTCGATCACCATGGACGGCGGGAACTTGGGGGCGCCGCCGAATCCGCCGCGCTGCGGGTCGTACTCGCGGGTGAGCCCGAGCAGCGCCTGGGCGAGCTCCTGCTCGCCGGGCGGGCGGCCGCCCTGGTGGCCGAGCTCCCGCTGGGCCAGATCGCGGACGATCTTCCCTGCGACCTCGGCGACCTCGTCCCGCCGGTCGGTCCACGCGGCCCGGACCCCCTCAAGGACCTGCCGGAACGAGGGCATGCCGTGGCGGGGCGCGGGCGGGAAGTACGTGCCGAAGTAGAAGGGTTCGGCGTCGGGGGTGAGGAAGACGGTCATGGGCCAGCCGCCCTGCCCGGTGGCGGCCTGCACGGCCTCCATGTAGACGGCGTCGACGTCCGGCCGCTCCTCACGGTCGACTTTGACGCTGACGAAGTGCTCGTTGAGGTAGCCGGCGGTGGCCTCGTCCTCGAAGGACTCGTGGGCCATGACATGGCACCAGTGGCAGGAGCTGTACCCGACGCTCAGCAGGACGGGCTTGTTCGCGGTCCGCGCGGCCTCGAAGGCTTCGGCCGACCAGGGCCACCAGTCGACGGGGTTGTCGGCGTGCTGGAGGAGGTACGGGGACGTCTCATGGGCCAGTCGGTTCACCCTCCCACTCTCCCACGGGGTCGGGGGCCGCGTAGAAGCGCAGATTCACCCGGCGTGCCCCCTCGGGGACGGCGTCGTCGGGGTGGCCGTAGCGGTCGAGGAGGTCGTGGTAGGCGCGTACGAAGTCGTGGAGGTCGGTCTTCGTCATCCAGGTGCCGGTGCGCTGCACCTGGGCCCAGCCCTGCGGGCCGCGGTACTCCTCGTGGGCGCGGCGGAAGAGCCTGGTGTCGACCTCGATCCTGAGGAGGGCGAGGTGCTCGGCCGCCGCGTACTCCTCGGTCGTCATCGTGGCCGGGTCGGGTGTGGTGTGGCTGAAGGGCAGGCTCCGCCACCAGCGTTCCCGGCCGCCCGACTTCTCGGGGATCTCCTCGATGAGCTTCTGCTCGGCGAGTTTGCGCAGGTGGTAGCTGGTGGTGCCGGAGCTCTCCCCCAGTTCCCTGGCGAGCACGGTGGAGTTCGCCTCGCCGTGCCGGCCGAGGTAGTCGAGGATCCGGCGGCGCAGGGGGTTGCCGAGGGACTTGTAGAGGGCGGTGCGCTCCAGGCTGGTCATCTCGGCATCTGCGGCGGGCATCTCGGCGTGCGCAGCGGGCATCTCGGCGTGTGCGGCGGGCTCGGGTGCTCCGGCCGTCCGGGGCGTGCCGTCGGTCATGCGGCCACGGTAACTCCGACCCCGAGAACCCTGAGACATCCCTGAGCCTCCCTGACCCTTCCCCGATGTCCGCCGAGTTTTCTTTGCAGAATTTTCTCTGCGGTCTAGCGTGGGGGCATGGCGCAGGAGCCGGGCGATTCACAGGTTCCACAGCCACGGATCCGGAACAAGACGAGGGGGACCAGGTGTTGAACCGTTTAACGGCGATGCAGACCCGAAGGGCGAAGCGGATGAGGCGGCTGAAGCGGTGGGCACTGATCCTTCTCGGATCGTCCTCCGTGCTGCTCGTGCCGTGGATGGTGGTGCTGGCGCTGACGCTGCCCACCAAGACCGAGGTCCACAACTGGTCGGTGGCCTGGATCGGGCTGGACGTCCTGATGGCGGCGGGGTGCGCGGCGACGGCCGTGCTGGGGTTGCGGGGTGATGCCCGGGCCCGCCTCACGGCGTCGGCGACGGCATCGGTCGCGGTCCTGGACGCGTGGTTCGACATAACGACGTCGGCGGTGGGCACGGAGCTGCTGGAGGCGCTGGCGAGCGCCGTGGCGGAGGCGGGGCTGGCGGCGGCCTGCGTGTACCTGGCCCTGTCCAAGGGGTGGGGCCGGATGGTCCCCCAGCCCGCCCGGGCCGCCCGGTAGCCGGGACCACCACCGAACCCTCACCGATCGCCTGATCGTCGCCCCCTCGCCATCGCGACCCTTCGCAAGGACACTTGCAGGCAAAGGAGTTGCCGCTGGAGGGGGACGGGACATGCGGGACGCCCATCGGGCGGAAGCCGATCGGCTGCTGGTGCGGGCCGTGGAGGAGGAGGTCCGCCGTTCGGGCGGCCGTGTCGACGGACAGGTGCTGCTGTCCCGTGCGCGCGGCGGGCTGGAGGAGATGGAGCGGACGGCCGCCGAGGAGTACGCGGCGTACACCCTGGCCCTCGACGAGACGGAGGCGGGCCGGCCGAGCTTCGGCCGCCGCTACGCCAAGGAGGGCTCCGGAACTCCCCTGCTGGTCGCGGCCGTCGCGGCGGTCGCCGCCACCGTCGCCGACCTCTCCCTGGGCACCGGGGCGGCCACGGCCCTCGGCGCGGGGGTGACCGTAGGGGTGATCGGCGCGGCCGCCACGGTCGTCAAGGTCGCAGGTTCGCATCTGCCCGCCGCTCATCACCACGCGGGCGCGGCCGGTCAGCCCGGCGGTCCCGAGCAGCTGCGGCTGCAGTGGCTGACCGCGCTGGAGGTGCGGGGCATCCGGCCGTTCCTCGATCAGCAGCGGGTGCGCAGTGCCTCCACCGGGCCGAAGAAGCAGGGTCCCGGGCTGCGCGGCGCGGACAAGAGCGCGGCGGCCCGCAGGCGTACGGTGCTGCAGCAGTCGTTCGGGCAACTGCCCACTCCGGACGGCCCGTTCGCAGGCCGGCAGCAGGAGCTGGCGCGGATCCGGCAGTGGGCGCAGGCGGCCCGGGCGGCCACGGAGACCCGTCCGACGGTCGTGGTGCTGCACGGGGAGCCCGGCTCCGGCCGTACCGCGCTCGCGGTCCGGGCCACGCACGAGCTGAGGGACCTCTTCCGGGGTGCGGTCGTGGTGGATCTGCGCGGAGCCAGCCAGGAGGAGCCGCCGCTGTCCACCCGGGACGCCCTGCTGCATCTGCTCAACCGGCTGGGCGCCCCGCGCGAGCAGCTGCTGTTCCGTGAGCGTTCCTCCGCCGACCAGCAGGTCAAGCGGCTGAGCGAGCTGTACCACCAGCACCTCACGGGTCTTCCGGTGACGATCGTGCTGGACGACGCCTCGGACCCCGAGCAGGTGCGCACCCTGGTGCCGGAGCGTTCCGACAGCCTGGTCCTGGTCACCGCCCGGGACCAGCTCGACCTGCCCGCCGACCTGCCCGCCTGGGTGCACCAGCTGCCGGTCACAGCGCTGGACGCGGCCGGCGCGGAGGAGCTGCTGGACGCGGCGGCCCAGGACACGTCGGGGCCGTACGACGCGCAGTCCGCGGACCGGATCCGGGAGTTGTGCGGCGGGCTGCCGCTGGCGCTGCGGGTGGCGGGTTCGTCGCTGGGCTCGCGTTCGCCGCTCCAACTCGCCACGGATCTGGGCGCGTACGGTCCGGTCGGGCCGGTGGAGCGGGTGCTGTGGCTGCGGTACACCGACCAGTCGGAGACCGGGCGCCGGCTGCTGAGAAGGCTGGCGCTGGCGGGCCGGGCCTCGATGGGGGCGGCGGCCGCGGCCGCCCTGCTGGGCGCAGACGAGGCGGCGGCGACCCGTCACCTGGTCACGCTCGCCCAGGCCGGTCTGATCGACCATGTCCGCGGCAGCCGCTACCGCCTGCACGACCTGGTCCGCTCCTTCGCCCAGTCCCGGCTCCTGGACGAGGAGACCCCGGCCGACCGCACGGCGGCGCAGCAGCGGCTGATCGTGAACTACGCGGAGCTCGCCGACTCGGTGCTGCGCCTGGTCGACGGGAACATGTCGACCCGCTCGGACCGGTTCAGCCCGCACGGCTTCACCTCGCTCGACGAGGCGCTGCGCTGGCTGGACGACGAGTCGAGCTTCATCACGGCGGCCCTGCGGCACGCGGAGGGCGTCGACCAGGCGGCCGTGCAGAACCTGCTGGGCGCGCTGTGCGACTACTGCCTGCTGCGCGGCGACCTCTACCGGCTCGGTGAGATCAGCGAGCTGGCCCAGGCGGTGGACCAGGGCCTCCTTGTGCGCTCGGTGCAGTGGCGTACCGGTATCGCGGCCCGTCAGCTGGGCGAGCTGGACAAGGCCCGCACCACCCTGACCTCCGTGGTCGACCTGTACCTGGAGGCGCATCACGACGCCGGTGCGGCCCGCGCGCTGTGTTCGCTCGGGATCACCCTGCACCATCAGGGCAATCTCACCGAGGCGGCGGCCAAGCTCCAGGAGGCGCTGGACCTGCAGGCTCCCCCCGAGCTGGCGACCGACCGGGCGTGGACGATGCATGCGCTGGCGGCGGTGCAGCGCGACCGCGCCCGGTTGCCGGAGGCCCTCGACCTGCTCACCCGTTCACTCGTGCTGCACCGGGAGGGCGGTTCGGTGCACGGCGAGGCCTGGGCGCACTTCCAGCTCGGCCAGCTGGCGCTGCGCATGGGCGACGTATCGCGGGCGGAGCGGGAGCTCGGGGCCGCGCTGGACCGGTACGGCCGTACCCGCGACGCCCGTGGCGAGGCCTGGGCGCTGACCCAGCTGGCCCGGGCCCGGCTGGTGGACGGTGACGCGTCCCCCGCGGTCGACGGACTGCGCCGGGCGGCGGCCCGGCACCGGGAGAACGAGGACGCCCGCGGCGAGGCCTGGACGGTGTACTACCTGGGCCAGGCCCTGGAGGAGACCGGCGCCCTGGACCAGGCGGTCCGCGAACTGGAGCGCTCGCGCACGATGTTCTCCCGGATGCGGGACGTCTACGGCCTGGCCTGTGCCCGCCACCACTCGGCCCGGGTCACCCGTGACCAGCGGGCGTCCCAGACCGGCTCGCTGCGCAACTCGGGCTTCGCCCGCCAGCTCCTGGTCGACGCCCGCGCCGACTTCCAGCGCATCGGCGTGGTCCACGGCGAGGCCTGGACCTGCCTGGAGCTGGCCGTCGTCGACGCCGGCAACACCCGCACCCAGCAGGCCCTCGCCCTGTGCGACGAGGCGGTCACCCTGTTCACGTCGTACGGCGACCGGCGCGGCGAGGACTGGGCCCGCTTCCTGCGGTGCACCCTGCTCCCCTATGCCGCGCCCGGCGGTGTCGAGGTGGGCACCGCCGTCGCCCAGGAGGACCTGGCCCAGCTGGCCCGCACCGCCCATCCGCTGCGCGACGAGAAGCTGACCGAGTACGTCACGGCGCACGGTCTGCTCCTGGAGCGCGGGGTGCACCTGGAGTCGGGGTGGCAGGCGTGGGGGGGGGGGGGGGGGGGGGGCCCCCCCCCCCCCCCCGGGGGGGGGGGGGGGGGGACGGCCCCGGGGGTGCGGCCGGCGGGCCCGGGCGGGGGGCCGGG
>NZ_JBHXLU010000089.1:0-49432 GCF_042720695.1 Streptomyces sp. NPDC058457 | reverse complement strand
CCTTCTACAACACTCGACGCCGACACACTGCGCTCGCAGGCCAGCCCCCGATCAGCCGCCTGTCACCAAAGTCATGACCGAGTACACCTAGGCGCCGGTGTCCTCGCCGAACAGGTGCCGCACCGTCGACCGGTAGTTGGCCTGGACGTGGCCGAGCGCGCGGGCGCGGGCGCGGTCCGGGTCGCCGGAGGCGATCGCGTCGTACAACTCACCGTGCTCGGTGAGGAGCTGGGGCCACTCCTCGTTCCTCCGGGTGAGCCAGCGCAGCCGGCCGTCGACCGGTTCCATGACCGAGATGAGCAGGCTGTTGCCGGCCAGGGCCAGGATCCGGTCGTGGAAGCGGGTGTTGATGTCGGTGATGGTCTCGGCGTCGCCCGCCGCGGTCGCCGTGGCCGCTCGGTCGAGCAGCTCCCGCAGCTCGGCCAGCGCCTCCGGGGTCGCCCGCGCCGCCGCCAGCCCGGCCGCGTACACCTCCAACGCCTCGCGCAGTTCGAAGAGTTCCTTGACGTCGGTCGGGGTCAGCCGGCGGACGACCGTACGGCGGGCCGACTCGAAGAGGACGAAGCCCTCGGCGACCAGGGCCCGGATCGCCTCCCGGACCGGTACCCGGGAGACCCCGAACCGCTCGGCGAGCTCGCGTTCCACCAGCCGGTCACCGGGGCCGAGGCGCCCCGCGATGATGTCCTGCCGCAGGGTCGCGAGGACGCGCTCGCGCACCGCGCCCAGGGGTTCGATCTTCGTGGTGGGGGAGCCCATGAGGTCATTTTCGCCGACCCGGGGGGCTTTTACGGAGCCGTAACGGGACGGACATCGGTCGGAACGCTTGACGGGAGCACCATGACCGCAGTTTGGTATACCAAACGCGCGCAGCATCCGGGCATCCGATGTCCACCGTCCGGCAGCAGCACCCGGCAGCCGTCCTCCTCCCTCCCCGCCCCGTAGTCCCTGGAGGCCCCGTGTCCCTCGCCGACCGCGCCGAAGCCACCGGCGCACCCGCGTTCGCCCCCGACCCCCGGCTCACCAACGAAGACCTCGCCCCCGCCGAGCAGCGGAACTGGAAGGTCTTCGACCTCTTCGCCATGTGGATGTCCGACGTCCACAACCTCGGCAACTACACCTTCGCCGCCGGCCTGCTGGTCCTCGGCATGAACGTCTGGCAGGTCTTCACCTCGCTCCTCGTCGGATTCGTGCTCATCTACGTCGGCATGAACTGGATGGGGAGGATCGGCCAGCGCCACGGCGTGCCGTTCCCGGTGGTGAGCCGGATCAGCTTCGGCGTCTGGGGCGCCAACATCCCGGCGCTGATCAGAGCCGTGATCGCCATCATGTGGTACGGCATCCAGACCTATCTGGCGTCCGTCGCCGTCAACGTGATGCTGCTGGCCGCCTGGCCGGGCCTGAAGTCCCTGACGGAGAGCTCCTTCCTGGGCCTGGACACGCTCGGCTGGATCTCCTTCGTCTCGCTCTGGCTGATCCAGGCGGCGATCATCAGCCGGGGCATGGAGACGATCCGCAGGTTCCAGGACTTCTGCGGCCCCGCGATCTGGCTGGTCATGATCGCCCTCGCGGTCTGGATCCTGGCCAAGGCCCACTGGACCATCTCGCTCACCTCCACCCCGCACCCGGTCTCCACCGGCGAGCAGTGGCGGCAGTGGTTCGGCGCGATCGGCCTGATCCTCGCCACCTACGGCACCCTGATGCTCAACTTCTGCGACTTCTCGCGCTTCGCCCCGGACTACCGCACCGTCCGGCGCGGCAACTTCTGGGGCCTGCCGATCAACTCCACGGCCTTCGTGGTCGTCTCCGTGATCGTCACGGCCGGCTCCCTGGAGGTCTTCGGCGAGGCCATCACCGACCCGGCCGAACTGGTCGCCAAGGTCGGCAACACCTGGGTCCTGGTCGTGGCGGCGCTGACCTTCGCGGTCGCCACCATGGGCGTCAACATCGTCGCCAACTTCGTCTCACCGGCGTACGACCTGGCCAACGTCTGGCCGCAGAAGATCAGCTTCCGGGTCGGCGGCATGATCAGCACCGTCGCCGCGCTGGTCGTCACCCCCTGGAACCTCTTCTCCAACCCCACCGTCGTCAACTACTTCCTCGGCGGCCTCGGCGCCTTCCTGGGCCCGCTGTTCGGCGTGATCATGGTCGACTACTACTGGGTCAAGCGCGGCCGGGTGGACGTCCGGGAACTCTTCGACGCGACTCCCGGCTCCCCGTACCACTACCGCAAGGGCGTCAACCCCAAGGCCCTGTGGGCGTTCCTGCCCTCGGCGGCGGTCGCGGCCGTGCTCGCGCTGGTGAAGACGTTCAGCGACGTGGCGCCGTACTCCTGGTTCATCGGCACGGCACTGGCCGCGGGTCTCTACCTGACGCTGTGCCGCCGTGACCGCGCCCCCGCCCCCGTCGCCGTGGCCGAGGAGGTCTGAAGGACGTGCGGATCGTCGTCACCAACTGCAACACCACGCAGGAGATGACCGAGGAGATCGTACGAGGTGCCCGGGCCGCCGCAGGCCCGGGCACCGCCGTGACCGGGCTGACCCCGGACTGGGGGCCCGAGTCGGCGGAGGGCTGGCTCGACAGCTACCTGTCGGCGGCGGCGGTCCTGGACGCGCTGCGGACGTACGACGGTCCGCCCTACCACGCGGTGGTCCTGGCCGGCTTCGGCGAGCACGGGCGCGAGGGCGTGCGGGAGCTGGTGGACGTACCCGTCGTCGACATCACCGAGGCCGCGGCCCACCTGGCCTGTCTGCTGGGCCGCCGCTACGGCGTCGTCACCACCCTGGACCGGTCCCGCGGGCAGATCGAGGACAGCCTGGAGACCGCCGGGGTGGCCCGCAACTGCGTCGCCGTCGCCGGCACCGGACTGGGCGTCCTCGACCTCGCCGGTGACCCCGAGCGCACGGAGGCCGCGTTCCTCGCGGCGGCCGAGCGGGTCCGGGACGCCGGCGCCGAGGTCCTGGTCCTCGGCTGTGCCGGGATGACGGGACTGCAGCGGGTGGTGGGGGAGAAGCTCGGGGTTCCGGTGGTCGACGGGGTCGGCGCGGCGGTGAAGCTGGCCGAGTCGCTGGTGACGCTGGGACTCACCACGAGCCGGGCGGGGAGCTACCGGAAGCCGCTGGCGAAACGACGCGTGTGGGGGGCCGCACCGGGGCGGCCGTAGCGCGAGGGCCCGGTGGTCGTAGCGCGAGGGCCCGGGTCAGGGCCGCCACACGTACCGCACATCCGGCTCTCGCTCCTCGTTCCCGCTCCCGTCCGTGTACTCGACGGCGACGAAGCCGTGCCGCTCGTAGAAGCGGTGGGCGGGCTTGTTGACCTGGAAGGTCCAGAGCGTGAGCCCCTGCGGGGAGCGCTCCTTGGCCAGCGCGACGAACCGGTCACCCATGCCACGGCCCCGCCACTCGGGGGCCAGATACAGCTGCGACAACAGATCCCCCGCGAGGACCATCATCCCGACGACCCGGCCGCCGGCCTCCGCGAGCCATGTCTCCCGCTCCGGCACCACGACGTCCCGGATGTACGCGCGCACCTCGTCGTCCGAGCGCGGCCGGACGACGGTGGGCAGGGCGGCGCCGAACGACCGCAGCCAGACGTCGGCGACCCCGGCGGCGTCCGGACCGACGGCGCGGCGCAGCACGACCTCGGCGTTCATCCCCGGGGCCCCTCGGGCACGACGGCCGTGGCCGTGATCTCCACCAGCTGCCCGGTGTAGCCCAGGCAGGCCACGCCGATCAGCGTCGACGCGTGCGGCCCGGCGCTGAGCCCGGAGGCCTCGACGACCTCCCAGACGCCGGACAGCACCGCGGGCTCGCTGCTCACGACGTACACATCGGTCGCCAGCACATGCTCCAAGTCGCTTCCGACCGCGCGGAGCTGCTCCCGCAGGTTCGCGATCACCCACTCGGCCTGCCGCGGCGGATCCCCCTCCCCGACGAGCCTCCCCTCGTCGTCCAGCGGAACGGAACCGGCGAGGAACGCGAGCTTCGTACCGGCCTCGACGACGGAGACGTGGGAGTAGCCGGGCGGCGGAAAGAGAGCCGGGGCGGTGACGCGCTGGATCACTGGGGCTCCTGAAGTGAACGGCGGGCAACCTCGCGATCATCCACGCCCGCGTCGGGCGCCCGCACCTGAATTTCCCGGCGGGGACGGCACAGTGCAGGGACGCCGCCGTACGGACTCTCCGCCCACCAGCGGCTTCATCGATAACGCGTGGCACCGACAACCGGCCGGGCGGGATGCTGTGAGCCATGTCCGCCACGAACGCAGAGCCCGACCGGACCTTCCTCGCGGCCGTCACCGACCGCCTCGCCGCCCTCCCCACGGTCCGGGCCGTCGCTCTCGGCGGCTCTCGTGCCCAGGGCACCCACCGTCCCGACAGCGACTGGGACCTGGCCGTCTACTACCGGGGCCCCTTCGACCCGGCCGACCTCCGCGCCCTCGGGTGGGAGGGCGAGGTCTGCGAGGTCGGCGGGTGGGGCGGTGGTGTCTTCAACGGCGGGGCCTGGCTGACCGTCGACGGTCGCCGCGTGGACGTGCACTACCGCGATCTCGACGTCGTCGAGCGGGAGCTGGCCGAGGCGGAGGCGGGGCGGTTCCGGGTGGAGCCGTTGCTGTTCCATCTCGCCGGGATCCCCAGCTACCTGGTCGTCGCCGAGCTGGCGGTCAACCGCGTGCTCAGCGGCGCTCTGCCCCGCCCGGCGGCCTACCCCGGGCGACTGCGTGCCACCGCCCCCGGACACTGGCGCGGTGCCGCCCGCGCCACCCTCGCCTACGCGAAGGCCAACCACGCCCCGAACGGCCGCCTCACCGAGGTCGCCGGCGCCGTCGCCACGGCCGCCCTCCAGACCGGTCACGCCGTTCTCGCGGCCCGGGGGGAATGGGTGACCAACGAGAAACGGCTGCTGGAGCGGGCCGGGCTGCGGGGCGTCGACGACATCCTCGGCGGATTGCGTGCGGAATTCCGGGAGTTGGCCGGAGCCGTTGCCGAGGCCGAGCTGCTATTCGGCCTCGGGTGATGTGTCCGCCCGCCCGAAATAATGGTTGGGAATAGGCCAGTTGCCGCTGCTACCGTCCTTCACGTGGCGAAACTCAATCAGATCATCGCGGTCGAGAAGGGCATCAAGTCCAAGGCTCATCAGGACCTGACGTCGGCTCATCACGGGTTGCAGAAGCCCGCGTTGCTGGCCGGTATCTCGCGGACGTATCAGCCGAAGGACGAGGAGGGTGAGCAACTGCCTCCCGAGTCCACGCGGGTTCAGGTCAAGGCCGAGGACGTGCTGCGGGAGACCTCGGCCACGCTGACCCGGCTCTTCGACGTGACCGCCACCAAGGACTGGGCGAACTGCGAGGCCAGGGCCGATGTGAAGGTGGACGGACGGGTGCTGGTCACCGACGTGCCCGTCGCCTACCTGCTGTTCCTGGAGAAGCAGCTCGTCGATCTCAACACCTTCGTGCGGAAGCTGCCCGTGCTCGACGCCTCCGAGTCGTGGGTGCAGGACCCCTCCACCGACGCCTGGAAGACCGAGCCGGTGCGGACCCTGCGCACCAAGAAGGTGCCTCGCAACCACGTGAAGGCCGAGGCCACCGACAAGCATCCGGCCCAGGTCGAGGTGTATTACGAGGACATTCCGGTGGGGTACTGGACCACCGTGAAGTTCTCGGGTGCCCTGCCCGCCCGGCGCGTCAACGAACTCCTCGACCGGGTCGAGAAGTTGCAGCAGGCCGTCAAGTTCGCCCGTGAGGAGGCGAACGGCGCCGACGTCGTCGACCAGCGGGTCGGGGACGCCGTGTTCGGCTATCTCTTCGGATAGCCTTTCCAGACTCCCCGGCCCTCGTGGCCGGGGTGCGCGAGGAGCGCAAAGCTGAAGCTGAGCCTTGTCGTGAAGAGCGGTCGTACCCACAGTGCACACAGTTCACACGGTGGACGCAGTGCACATCGGGCGGACCGCGTTGAATCTCAGACTCTCGCTCCAGACTCAGCATTCGCCGCCGATCGCCGGATCGACCGGGCCCGGGCCCCAGTACGTCGAAATGCAGGTTCAAGTCCTGCCCGCGCAGCTCGATGCGTGGTGGTCCAAAGGAAGGACGCGACGACCTCACGACTGACCCGGGTTCTCAAGTGTGCCGGCGTGTGACGATGGGTGGCATTCCAGGGCCCGGGGGCAGGCTACGCCCTCGGGCCCGTTCGCGTTCCGCCCCGAATCGGGCCCACACGGAATTGCGTTCATAAAGAACGCGGCTCTCCGGGGCACTTGTCACACCCGCGAAATGCGAACGCACCTTTCCGTACCGGAACGCGATCTACTGTGGACACCCAAGCCAACAGCCCGGCCACCGTCGCCCGAAGGCACACCCCGCCCTCGTCCGGACAGGAGCCCCGTGTCCCGTCGTATCGCCCTGCCGCCCTGGCTCGCCCACGCCCTGCGCGCCCAGCGCGGGCCCGTGTCCTGGAGCGCGGTGACGCGAGGGGCGCTGGCCGCCGGGCCGTTGCTGCTCACCGCCGTCCTGCTGCACCGCACCTCCCTCGGCGTCGTCGCCGCCATCGCCGCCATGCTCGCCGGGATCAACGACCGCCCGGGCAGCCGGCGGTCCGCCGTACGGCGGCTCGGGGTGCCCGCGGCGGCCGGTTCGCTCGGGCTGCTCGTCGGGACGTACGGCGGGGAGCACCTCACCGCCGTACCCCTGACCCTGCTGCTCACCGGACTCGGGCTGGTCGCCGGTGGCATGAGCGCCGTCGGGACCGTCGCCTCCGGGGCCGGGACGCAGTTGCTGGTCGCCGCCGCCATCGGCGCCGGTATGCCGGTCGCCGAGGCGGGCTGGCAGCGGGCCCTCGCCTACCTCGCCGGGGCCGGATGGCTGCTGGTGCTGCGGCTCGCCCTGCCGACCCCAGGCGCGATCGCCGGTGACTTCCGCTTCGACGGGGAGCGGGACGCCGTCGCCGCCGTGTACGACGCCGTCGCCGACCTGCTCGACGCGGTGGGCGGCGCGGCGGCCGGCCCCAGGCGCGCCGCCCTCACCGCCGCGCTCGACCACGCCCAGGACGCGCTCACCGGGCCCCGGCTGCGGCGGTACGCCAGTTCCGCCGCCGAACGCCGGCTGCACGCGCAGTACGCCGCGGCCTTGCCCCTCGCCGAGGCGGCCACCGCTCTCGCCTGGGCCGGGGAGCCGATATCCGCGCGGGCGGCCGAGGGACCCCGGCGGCTCGCCGCCGCCGTCCGGACGAACGGCGGCACCGGGCCGCTGCCCGCACCCTCGCGGGCCGCGCCCGCACTGCGCGCCCTCGACGACGCCCTGCTGCGCGCCGCGGAGACCTTCGACCGGGCCGGAGGCGGCGAGCAGCGGCCACCGGCCCGCCGCCGCCCCGCCCTCGACCTGGTACGGGCCGCGCTCGGCAGCGGCGGGCGGGAGTACGGGCTGCGGGTCGCCCTCTGCTTCGGGGCCAGCGGCGCCATCGCACAGGCCCTGCACCACGCCCGCTGGTACGGCGAGCACCAGCACTGGTACTGGCTGCCCGCCACCGCCGTCTTCCTCGTCAAGCCCGACCTCGGGCCGCTCGCCTCCCGGGTGCTGTGCCGGGCCGCGGGAACCGTGCTCGGCGCCCTCGTCTTCGCGGGCCTCGCCGCCGTACTGCCCCGGCCCGAAGGGCTCATCGTGCTGGTGGCCGTCTGCGGGGCGGTCATCCCGGTGTCCACCCGGCACTTCGGCGCCCAGACCGCCGTCGTCACCGTCCTCGTGCTCGCCCTGGTCATGGTCGGCGGCGAACCGCAGGCTTCCGTCAGCCGCATCGGCGAGACACTGCTGGCCTGCGCGATCGTGCTGATCGTCGGCCATCTGCCGATGGCGGGGAAGCGGGGAGGCGGGGTACGGGCCCGCCTCGGGTCGGCCGGGCGGGCCGCGCACGCCTATCTCGACCACGTGCTGAGCGGGTCCGGCGACCGCGGCGAACGCTGGGCCCTGCGCCGTGAGGCCTACCGCACCCTCGCCGAGGCCCGCACCGCGATCGCCCTCGCCGCCGCCGAACTGCCCGCCCTCGCCCGGCACACCGAGGGCACGGACGCCGTGGCCGCCGTACTCGAACGGCTCGTGGACACCACCACCGCGTGCGCCGTGCACCTTGACGAGACGGGGCGGCTCACCGCCCGGCACACCCGGCAACTCGAAGACCTCGCAGCCGAGTTGGAGCGGGACGGGCAGCGGTTCGGGCTCGTGGTGCCGCAGATGCCGGTCGCCGCGTAGGCAGTTGCCCAGCTGGTCGGCACCCGGGGCGTGGGCGGCGTCCAGGGTATGGGCGGCGTCCAAGGTGTGGCTGGCGTCCAGGGTGTGGGCTGCGCCCGGCCTCAGTCCGTGAACCGTGCCCACACCGGCGCATGGTCCGACCCCGCGACCCCGCGCCGTTTCGCCGGATCCTCGCCCACCGACGGCAGGTCCGGCGGTGCGGTGGTGCCCGGCAGGCCTGTGCCCGCCTCCGACAGCCGGTGCACCAGCCGGTGGCTGAGGAGGATGTGGTCGATTAGTTCGTGTCGCCCGGAGTTGACACGGGAGTAGCGCTGCTCCGCCGGTATGCGCGGGGCGGTGTCCCACAGTCGTACGGTGTCGCCCTTGTCGGCGTGGTCGTAGCCGGTGGTGCCGAGTTCGGAGCCGGGCGGGCCGAGGAGGATCTGGGTGGTGGCCGCCTGCACCTCGTCGTTGAGGTCGCCGAGGACCGCGATGTCGCGGGACTTGCCCTGCCCGGCGAGCAGTTCGTCCGCCAGTGCCCGCAGCGCCGTCGCCTCGGCGGCGCGCCGGTAGAGGGCGTACGCCCCGTAGCGCGCCCGTTCGCCCTCGTCGTGCGGGTAGAAACGGTCGCCGGGGTAGGTCAGCAGCTTGGACTTGAGGTGGGCCACCGCCACCGTGACCGGTCCGGCCGGGGCCTGGAGCGTGACCGCCAGGAAGCCGCGCCCGGCCCCGGCGGCGGTCCCGCCCGAGTCGTCCGTCTGCACCGGGTGCAGTCCGGCCGGGAACGCGGCCGTGTCGGCGGCCACCGTCAGCTCGGTACGGCCCAGGAAACCGACCCGGATGCCCCGGCCGTCGGGGTGCGAGGAGAGGGCGAACCGCCAGCTCGGGCCCAGCAGTTCGGCCAGGTCCGCCAGGGCGTCGGGGTCGCCGACCTCCTGGACGCCGAGCAGGGTCGGGTCGAGCGCGCCGATCACGGTGGCGAGGGCGGCGAGCTTCGCCTCGTAGGCGGACTTGTCCTTGGGGCCGTAGGGACTGCCGGGCCGGTAGAGGTTTTCGAGGTTCCAGGTGCCCAGGAGCATGCCGGGCTCCTTCCAGGAGGTGGTGCGGCCAGCGTGCTCGTCCGGGCCGCGCCGCGACAGAGCCGGGACCGGATGCGCGGTCCGGCTCACCCGGGCCGAGGACCGTGCCGTACGTCGGGGCGATGAGCTCCGCTCCCGCCGGCCGTGGCTCGCCTGAGAAAAACGCCGTGACTCGCCTGAAAAAACTCCGGCCGCACCGATGAGTTCTCCGCCCTCCCGCGGTCACCACCCGGAACCGATCGCTGTACAGGAGGGCCCATGTCGCTTCCGGAGATCGTCTCGCGTGAGCGGTGGCGTGCCGCGCGTGCTGAGTTACTGCTCAAGGAGGAGGCGCTCACGCGGGCGCGGGACGCGCTGAGTGCCGAGCGGCGCCGGCTGCCCATGGTCGAGGTGGATCCGGAGTACGTCTTCGAAGGGGGCGACGGCAAGGCCTCCCTGCTGGACCTCTTCGACGGGCGGGCCCAACTCGTCGTCCACCACTACATGTTCGCCCCGGAGTGGGAGGCAGGCTGTCCCGGCTGCGCCGCCTTCCTGGACCAGGTCGGCCACCTCGCCCATCTGCGGGCGCGCGGCACCTCGTTCGCGGTGGTCTCCCGGGCGCCGTTCACCAGGATCCTGCCGTTCAAGGCGCGGATGGGCTGGACGCTGCCCTGGTACTCCTCGTACCACGGCGACTTCAACCGCGACTTCGAGGCGACCATCGTCGTGGACGACGAACCGGTCGAACGGCCCGGGATCAGCTGCTTCCTGCGGGAGCACGACCGGGTCTTCCACACCTATTCGGTGTACGACCGCGGCCTCGACGGACTCGGCCCGACCACCTCCCTGCTCGACCTGACGGCCCTCGGCCGGGTGGCGGAGGGCAGTGACCGCGTCCTCTATCACGACGAGTACGAAGACTGATACAGCCGGTCACGGAAGTGGCCGAAAGTCAACGGACCCTCACCGTCCGCGCCGACGGTGTGTCGACTATGTCTCAGTAGCGTCACCGGGCGAGCCATTCACGTTCTCCAGAGCGTTAACTCCTACAGGTAGGACGCATTTCTGGAGGTGCAGGATGGTGAACGGGCGAACCGTGCTCGAACGCTTTCCCGCAGGCGGACCGCGAGGATCATGGCCTGCGGAGGAGTTCGCGCAGGCGCGGCGGCTGGAAGGGCTGCCCGCCGAGGTCGTGATGGATCTGGCCACGGACACGTTCCTGGTCATCGTGCGCGGCACCGGCGGTGCCGAGATCTAGCCGAGGGCTAACCGGCCTTGCGGACCGGCAGCTTCGCTGTGAACTGGTCCGCCTGGAGAGCGTACAGCTCCGCGTAGACACCGCCGCTCGCCAGGAGTTCGTCGGGGGTGCCCGACTCCACCACCCGGCCCTGGTCGAGAACGTGCACCAGATCCGCGTGCCGGACCGACGCCAGCCGGTGCGTGATCAGTACGACGGTCTGCCCGTTGCCCGCCAGTGCGCGGATCTTCTCGAAGACCTCCAGCTCGGCCCGGGCGTCCAGGGCGGCCGTCGGCTCGTCCACGATCAGGATGTGACCGCGCCGGTAGGCGGCCCGTGCGATGCCCAGCCGTTGCCACTGGCCGCCGGACAGCTCGTGCCCGCCGCTGAAGTTGCGGGCCAGCAGGGTGTCCAGGCCGCGCGGCAGATCATCGACCACCTCCTCCGCGCCCGCCTCCGCGACCGACTCCGCCAGCCGTTCGTCGGTGAGGGGTGCCGACGAGCGGCCGACGGCCACGTTGACCTTGGCGGTGAACGGCCAGCGCTTGAAGTCCTGGGCGACCATGGCGATGCGCTCGGCGAGCCGGTGCCGGTCGGCCCGCGCCGCGTCGACGCCGTCCCACAGGATGCGGCCGCGGTCCGGCTGGTACAGCCCGGCCAGCAGTTTCACCAGGGTCGTCTTGCCGGAGCCGTTCTCGCCGACCAGGGCGATGATCCGGCCGAGGGGAAGGGTGAGCGAGACGTCGTCCAGGGCCGGGCGGGTGGCATCGTCCGGGTGATCACTCGGATAGGCGAAGGTGACGTTCTCGAAGCGGATCTCCCGCGGGTCGTCGGGGAGCGGGTCGCCGCCCACCGGGATCGCCCGGTCCGCCGCCTCGACGTACAGCCGCTCCAGGTCGCCCACGAACAGCGCCTCCTCGTGCAGCGTGTTGATCTCCAGCACGAGGGTGTTGAGGCTCGCCGAGCCGGAGCGGATCGCGATCACCGCCGTACCGGCCACCGACAGGGCCATCGCCCCGCTCAGCAGCAGCCCGCCCAGCGTCGCGTACGTGGCGACGGTCGCGAGGCCGGTCCAGGCCGCCGCGATCAGGCCGGTACGGGCCGCGAGCCGGGCCAGCCGGGCCTGCTCCGCCTCGGCCGTCTCCGACATCGCCCGGTAGTGCCGCAGCAGGAACGGGCCGACTCCGTGCACCCGGATCTCCGGTGCCGCCTCCGGCTCGGTGAGCAGGGCGCTGATCAGGTGGCCGGCGCGGGCGTGCTGCACCCAGGTGTGGAACGACTCGTAGCGGCGCCGGGCGTTGGTCAGGGCGCCCCAGCCGCTCGGGATCGTCATCGTGATCAGCAGCGGGAGCAGGGCCGGATGCAGCACGGTCAGCACACCGGCCGCGGTGATCAGCGAGATCATCGCGTTCACCACACGGGTGCCGTAACTGATCATGCGGCGGGCCGAGGAGGCGCCGTACTGCGCGGTGTCCAGCAGTTTGTGGAAGGCGTGGTCCTCGATCGCGGCGAGTTCGACGGCCGCGGCCCGCTCCAGGTACATCTCGGTCGCCACCCGCTCGACCTTGGGCTCCAGACGGCCGGTGGCGTACGTGGACGCCGCACGCAGCAGGGCGGCCACGAACATGACGGCCGCCATGATCACCAGGGCGGGGGCGGCGCTGCGCAGCCGTTCCTCGATGGTGCCCGTGCCGATCAGCCGGCCCAGCACGCTGTTCACGGCGAGCAGGCTCACCGCCTGGGCCACCCCGACGCCCACCTGCGAGGCCAGTACGATCCGCGTGGCCCGGGCGTCCGCCTGCCGGGCCAGCCGCAGACTGGACGCGAGCATGCCGGGCAACCGGGTCATCATGGCGCGGAAGTCCAGCTCCAGGAAGGCGTTCCCGTGCTGGCTCCAGCCCATGTCGTAGCGGAGCGGTCCCCCGAACAGCAGCTGCTCCGACTCCGACACCTCGGGCGCTGCCGTGTCCCGCCTCTTCCTCACCGCGATCCTCCCCGGGGCCGTGGCCGTGGACAAACGGCCACTATCGCGGGCGGAGCCGCCACCGGGCAGGGCGCGCGACGAGGCTCGCGGGGCGCGGGGGAGTGCGCGGGGGGTGCGGACCGAGGCGGCTCCGGGCCGACCGACGTCTGCGCCGGTCGGCCGCACCCCCCCTGTCGGCCGAAGCCGCGCAGCGTCACGCGCTGAGGGGGCGGGACCACTCCGGCGTCGTCCCCGTCACCCGGCACAGGGCGAGGTACAGCGGAATCGGCGGGGTGTACGGCACCGTGCCGTCGGGGCGGTGGATCAGGCGGGCGGTGCCGGGGAGCGGGGCGCCCGGGCTGTAGTGGGCCGGGGCGGGCCAGGTGAGGGCGTCGTCGGAGTCCGACGGGACGATCCACCACCAGTGCGTGCCATCGGCGTACACGCACCCCACCCGCGGCAGCCGCGGTACCACCAGCGGCCCGAGCCGCGCCGGTACGGCGACGGCGTCGCGGCCCAGCGGCACGGTCATGCCCTCGGGCACGGGGAACGACTCGCCGGCGCCGCCCGCGAGGGACGACCGACGGTCGCGCTTCAGACGGACCAGGGTGTCGAGGCCCAGCGACTGGCCGGAGCCGGGCGCGCCGGTCATGGCTGCCTCCGCCGGGGCACCGGCCCCAGCGCCCCGGACTGCCCCTCCGCGCCGGAGCCCGACGACGGGGGGTGCACCGGAGTGTGCGCGGGCCCGTGGGACGAGCCGTGCGACGGCCCCGGAGCGGGGCGAGCACCCCAGCCCAGGTCGTTGCGCGGCTCGGCGGTGTCCCCCCGGGCGGCATCGGTCTGGCGCGGCAGCTCCGCCCAGACCAGCAGCCCGGGCCCGTGCTCCTGAGCCCCCCAGGCCTGACACAGTGCGTCGACGAGGAGCAACCCCCTCCCGTGCTCCTCCTCCGGGCGCTGTGGGGACGGGTGGGGCTCATCGGGCGAACAGCCCTCGTCGTGCACGGCGATGCGCACCGTGTCGTCGTGGTCGTGCAACTCGCACACGACGCGACTGCTCGCGGTGTGCACGATCGCGTTGGTGACCAGTTCGGATATCACGAGGGCGGCGGTGTCACAGGTGTCCGCGCAGACCGACCAGCCGGTCAGCCGGGCACGCACCAGGCGTCTCGCCTGGGCGGGGGAACCCGGATGAGCGGCCAGCTCGAACCGGAACCGGCGCGTGGCAGTGCCCTCACCAGGCTCGGCTGCCTCCCCCACGCTCGAAGGAGTTCGCACGGGAGGACCCCCATCAGCACCGAGACCGAGACGGTCTTCGGCGGCGTCTGTTCCTAAGGGCGCGGACGGAATCACGCTTGCCACTATCTCCCCGCCGTGAACACTTGGCAAGTGTCACTCTGAAAAATGCAGAGTGCTGTGTGACGCGGTGAAGGGCCGTGGCACACTGCTCGCAACAGCATGTCGAGCGGCGCCAGTTGGGATCAGTGAGGATCCGGCGGACCGATCCGGCCAATGCGACTGATATGACCGAACGGAATTGTTCCGGCTGTTCGGTAAATTCGGTCTCACCGGCCAATTCGGTCATTCTGTCGGATCTTCGAATGAGTCTTCGAATGGCGCCGCTGGGCTGTCAGCATGCCGGGTGACACCTGTATGTGCGTGACGGTGTATGCGCATGGCCGTGCATCTGCGCGGCCGTGTGCGTGTGTGGCGGCCAGGAGGCCGGCGAGCCCGACGGGCGGCCCGGCCAGGGAACTTCGTGGAGGTGGAGCGTGAGCGAGCCGCGGTCCGCGCCGACGGTGGGCCAGGTGGTCCTCGGTCGGCGCCTCCTCGACCTGCGGGAACGCGCAGGGCTCAAGCGCGAGGAGGCCGCCCGTGTGCTCCGCGTGGCGCCCGCCACCGTCCGCCGTATGGAGATGGCCGAGGTCGCCCTCAAGATCCCGTACCTCCAACTGCTCCTGAAGGCCTACGGAGTGACCGCCGACGAGGCCGACCTCTTCGTCCGGCTCGCCGAGGAGGCCAACAGGCCCGGCTGGTGGCAGCGGTTCCACGACATCCTGCCGAGCTGGTTCTCCATGTACGTCAGCCTGGAGGGTGCGGCGAGCCTGATCCGCTCCTACGAGCCGCACTTCGTGCCCGGGCTGCTGCAGACCGAGGACTACGCGCGCGGGGTGCTGAAGTCGGGCGCCGTCGGCCAGACGGAGCCGGAGGAGATCGAGCGCCATGTCGCCCTGCGCATGGAACGCCAGCAACTGCTCACCCGTACCGATGCCCCCCGCTTCTGGGCGGTGATGGACGAGACCGCCCTGCGCCGCCCGGTCGGCGGTCCGGAGGTGATGCGCGCGCAGATCGACCGACTGCTCGAGGTCACGAAGCTGCCCAATGTGACGCTCCAGGTAGCCCCGTTCTCCAGCGGGCCGCACCCGGGGACGTACGGGCCCTTCGTGCTGTTCCGATTCGCCATGCCCGAACTGCCGGACATGGTCTACAGCGAGTACCTGACCGGCGCCGTCTACCTGGACGCGCGCACCGAGGTGGCGACCCACCTGGAGGTCATGGACCGCATGGCGGCGCAGGCCGCTACGGCACAACGCACGAAGGAGATCCTCCGGGATCTCCGCAAGGAGCTGTGAATGGATCGAATAAAGCCCCAGTCCGGGCCGCGGAACCGCACCGAGCGGATCTACAACGGCATGCCTGCCCGGGAACTGGGCAGCGAGGGCTGGCACAAGCCGTGGAGCGGCGGCAACGGGGGCAACTGCCTGGAGGCGATGAAGCTGGCCGACGGCCGGATCGCCGTCCGCCAGTCGACCGACCCGGACGGGCCGGCGCTGATCTACACCACGGACGAGATGACGGCCTTCATCGAGGGCGCCAAGGCGGGGGAGGCCGACTTCCTGCTCTCCTGAACCTGCTTCTTTTTCCTTGTTCAACCTCTTTGTAATGGTGCTGAATTGATCATCGACCACGGCAGACGCTTACAGAGTGCCTCGTGATCGACACCGGCAAGGCCCCGGGGTGGTGGTGTACAAGCCGTGAGCCGCCGTCAGAGTGCGGGGGTCACAGCCAGGACCACATCCGCCGGGGCGCGTCCACCAGCCGGCTGACGGCCACCACCGGGAACGGCGGCTGCCGCAGCCGGTCCCGGCCGAGGCTCAGCCCGTAGTAGATCTGCTCGATCGACGGCGGTCCGACCGCGAGATTGCGCCGGACCGCCGCCGCCGGCGACTCCTCCCCGCTCTGCACGAGATACGCGGCCGCCATCGTCCCGGTCCGCCCGACCCCGGCGCCGCAGTGCACGAACACCCGCCCCGGCGCGTCCGCGACCACCTCCAGGAACCGCCGTACCTGCACGGGCCGCGGCGTCTGCCCGTCGCGCACGGGCAGCCGTACGACGGACAGGCCGACCCTCTCGGGCGCGGCCGACGGGTCCGCGCCCAGGTCCTCCGCACGCAGGTCGACCACCGTCGTGAACCCCATACCGGCCAGCGCCCGGTAGCCCGCCGGCGAGGGCGCCGAGCCCCGCCACAACCGCTCCTCCGCGTCCACCGGCTGGAAGTGCCGGATGCCCTGCACGGCCCGGGCCCCCGCGGGCGGCGGGGTCTCCTGGCGCGCCCAGTACGAGAGGGCCAGCACGCCCAGCGTGCCGGTACCCCACAGGGCGACATGGCCGAGGACGGTGACGAGGACCATCGTCAGCACGCGTCGGGGCAGGGCGCGTCCGGGCGGGGCGCGCCGGGGCGAGCGTGGGAGGGCGAAGGCCATGGGCGACCCGGGGGACTCGGGAGACTCGGGGACGGGGGCGCTTCGGCATCGTAACCCGGGGTTCGGACGGGCGAGTTGTCCGTGTTCACGTCGGTGGGTGGGGCGTGGTCCACGTCGGTGGGTCAGTCGTCGTCGGCATCCGCGTCCCCGATGCCGACGACCGTGAGGTGGGCGCGGTCGAGGGTGGTGTCCTCCAGGCAGCCGCGCAGCCGCATACGGTCGTGCTCGGTGAGCGCGGGCCGGACGACCCCGGCGAACATGCCGCCTCCCAGGTCGCCCAGTGCCGCGTGCCGCAACGGCACGGAGGTGGAGTCCCGGCACCGCTCCCACACCTGCTCGGCGGCCAGCGCACGCCGCTCGCCCGTCATGCCGGCGCCGCGCGTGTCGACCTGGACGAGGACGGAGGTCGCCTCGTTGTCGTTCTCGTGCTGCTCGCGCGTCTGGGTGAGGTCGGCGAGACCGACGACCAGCGCGCCGAGCAGAGCGGCGCCGACGACAGCACCGACGGCCAGGCGAACGGTGCGGCCCCGGGCGGCCGTGGGGAGTGCGGGGAGGTCCTCCAGATCTTCTGTGTCACGGCTTGTGCTGTCGGGCCCGGGCCCGGGTGCGGCGAGGACGGCCAGCCGTCCCGCGAGCCGCCGTTCGACGGGCCGGGCCGTCGCGGACGCGATCCGCTGCACCAGCCAGGCGAGCCCCGACAGCAGGACGCCGGTCACCATGAGGACGGGCACGAAGACATACGTCCGGTCCGCGGTCTCCTCCAGCCAGCGGAAGCGGGCGGCGGCGCTGTGCACGGGCGCCGACTCCCGCAACCGTGCCAGCACCTCCTCCTGGCGTACCGCCGACTCCCGCTGCCGCAGCTCGCCGTCCCGCAGCCGCTCCTCGATCCGGGTCAGCCGTCCCAGCAGCACGATGCCGAGCAGCATCACCTCCACGACCAGCAGCAGCACGCCGCACAGGACGGCCCGCTGCCACTGCCACCGGTACAGGTAGACGACCGTGTACGTCCCCGCCCCCGCCGCGGCCAGCCCGCCGAACACATAGGCGATCCGCCGCATCACTCGCCTCCGGCCCGTACGTCACCAGCGGTCCCGTCGACGGCGATCCGCGAACCGGGCGGGAACCGCCGTGCCGCGTCCGCGGCACCGACCACGGCCGGCACCCCGAACTCCCGTGCCAGCACGGCGAGATGCGACAGCGGACTGCCGGTCTGCGCGACCAGCGCGGTCAGACCGGGCAGCAGCGGGGCGAGGGCGGGATCAAGGGTCCGTACGACGAGCACGGCGTCGGCCGGCCGGGACGCGGACCCGGACCCGGACCCGTCCCCGTTCCCGTCCCCGTTCCCGGACCCGTCCCAGACCGTCCCGACCGCGCGCCCGCCCGACACGCCACGCGCGGCACCGCTTCCGTTGCGCTCGGCGACGACCTCCCCGCCCGCCAGCCGGAAGGCGTCCGGGAGAGGCGGCGACTCGGGCCCCGGCACGCGCGCGTGGACATCGACGGGAAGCGCGGCGCCTTCGAGTACGGCGACCAGCTCCGGCCACCGCAGCAGCCCGGCCCGCTCCACGCCCAGCCCCACCCGCCGGGCCGCCTCCCGCACCAGCCGGACCTGCAGCTCCTGAACCCACCGGACCCGGAGCCGGAGGGCTTCACGAGGGGGGAGGGCGGGGGAGCCGGGGCTGGGCGGGTAGGCGTGGCTCGACCGGGAGGAGTGCGGAGCGGTTTCGGTCGCTGGCCGGTGCTTGTGGCCGGCGGTTTGTGCAGGTGGTTGGTGCGCGGGGGCGGCGGTTTGTGCGGGTGGTCGGTGTGTGGGGGTGACGGTGGGTGCGGGCGTTCGGTGTGTGGGGGCGGCGGCTTCTGCGGATGGTTCGTGCCCGGCACCTTCGGGCGGGAGCGTCCGTTGGGTCGGCAGACCCGGCCCCGGGCCCCGCAGCAGGCCCGGCGCGGTGAGCGCCAGGACCACCGGGGCCACCACGGCCGCCCGCCCGTCCGGTACACCCCCGGCCCGGGTCTCCGTGAGGGCCGCCAGGGCCGCGCCCGCCGCGGTACGGCTCTTCGCGGGCTCGGGCAGGAGGGCGCCCGCGAGTGCCTCCTGCGCGTGCAGCGAGACGAGGACCGCGCGCGTCCAGCGCAGCTCTGCGACGAGGCCGGAGGCGGGCAGCCGCGCCGGTGCCGGGACCTCGGCCAGATACCGGTCGACGTCGGCCACCAGGTCCGTGGCCAGGCCGGGCAGCGCCGCGGACAGCCGGCCCAGCCGCCAGGCCGCCGCGAGCCGGCGCGCCCCGGGCGCCGGGTTCAACAGGGCGAGCCACCGATGGGCGGGCGGGGCCGCCCCGAGCAGGCGCAGGTCGGCGGCGGCGCGTCCGCCGACGGTCGTCACCACCGGCACCCGGCGCAGCCGCCGGCGCGACGCACTGCCCCCGATGTCCAGCGCGGCGGCGAGCCCGCGGGCCATGGGCGTGACCCACAGGTCCGCCTCCAGCGGCAGGAGCTGCCCCGGCAGCGTCTCCGCGACCGGTCCGGGCCCGAGCAGCCGCGCCCCGCGCGCCGGCCGGGCCGCCATCGCCGTGATCGGGCGGCTCTGGAACAGCCACAGCCGCCCGTCCCCGTCGAACCCGAACTCGATGTCCTGCGGCCCCCCGAACACCCGCCGGGCCCGCTGCGCGAGCCGCTCCAGCCGCAGCAGTTCGCCACGCGTGAGCAGCGCGTCGGCCTCCGCCGGCTCGGCCCGCAGCAGCCGCCCGTGCCTGCTCAACCAGTAACTGCTCCCTGCCTGTTCACCGCCGACCAGCCGGTCCGGCCCACCACGCACCGCACTCACCAGCATCCGGTCGGCGCGCCCCGCAACGGGATCGGCCCCGAACATCACCCCGCCGACGCGCGAGGCCAGCATCGGCTGGACCAGCACCGCCATGGGCGCGACGGTTCCGTCGGGCCGGCGCGCCGAGTCGAGCACGGCCCGTACCGCAGTACCGAAGTCCGCCCAGCCGCGCACGTCGAGAACGGACGCGAACTGCCCTGCCAGCGACGAGGCCTCGGTGTCCTCCTGGGGCGAGGAGGACCGTACGACCAACGGCCGGGCACCGCCCTCGGAGAGCTCCCGCCAGGCCGGCCACAGGGCGGCCGGATCGCCGTGCGCGCCCTGGGCGCCGTCGGGGACGACGAATCCGGGGAGCACCGGCAGCTCGGCACCCGCGGCCCGTGCGAGGTTGGCGGCCTTGGAACCGGCACGCAGGGGAAGTGCGGCGAGCGGCTGGTCCAGCGGAACGGCGACGGGACCCTACGCCTCGACCAGCCCATGACGTTCGTCGAGCGTCGTCATCAACACCCTCCAGGACCGGCCGTCAACAGGGGGGACGCGCGGGGGTGGCCCTGCGCCTGACGACGGAACGAAGGATGGGGGCGCTCACGGCCGCCGCCCTCCGGGCCGACCGCGACACGTCTCCTGCGCCCAATCATCCCACCGCCGTTGAACCGCATGCCGTTCGCAGTCCACTTTCCGGCCGACTGCGAAGGGATTTCGTGAGCCGGAAGGAGAACACCCCGACCGACTCGTCCCCCAGCAGTACGCCGCGCCTCCTCCCCAGGGCCGAGAACCCACACCGCCCAGGCCTACGCCTGCGACCGCCACCCTGCTTGCCGCACCCCGGCCCCCGGACTCGTCAGCGCCGGCTACACCGTCATCGGCCGGTCGTACGGCGTTATCGGCGACGGCAGTTGCGAACTCCCCGTCAGATAGCGGTCGACGGCCGCCGCCACCGCCCGCCCCTCCGCGATCGCCCACACGATCAGTGACTGCCCGCGCGCCGCGTCCCCGGCCGCGAACACGCCGGGCACGTTCGTGGCGAACCCCGCGTCCCGGGACACGGTCCCGCGCGGTGCCGTCGCCACCCCCAGCTGGTCGATGAGCCCGTCCTCCCGGTCGGGCCCGGAGAAACCGAGCGCGAGCAGCACCAGGTCGGCGGGGAGCGTCCGCCCGGTCCCCGGCACCGGCAGCCGCGCCTCGTCCACCTCCACCAGATGCAGCGACCGCACATGCCCGCTCCCGTCGCCCGTGAAGCGAAGCGTCGACGCCGCGAACAACCGCGCGTCGGCGTCCGCCGAGGGCGCCGTCTCCAGGTCCCGCGCCTCCTCGTGCGCCGCCGACAGCCGGTAGATCTTCGGATACGTCGGCCACGGCTCGATGTCCTCGTCCCGCTCGGAGCCCGGCTGTGCGTAGATGTCCAGCTGGGTCACCGACGCGGCCCGCTCCCGCAGCGCGGTCCCCAGACAGTCCGCCCCCGTGTCACCCCCGCCCACGATCACCACGTGCTTCCCGGCCGCCGACATCGGCGACTCGGTCAGATCCCCCTCGCACACCCGGTTGGCCAGCGGCAGATACTCCATCGCCTGGTGTATCCCGTCCAACTCCCGGCCCGGCACCGAAAGTTCCCGCCACGCCGTCGCCCCGGTCGCGATCACCACCGCGTCGTACCGGGCCCGCAGCTCCGTCGCCCGCATGTCCCGCCCGACCGTCACCGACGTACGGAACTTCGTCCCCTCGGCCCGCATCTGGCCCAGCCGCCGGTCCAGGTGGTGCTTCTCCATCTTGAACTCGGGGATGCCGTACCGCATCAGCCCGCCGAGCCGGTCGTCCTTCTCGTACACGGCGACCGTGTGACCGGCCCGGGTCAGCTGCTGCGCCGCCGCGAGCCCGGTCGGCCCCGACCCGATCACCGCGACGGTCCGCCCGGAAAGCCGCTCCGGCGGCCGCGGCGACGCGAACCCCTCCGCCCAGGCATGGTCCGCGATGGCGCACTCGACGTTCTTGATGGTGACGGCGGGCTGGTTGATCGCGAGCACGCACCCCGCCTCGCACGGCGCCGGGCACAACCGTCCCGTGAACTCGGGGAAGTTGTTCGTGGCGTGCAGCCGGTCGCTCGCCCGCCGCCAGTCCTCCCGTGACACCAGGTCGTTCCACTCGGGGATCAGGTTCCCCAGCGGACACGCGTCGTGGCAGAACGGCACCCCGCAGTCCATGCAGCGGTCCGCCTGCTTGCTGATGATCGGCAGCAGCGCCCCCGGGACGTACACCTCGTCCCAGTCCCGGACCCGCTCCTCGACGGGCCGCCGCGGCCACTCCTCGCGCGGCGTGGTCATGAACCCCTTGGGATCGGCCATGGTCGTCTTCCTCGCGTGCGGTTGCCCCAGGCCGTGCTTCATCGGGCGGCACTCTTTCGGCCACGATACGTCCCCCCGGTGACGCCCGCAGAGTGGCTGACAGCGCTTTCTGGCGGGGGCTTCCTCAGGGGGAAGCCAGCCGGGGGCCAGCTGGGGACCAGGCGGGATCCAGCCCACGTCCAGCCGGGGGCCAGTCTGCTCTCACGTCTGCCTCAGGACAGCGCCAGTACGTAGACGACCGCCGCGGCGGCCGACACGAGGGTGCGCACGTGGTTCCAGAGCGTCCACTCGCGCACGTACACGGGCCAGTAGGAGACGGCCTCCGGGGTGCCCGGCTCCAGCTTGGCCAGCGCCTCGTTCCGGGGCACGTTCGCCATCGCGGTCAGCCCGAACGAACCGAACAGATACAGCCCGCTGCCCAGCAGCAGCTCCGCCTTCCCGTCGTCCGGCCACACCACGAACGTCACCACCGCGATCATCGCGCACACCACCGCCGACCCCGCGAACACCATCATGAACGCCGCGGTCAGGGCCGCCCGGTTGATCGCGTTCATCGCGGCGACCCCCTGTGCCGGCGGCAACGAGGCCAGCCCGCGCATCACGAAGGCCGAGAACGCGCAGAACACCCCCGCCACCAGTCCGGTCCCCAGCACCCCCAGCAGGACCAGCACGTAATACGGCCCGTCGATCACGACCACCACACCCACTCTCGCCCCTGGACGCCTTCGTCACTCAGGTCAATGCCCACGGACCACCCCTCCCCATGACTGTGAAGCCCGTCCACATACACATCCGACCAGAATCACCCCCACGCCCACCTCGGTCCCCGCCTGTCCCGACTCCCCGCCTGTCCCGACTCCCCACCCCGTCCCGACTCCCACCCCCTGCCCGCCGTCACCCGGTCAAGCGGATCTCCACCCCGGCCTCCCACTCCCGAAGCACCGCCGCCACCGTCCGCGCGATCCGCCGCCGCGCCTCGTACCGCGGCACCCCGCTCATCAGCAGCTGGTCGTACGGCGTGTCCACGTGCCGTACCCCCGCCACCACCGCCGAGACCACCGCCCCCTCCGACAGCGCCCGCCCGGCCGCGGTCCGCCCGACCCGCCCGCTGCCCCGCACCGACGCGTGCGCCGCGATCGCCCGGGCCCGGTCCGCCGGGCAGCCCGGAAACAGGCGCAGGATCTCCGCCGCGAACGCCTCCGCGAACCGCACGTCCTCGGCCGCCCGCCGCTTCGCGTCCCGTGCCCGGCGCCGCCGCCGCGCCTCGGCGTCGGCCAGGCACCGCGCCTCGGCCCGGGCCAGCGCGGCCTCCTCGACGAGGACGCCCTGCCGCTCGTACCGGCTCTTGCGCCGGTTGAACCGGACCACCACCGCCGACAGCGTGCTCTCCTCCCGCGACCGCCGGGACAGTGCCGTATCGCCACGCGGCAGGAACACCAGATGCCCGAGATCGGCACACTCCAGGCACCGCGGCACCCCGTCCTCCACCACCAGCAGCGACAGCGGCCCCCGGCTGCACGCCGCACACCGCTTGTGCCGCAGCGGCTGCACGACCAGAAGTCCACCGTGGTGAGGGGGAGTTGCGAGGCGGGTCATATGCGGTACTTTCCCCTTCCCGGGGGCTGATCTCACGTCGTCAGCGCCCCCTTGTGAGCCGGCCGGCGTCTTCTTCCCGCCCTGCTCGCGGGCCGTCACACCCACCGCCCACCGCCGCCGCTGTACGGCCGCGCGACCGGCCCTGCGGGCCCGAACGGCCGACCCGGCATCATGATCCTGTGCGACTCGAAGCGATCACCTGGGACCGGCTCGCCGAGCGCCTCGCCGAGCGGCTGGTCGAACTGAAGCCCGCCGACGGGAGCGCCTGGCCACGCGTCGCCTTCGACGGCGCCCCGGCCGCCCGGCCCGGCGACCTCGCGGAGCGCGTCGGTGAGGCGCTGCGCGTACGGGGCCGGTCGTCGCTCGTCGTGGGCACCGAGGGCTTCCTGCGCCCCGCCTCGCTGCGCCTGGAGTACGGGCGCGGTGACGCGGAGTCGTACTACGGCGGCTGGTTCGACACCAACGCCCTGTGGCGCGAGGTCTTCGGCCCCCTCGACCCCGGCGGGACCGGCCGCGTCCTGCCCGACCTGTGGGACCCGGCCACCGACCGAGCCACTCGCAGCCCCTATGTCCAACTCCCGCCCGGCGGCCTCCTGTTGCTGCACGGACCGCTCCTGCTGCGGCACTGGTTCCCGTTCGACCTGACCGTCCACCTCCTCCTGACCCCGGGCGCCCTGCGTCGCCGTACCCCCGAGACCGACCACTGGACGCTCCCCGCCTTCGAGCGCTACGAGGCCGAGACCGACCCGGCCGGTACGGCCGATGTCCTGGTCCGCGCCGACGACCCGCGGCATCCGGCATGGAGCGGCTGAGCGGCGTCGTGGCGTCGCAGAGGGACGGCCGCGACCGGTCCGGAGCGGCCGGCTTCCGGGGGTGATCCGGCAAACCACTTTTATATGTGCATGCATCTAAGTAGTCTGGCCGTATGCCGACCCCCTCGATCACTCCCGTCACCTTCGACGACTCGCTCCGGGACCTCCTCGACGCCAGGAACTTCGCCAGCGTCGCCACCCTCGGCCCCGACGGTGCCCCGCACAACTCGGTGGTCTGGATCAAACGCGAGGGCGACACCGTGCTCTTCTCCTCCACCGGTGGCCGCCAGAAGGTGCGCAACCTCCGCCGTGACCCCCGCATCAGCCTCACGGTCTTCGACCTGGCCAACCCCTACCACTCGGCCGAGATCCGCGGCACCGCCGAGATCCTCCCGGACGAGGACAAGCGGCTCCCGCACGAGCTCTCCCACAAGTACCTCGGCATCGACCCGCCCGCCGAGAAGGACGACGAGACTCGCCTGATCATCAGGGTCGTGCCGCGCAGGGTCGTCGCCTTCTCCGCCTGAGGTGCCGCTCGCGGGCGAACGGCTCAGAGCCAGCCGTTGCGCCTGAAGCCCCGGTACAGCACCAGACATGCGACGGATATGACGCCGATGACGAGCGGATAGCCGAACCGCCAGTGCAGCTCCGGCATGTGATCGAAGTTCATGCCGTACACACCGCACACCATCGTCGGCACGGCGATCACCGCCGCCCAGGCCGTGATCTTCCGCATGTCCTCGTTCTGCGCGACCGTCACCTGCGCCAGATGCGCCTGGAGAATGGAGTTGAGCAACTCGTCGAAGGCCGCGATCTGTTCCTTCGCCCGCATCAGGTGGTCGAGCACATCCCTGAAGTAGGCCTGTATCTCCGGGTCGATCACCCGTATCGGCCGGGTGGTCAGCTCCTCCATCGGCCTGGCGAGCGGCACCACCGCCCTTTTCAGCTCCAGGAGTTCACGCTTCATCTGGTAGATCCGGCCCGGGTCGGCCCGCGCGCCGTTCTCCGCGAACACGTCCGCCTCGACCTGGTCGATGTCGCCCTGCACCGAGTCCGTGACGCTCAGATAATCGTCGACCACGTGGTCCGCGATGGCGTGCAGCACCGCCGCCGGCCCCTTGACGAGCTGGTGCGGCGTTGCCTCCAGTTCCTCGCGCAGCGGCCCCAGCGAGCCGTGCCGGCCGTGCCTCACCGTGATCACGAAGTCCTCGCCGACGAACACCATGATCTCGCCGGTGTCGACCACCTCGCTGGTCGCCGTCAGCTTCTCGTGCTCGACGTAGCAGACCGTCTTGAACACCGCGAACAGTGTCTCGCCGTACCGCTCCACCTTCGGGCGCTGATGGGCCTCGACCGCGTCCTCCACGGCCAGCGGGTGCAGGTCGAACAGTTCGGCGATGCCCGCGAACTCGTTGTCCGTCGGTTCGTGCAGCCCCAGCCAGACGAACCCCTCGCCCTTCTTGCGGACCCGTTCCACGGCGGAGAACAGATCGCTGCACTCCGGGACCCGCACCCCGTCCTCGTACGTCACGCAGTTGACCACCGAGGAGCCCAGCGGGGACCGTGCGTGATGGTTCAGGTCGACGCGGGGCAACCGCCGGGCCAGCCGCGCCACCCTGCGCAGGCCGCCGGCCCTGCCCAGCCCCGTGACCTTCCGCAGATTCCCTGCCATCGTCATCCGGATCTCCTTGCGTGGATCCACTCGTGCAGCGCTTCCCGCCTTGCCCGGCAAGTCTGCCAGTCCGGTGCGAGACACGGGTAAGCCTGTGGGAACGGCGAGTTCCGGTTGGTTCCCGCCTGTGGACAACCGCGGACAGCCGGATACCGGACTCGGGATCCCGCCGGTCGACCGCCGGTCGACCGCGAGTCGCCGGAGATATTCGAGTTACCCGTGTCCGCCGACGGCACGCTCGCCGCAGCGCAGCGCAGGCCGCCGCGGACAAGCCGGGCAACTGGGATCATCGCTTCATGACCCAGGCCGACGGATATCTCCTCGACAACCGCCAGAGCGAGGCCGGACAGCGCTTCGACGCCTTCGCGAGCCTCTTCGACCCGACCACCTTCCGCCACCTTGAGGCATTCGGTCTCGGAGCAGGCTGGCGCTGCTGGGAGGTCGGGGCCGGCGGCACCTCCGTGGTGTCCTGGCTGGCCGAGAAGGTCGGGTCGACCGGTCAGGTCGTCGCCACGGACATCGACACCTCGCTGCTCGCCACGGCCGCCCACGCACCCGTTGAGGTCCGTACCCACGACGTCGGCGCCGAGGAGCCGCCGGGGGAGGGCTTCGACCTGGTGCATGCCCGGCTCGTCCTGGTCCATGTGCCCGACCGGGAAAGGGCGTTGCGCTCCATGATCAAGGCCCTGCGTCCCGGCGGACATCTCCTGATCGAGGACGCCGACCCTGCCCTCCAGCCCCTGACCTGTCCCTACGAGTACGGCCCCGAGCAGCAGCTCGCCAACCGCCTGCGCCAGGGCTTCCGCAAGCTTCTCACCGAACGCGGCGCCGACCTGTCGTACGGCCGTAAGCTCCCGCGGCTGCTCCGCGAGGCCGGGCTGCACCAGGTGGAGGCCGACGCCTACTTCCCCGTCGCCTCGCCCGCCTGCACCGCCCTGGAGACCGCCACCGTCCGACAGATCCGCGACCGGCTCGTCACGGCCGGCCTGGCCACCGACGCGGAAATCGACCAGCACCTGGCCAACGTGGCGACGGGCAGCATGGACCTCGCCACCGCCCCGATGATCTCGGCGTGGGGCCGAAAGGCGTAGGCCCGCCGACGCCTGGCGCGGTGCTGCGGTCGGTTGCGTCCGCTCCGGGCGGGGTGCTGCGGTCGGTCGCGCAGGCTCCGGGCGCGGTGCCGTGATCGGTGGTGCCGATTCCTGGCGGGTGCCGTGGTCAGTCGCGGGCGGGCGGTCTCGCGCCCACGCGTTCCACCGCTCGCGCGCCCGCCCGGCAGCCCCGCGCCGCCGCCTCCCGGGCGTCCGCGCCGGCGACCAGCGCGGCGAGGAACGCCCCGGTGAAGGCGTCACCGGCGCCCGTGGTGTCCCGGGGCGTCGCCGGTGCGGCCGGGATGCGTGCGAGGACACCGCCCGACCGGGCCACCAGCGCGCCGTCCGCCCCAGTCTTGGCCACCACCAGCGGTACCTGGCGGCTCAGCTTGGCCGCGGCGTCCGCCGGATCGGGCAGCCCCGTCAGCAGACAGGCCTCGTCCCGGCTCGGCAGCAGGACGTCCACCCCCTCGACGAGCTCCAGAAAGCGGTCCACGCCCAGCGCCATGAGAAAGCCGGCCGACGCCGGGTCCAGGCTCACCGGCACGCCACGCGCGCGTGCCGCCGCCAGCGCCACCGCCACCAGCGCCCGGCTCGGTTCGGAGAACAGCAGATAGCCGGAGAGATGCAGCCGGGCCACCCCGTCGAGCAGCGCGTCCGACCAGTCGGCGGGCTCCAGCCGCAGGGACGCCCCGCTCTCCGTGAGGAAGGTACGCTCGGCCGAGGCACCGTTGTCGACCAGGCAGATCACTGTCCCCGTCGGGGCCTCGGGATCCACCACGAGCCGGGGCCGTACCCCGGCGGCGACCAGCTCCTGCTCGTGCCACCGGGCCGCGTCCGCGCCCACCCGCCCCAGCAGCCGTACGTCCGCGCAGCCCGTGTGGGCGGCCCAGCAGGCGACATTGGCGCCCGCCCCGCCGGGCAGGGTCCGGATCGCGGCGCCCGTGTCGGTGCCGGCCGCGAGCGGCCCCCGGTATCGCGCGACGACGTCGGTGACGACATCCCCGATGACCAGCAGGGCCCCGCCCGAGCCCGGCGCCCCGTCCCCGTCCGGTACCCCGTCCCCGCCCGAGCCCGGCGCCCCGCCCCCGTCCGGCGCCCCGCCCCCGTCCGGTACTCCGTCCCCGTGCGGCGCTTCGTCTCCGTCCGGTGCCCGGTTCCCGGGCGGTGTCCCCTCCCGGTCAGGCGTCCCCTCCGCGTCCGCTGCCGCGGCATCGCCCGGCCGTGCCTCCCGCTCGGTCGTCACCCCCGGGCCCACGCCGAGGCGATCCGCGCCGCCAGCCGGACATTGCCGCGCACGGCGGCCAGGTTGGCCTCCAGCGAGGCGCCGTCCGTGTGCCGGACCAGATAATCGAGCAGGAACGGCGTGACCGCCTGACCGGCGATCCCCTCCGCGTCGCACGCGTGCAGCGCGTCGGCGAGCACGCGCGCGTGCAGCGCGGGGTCTAGCTGCTCCGTCTCCGGGACGGGGTTGGCGACGATCAGCGCCGTGTCCGCCGCGTCGAGCGCGTCCTGCGCCCGCATGACGTCCGCGACCTGCTCCGGGGTCTGAAGCGTCCAGTCCACCGGATGCCCGGAGTCGGAAAGATAGAAGCCGGGGAAGCGGTCGGTGCCGTATCCGGCGACGGCCACGCCCAGGGTCTCCAGGCGCTGGAGGGTGGCCGGCACGTCCAGGATCGACTTCACGCCCGCGCACACCACCGTGATCCGGGTGCGCGCCAGCAGGCCCAGGTCGGCGGACTCGTCCTGAGTCGCCGTCCACTCGCGGTGCACCCCGCCGAGACCGCCCGTCGCGAACACCCGGAGGCCGGCGAGCGCCGCCAGCTGCGCCGTCGCCGACACGGTGGTCGCCCCGCTCGCCCCCGCCGCCACGGCGAGCGGAAGGTCGCGGTGGCCCAGCTTGCGGATCCCGTCCTCGTTGGCGACCCGTTCCAACTGCTCCTTGTCCAGGCCGACATGGGGCCGCCCGTCCAGCACGGCGATGGTCGCGGGCACCGCGCCCGCCCGCCGTACCGTGTCCTCCAGCTCCAGCGCCACCTGGAGGTTGCGCGGGCGCGGCAGCCCGTGCGCGATGATCGTGGACTCCAGGGCGACCACCGCACGACCCGCGCCGAGAGCCTCTCTGACCTCTTCAGACACCACCAGCACCACGCCTGCCTCCTGTCCGTCGGTCTTCCCTCATCTCTGGCGGAAGCCGCACCCGGCTAAACGCTTGCGGCCTGTGGGGGACGCCACCAGCCTGGGCGGCATGACGAATCACCCGGTACGTCTGGACCACGTCGTCCTCTGGGTCGCCGATCCGGCCGTCGCGGCCGGCTTCTACGAGCGGATGCTCGGCCTGGAGCCGCTGCGGATCGCCGAGTTCACCGCGGGAGAGGTGCCCTTCCCCTCCGTGCGTGTCAACGAGGAGACCATCATCGACCTTGCGCCGCTCACCCTCGCCGAGCGCATGCCCGCACTCCCCGGCGCCGCCGACAGCGCGGGCCACCCCGTGAACCACGTCTGTCTGTCCCTGCCGTCCGGCGCCTTCGACGCCCTGCGCGCCCGCCTCGCCGAGCACGCCGTCCCCATGACCGACATCGGACACGACTCTTTCGGAGCCCGGGGCAAGGCCCCGCGCAACTTCTACTTCCGGGATCCCGACGGCAACGTCGTGGAGGCACGGCACTACGGCTGACCGCGCCGGCGGGGCGCTCCCCGACCGGGCGCGGGGCGCGCTCCCCGACCGGGCACGGGGCGCGTGCCCCCGGGCCCCGGGAGCGTGCCTCAGAACAGCGGCTCGGGCAGCACACCCTCAAGGGCGAGCAGCTTCCGCTTGGTCTCCAGACCGCCTCCGAACCCGCCGATCCCGCCGTCGCTCTCCACCACCCGGTGACAGGGCACGACGACCGGCAGCGGATTGGCGCCCATCGCCGCGCCCACCGCCTGCGCCGCGCCGGGCTGCCCGACCCGCCCCGCCAGATCGCCGTACCCGACCACCGTGCCGTACGGGACTCCGGCGGCCAGTTCGCGCAGCACCTGCCGGTTGAAACCGGAGATCAGCGACCAGTCCAGCGGCAGGTCGAAGTCCTGCCGCCGGCCCGCGAAGTACGCCCGCAGCTGGGATATCGCCTCGGCCAGCACCGGCTCCGCGGGATCCTCGACGGGCTCGGTGCCCAGCCGGGCCGCCAGCCGCTCCACCGTCCGCTCCCGTACCGCCTCGGTCGCGTGGAACACCACGTTGACCAGGCCACTGCCGGTCGCCGCGAGCAGCAGCGGACCGATGTCGGTGCCCACGACGGCCCACACCACCCGCTGCCCGTACTGCCCTTCGCTGTCCATGCGTCCCACCGTACGGCCCGCCACTGACAACGCCCGCCGCCCGGCCGCGCTCAGCTCGCCCGCAGCGCGGCCCGCACCACGTCGGGTCTGTTGGTGATGATGCCGTCCACGCCGTAGCCGACGGCCTTCCAGGTCGTGACGGCGTCGTTCACCGTCCAGGTGAAGACGCGCAGCCGCCTGCCGTGCGGCCCGTCGACCGAGTGCACGGTGTTCACATAGCCGACGGAGATCGAGTCCACCGAGGGGTTGATCAGGTCGGCGAAGCCCGCGTACCGGTGCAGGGACGCCACGGACGGTGTGCCGAGGTAGCCGGTGGTCACGCCGGGCCGGAGATCGTGCACGATGCGCAGGCTGTCCGCGCTGAAACTCTGCACGACGAGCCGGCCCAGGTGTCGGCGGTCCAGCCAGCCCTCGTCACCCAGCAGCTTCAGGATCTGCTGCTCGATGCCGGGGTACAGCTCCGGGTTCTTGATCTCCAGGAGCAGTCTCTCGTGGTTGTGCTCGACCCGGCGCATGTATTGCGCCAGCGTCGGCACGCGTGTGCCTCTGTACGAACGGGAGAACCAGCTGCCCGCGTCCAGCCGGGCGATCTCGGCCGCGGTGAAGTCCTTCACCTTCCAGGGCGCCCGGCCGGGAAAGACCTGTTCGACGTCGGTGGTGCGCTGGAGGCTGTCGTCGTGGATGACGACGAGTCGGCCGTCCTTGGTGCGCTGGACGTCGTTCTCGACCCAGGTGAAGCCCAGTGCGGCCGCCTTGTCGATGGCGGCCAGCGTGTTCTCCGGGGCGTAGGCGGAGGCACCCCGGTGCGCGAGCACCGCGGGCTCGGCGGCGTCGCCGGCCCGGGCGGCGGGGACGGGGCTCAAGAGGGCGGACGCTCCCAGCAGCGCGGTGGCCGTGGCGGCGACTGCGCGCGCGTGCATGCGTACTCCTCGCGTCGAGTGACTACGGACAGCACAAGAGTGACAGCAGTGAGTCAACAGTGGTCGGGTACGGGATGGCCACAGATTGAATGGAGTTACCCAAGGCCGCTCACCGTTGCCGCACAACTGCGGCAAGGGCGTGTTTCTTTGCCGGAAAATCGTTCGACCATTCCGGCGCGGGTCATACTCTCTGCGTCAACCCTGGCCGCTCGGGCGGTCCTGGGACGGGGGCGCATTGCATATATTCCGGGTCGCAAAGGGTGAAGGGCAGCCGCGCATGCAGGGCACGGTCGACGGATTCAGCTATGGGGTCGTCACCCCGCTGGTGGCCTATCTGATGGCCTGCCTCGGTGGCGCCCTCGGGCTGCGCTGCACGACCCGGGCGATGCTGGTGGCGCACTCCTGGCGGCCCGCCTGGCTCGCCCTCGGCTCTGCGGCGATCGGCTCCGGCATATGGACCATGCACTTCGTCGCCATGATGGGGTTCAGCGTCAAGGAGACGCCGATCCACTACGACAAGCCCCTCACCTATGCGAGCCTCGGCCTCGCCATCGTCATGGTGAGCGTCGGGATCTTCATAGTCGGCTACCGGGGCGCCACCGGAACCGCGCTCTTCACGGGCGGCACCATCACCGGTCTGGGCATCGCCTCGATGCACTACCTCGGCATGGCCGGCCTGCGCCTCAACGGAACGCTGGAGTACAACACGTTCACGGTGGCCGCGTCGGTCGTGATAGGGGTCGTGGCCGCCACCTCGGCCCTGTGGGCGGCCGGGCAGGTCCGCGGCTTCCTGTGGAGCGTCGGAGCGAGCCTCGTCATGGGACTCGCCGTCAGCGGCATGCACTACACCGGCATGGCCGCCCTCACCGTCCACCTGCACAGCGCCGGCGTGACGTCCCCGGGCGACTCGCCCGCCTCCCTGCTCGCCCCCATGCTGATCGGCCCGCTGGCCTTCCTCTGCCTCGCCGCGGTCGTGGTGATCTTCGACCCGCTGATGGTCACGGGCAAGCCCGACCGGCTCCGCGTGGAGCACAAGCCGGGCGTCCCGGCCGGCGAGGTCAGCCACCACCCGGGTCGCCGCCCGCAGCTCCGCGTCGGCCGCCAGCAGAGCCACCACAGCTCGCGCACCCCGCAGAACCGCTGATCAGAACCGGTTGTCAGTCCGGGGTCGTACGGTGGAGACCATGCGGCCCGTTTCCCACATCGAACGCACGGTGGCGCCCTTCGAGGTCGTCAGCCCGTACCAGCCCAGCGGCGACCAGCCGGCGGCCATCGCCGAGCTGGCCAAGCGCATCGAAGGCGGCGAAAAGGACGTCGTCCTCCTCGGTGCGACCGGCACCGGCAAGTCCGCCACCACCGCGTGGATGATCGAGAAGCTCCAGCGCCCCACCCTGGTGATGGCGCCGAACAAGACGCTGGCAGCCCAGCTGGCCAACGAGTTCCGCGAGCTCCTCCCGAACAACGCGGTCGAATACTTCGTCTCGTACTACGACTACTATCAGCCCGAGGCGTACGTCCCGCAGTCGGACACCTACATCGAGAAGGACTCCTCGATCAACGAGGAGGTCGAGCGGCTGCGCCACTCCGCGACCAACTCGCTCCTCACCCGGCGCGACGTGATCGTGGTCGCCTCGGTCTCCTGCATCTACGGCCTCGGTACCCCGCAGGAGTACGTCGACCGGATGGTCCCGCTGCGCGTCGGCGACGAGATCGACCGCGACGACCTGCTGCGCCGCTTCGTGGACATCCAGTACACGCGCAACGACATGGCGTTCACCCGCGGTACCTTCCGCGTCCGCGGCGACACCATCGAGATCTTCCCCGTCTACGAGGAGCTCGCTGTTCGGATCGAGATGTTCGGCGACGAGATCGAGGCGCTGTCCACGCTGCACCCGCTCACCGGCGAGATCATCAGCGACGACCGGCAGCTGTACGTCTTCCCGGCCTCCCACTACGTCGCCGGCCCCGAGCGCATGGAGCGGGCCGTCAACGACATCGAGAAAGAACTGGGGGAGCGCCTGGCGGAGCTGGAGAAGCAGGGCAAGCTCCTGGAGGCGCAGCGGCTGCGCATGCGCACCACGTACGACATCGAGATGCTGCGCCAGATCGGCTCCTGCTCCGGTGTGGAGAACTACTCGATGCACTTCGACGGCCGCCTGCCCGGCTCGCCGCCGAACACCCTGCTCGACTACTTCCCGGACGACTTCCTGCTCGTCATCGACGAGTCGCATGTCACCGTGCCGCAGATCGGCGCCATGTACGAGGGCGACGCCTCCCGCAAGCGCACCCTCGTGGACCACGGCTTCCGGCTGCCCTCCGCCCTGGACAACCGCCCCCTGAAGTGGGAGGAGTTCCAGGAGCGGATCGGACAGGCCGTGTATCTGTCGGCGACCCCCGGCACATACGAGCTCTCCCGTGGAGACGGCGTCGTCGAGCAGATCATCCGCCCCACCGGCCTCGTCGACCCGGAGGTCGTCGTCAAGCCCACCGAGGGCCAGATCGACGACCTGGTGCACGAGATCCGCAAGCGCACCGAGAAGGACGAGCGTGTCCTGGTCACCACGCTCACCAAGAAGATGGCCGAGGACCTCACCGACTACTTCCTGGAGCTCGGCATCCAGGTGCGCTATCTGCACAGCGACGTCGACACCCTGCGCCGCGTCGAGCTGCTGCGCGAGCTGCGCTCCGGCGAGTACGACGTCCTGGTCGGCATCAACCTCCTGCGCGAGGGCCTCGACCTGCCCGAGGTGTCCCTGGTGGCGATCCTCGACGCCGACAAGGAGGGCTTCCTGCGCTCCGGCACCTCGCTGATCCAGACCATCGGTCGCGCGGCGCGCAATGTCTCCGGCGAGGTCCACATGTACGCCGACAAGATCACCCCGGCGATGGAGAGGGCCATCGACGAGACCAACCGGCGCCGGGAGAAGCAGGTCGCCTACAACACGGCGAACGGCATCGATCCGCAGCCGCTGCGCAAGAAGATCAACGACATCGTCGCCCAGATCGCCCGCGAAGAGGTCGACACCGAACAGCTGCTCGGCTCGGGCTACCGCAAGCTGAAGGACGGCAAGGGCGCCAAGGCTCCCGTTCCGTCCCTGGGTGACAAGGCGGCCAAGGGCGCGAAGGCCGGCAAGGGCAGGGCGAAGGAAGCGGTGCCCACCGATCGTCCGGCGGCCGAACTCGCCGAGCAGATCGAGGAGATGACGGACCGTATGCGTGCCGCCGCCGCGGATCTGCAGTTCGAGATCGCGGCCCGGCTGCGCGACGAGGTCTCCGAGATGAAGAAGGAACTGCGCCAGATGAGGGAGGCGGGCCTGGCCTGACCACCGGGTTGCCGCCGGACCCCGGCAAGGGCGCGAAGTGTTGCAAGACCGACACAAAGCGCGGGCCGGGGTTCGGCGCTGTCAGTGGCGCTGCATAGGGTTTCGGGCAACCGCGCACTTCGCGGCAACCGGGGACATCCGACGAGGGGAAGCAGCCGTGACCGTCAACATGACCAAGGGTCAGGCCATCAGCCTGGAGAAGAAGGACGGCGGCTCCCTGAGCGCGGTCCGCATGGGTCTTGGTTGGAAGGCGGCGCCCCGGCGCGGGCTGTTCGGTTCGCGCACCCGTGAGATCGACCTGGACGCCTCGGCGGTGCTGTTCGCCGACAAGCAGCCTGTCGACGTCGTGTTCTTCCGGCACCTGGTGAGCGACGACGGCTCGGTCCGTCACACGGGCGACAACCTCGTCGGCGGCGCGGGCCAGGGCGGCGACGACGAGGCCATCCTCGTCGACCTCGCGCGCGTCCCGGTCCATGTCGACCAGATCATCTTCACCGTCAACTCCTTCACCGGCCAGACCTTCCAGGAAGTGCAGAACGCCTTCTGCCGGCTGGTCGACGAGACCACCGGCCAGGAACTCGCCCGCTACACGCTGGACGGCGGCGGCGAGTACACCGCCCAGATCATGGCGAAGGTGCACCGGTCGGGATCCGGCTGGACGATGACGGCCCTGGGCGTCCCGGCCAGGGGCCGCACCTTCCAGGACCTGGTGCCGTCGATCGTGCCGATCCTCTAGCAGCGGCCCGGCGGCACCCGAGGACACGACACACAGGGGGACATGGGCAATGACGGCCGAGCTGGTGCGTGGGCAGAACCATCCGCTCTCGCGGAACCGGATCGAGATCCGGATCTCGGCCGACAGGCCGGTCGTGGCCGGGGCCACCCTCGCGGACGAGAGCGGCCGGGTACGGGACGCCGACGGGGTGGCCCATCCGGGCGCGCCCACACTGCCCGGGATCGAGGTCTCCCGGCAGGCGGCCGCCGAACACCGGCTCGCCGTGGACCTCGACGCCATGCCCGAGACCGTGCACCGGGTCAGCGTCCTGATCGCCCTGCCCGCCGCGCCCGGCGGTCCGCTCCGCTTCGGCGCCCTCGCCGCACCGCGTGCCGCGGTCACCGGCCTCGACGGCGCCGAGGTCGCCGGCTACACCCTCACCGGCCTGGATGCCGAGTCGGCGGTCGTCGCCCTTGAGCTCTACCGCCGCCAGGCCGTCTGGAAGATCCGTGCGGTGGGCCAGGGCTACGCGGACGGCCTCACGGCGCTCCTCGCCGACCAGGGCCTGCCCCAGGCTGCCGAACTCGCCCGCGCGATCGAGGACGCGGTGGCGCGCGGCCTGGCCCGCTCGGTCCCGGCGCGCACCACTGACACCGACCGCTCCCGTCGTACGGCCGGCTCCGTCACCGGCCCCGACCCGCGGGGCACCGCCCCCGCCGCCGGGTCTCCGTACGACGTCCAGGCCCCCGGCGACAGCGCCGGCCGGCCTGCCCCTTCCGAGGGACCCGCCGGGATGACCCCGGCGCCCGACGGCGGCCGGCCCCCGGCTTCCGGCGAATCGGACCGGCTCCCGGCCTCCGGCGGACCGGGCGGGGCCTCGGCCTCCGGCGGACCGGGCGGGCCCTCGGACGCCGTCGGTTCGGGCGTCCCGGCGGCCGCCACACCCACCGGCGGCCCCATCGACTACACGCATCCGAAGCGCCGCCAGGCGTCCGCGCCCCCGGCCCCCGAGGCTCCCACCCCGGCGGACGGGCCGGCGCCGCCTGTCGCCGGTGACGCGGTCGGCTGGTCCATGGACGAGCGGCTCTACAACCAGGTCTGGGGCATGTTCGAGGACCTGGCCCGCTCCACCGCCGCCTGTCGCAGCGCTCTCGACTTCGCCGAGTCGCGCATGGAGAAGGAGCTCGACCAGGTCCTCTCCGACCCGCGCAGCCGACTGGGCTCGGCGGGCGACGCCGCTCGCGAGGCCGCCCAGGCCCGGCAGGCCCAGCTGGTCGACCAGGCCAGGGCGGCCCTCGACCGGGACCTCGCCCAGCTCTCCGCCGAGTCCGAGGTCGTCGAGCCCGCGCTGCCACCGGCGTACGCCCGCTGGGACAACCCGGTCTGGCACGGCTACCGGGTGCCGGCGGAGCCGCCGATGGCCATCCGGCTGGGCGACCTCCACCTCCCGGAGAGCGCCCCGCTGCGCATCCCGATGCTGGTCCGGCTGCCCCTGGAGCGGGGCCTGTGGATCGACAGCGGTGTGCCCGACGGGTCTCCGTACGAGGAGGCGGGTGAGCTGCGGGACCTCGCCCTGCGTACGGCGATGGCGCTCGCGGCCCGGCTGCTCGCGGTCCATCCGGCAGGGGAGTTCGGCGTGCAGGTCATCGATCCGGCCGGTGCCGGCGCGTCCGCGCTCGCCCCGCTGACGGGTGCCGGTGCGCTGGACGCGCCGCCCGCGACGGGTGCCGCCGGTGTGGCGGGCACGCTGGGGCGGCTCACCGAGCGCGTCGACCTGGTGCAGATGGCGGTGCGCGGTGGTGCGTCCGACGCGCTGCCGCCCGGTCTGGACCCCTCGCGGCAGCTGCTGATCGTGAACGACTTCCCGCACGCCTTCGACGACCGGGCCGTCAACCAGCTGCGCTATCTCGCGGACGAAGGTCCGGACGTCGGCGTCCATCTCCTCCTGGTCGCCGATCGTGAGGACGCCGCCGCCTACGGCCCGTTGCTCGATCCGCTGTGGCGTTCACTGATGCGACTCACCCCGGTACCGGACGATCACCTGGCCGACCCGTGGGTGGGGCATGCCTGGACCTACGAGCCCTGCCTCGTACCACCAGGCAGCCATGTGCTCCAGCAGGTGCTCACCCAGCTCGCGGCAGCCCGTGCCAAGCGTATGTAAAGGTCTCCGACCAGGTGATTTGGTCTTTATTTTGCCAAGCACTTTACCTTCCCTTGGTGATTGGGGTAGTGTTTTCCGTACGGAGGGGAGTACTCCCTGTCTGCTGCGACGTACCCGTCAATGCGGATCCGATCGGATCCCGGGGCGTCGGCCCGTCCCGGATGGAAGAGACCTCCGGTAGCGCAACGCCGAATCTTTGCCGTTCACTAACCGGAGGAAACAGTGGATGTATCCGTGACCCTGTGGGTCCTTACCATCCTGGGTCTGGCCGCCCTGATCGCGGTCGACTTCTTCATCGGCCGCAAGCCGCATGACGTATCCGTGAAGGAAGCCGGCATCTGGACCGTGGTCTGGATCGCCCTGGCCGGACTCTTCGGCCTCGGCCTGCTCGTCTTCGGCGGCGGCCAGCCCGCCGGCGAGTTCTTCGCGGGCTTCATCACCGAGAAGTCGCTGAGTGTCGACAACCTCTTCGTCTTCGTCCTGATCATGGCGAAGTTCGCCGTGCCCTCGCAGTACCAGCAGCGGGTGCTGCTCGTCGGTGTCCTCATAGCCCTGGTACTGCGGGCCGTCTTCATCGCCGCGGGCGCCGCGATCCTCGCCAGCTTCTCGTGGGTCTTCTACCTCTTCGGTGCCTTCCTGATCTGGACCGCCTGGAAGCTGATCCAGGAGGCCCGGGCCGACGAGGAGGATGCGGAGTTCGAGGAGAACAAGCTGCTCAAGGCCGCGGAGCACAGGTTCGGCGTGGCCGACCGCTACCACGGCACCAAGCTGTGGATCCAGCAGAACGGCAAGCGGGTCATGACCCCGATGCTGGTCGTGATGCTCGCGATCGGTACGACGGACGTGCTGTTCGCGCTGGACTCCATCCCCGCGATCTTCGGCCTGACGCAGGACCCGTACATCGTCTTCACGGCCAACGCCTTCGCGCTGATGGGCCTGCGGCAGCTGTACTTCCTCATCGGCGGACTGCTGAGGAAGCTGGTCCACCTGTCCTACGGTCTGTCGATCATCCTCGGCTTCATCGGCGTCAAGCTGGTGCTGCACGCGCTGCACGAGTCCGGCGTCCATGTCCCGGAGATCAGCATCCCGGTCTCGCTCGGCGTGATCTGCGCGGTCCTGATCGTCACCACGATCACCAGCCTGCGGGCCTCCGGGAAGCAGGCGGCGGCCGAGGCGGCGCAGGCTCGGAGCGAAGGCGCTCCGAAGGACAGCATCGACGTCTGACCACGTCGGACGTAGGAACAACCACCCCGCGCAGTGGTGCGAAGCGCATTGCCGACCCACCTCTCAGGCTGCTTCGTTGGGTGGCGGAACGTCCCCGGTCCGGGGGCGCCGCCGCCCGGTGGAGGCAACCGTGACATTCGTCCAGATCATCGACTTCGAGACCGACCGCATCGACGAGATGAAGGCCCTCGCCGACGAGATGGGCAGCCGGCTCGTCGGCCGTGAGAACAGCCCGACGCGCCGCCTGATCCTCAGGGACCGGAGCCGGCCCGGCCACTACCTCGGCGTGATCGAGTTCAACTCCTACGAGGAGGCCATGCAGAACAGCAGCGACCCCGAGACGAGCAAGTTCGCCGAGCAGATGGCCGCCCTGTGCACCCGGCCGCCGTCCTTCACCGACTGTGACGTCGTGGACCTGACCGACTTCACGTAACCGCCCGCCCGCACCCGTACGAGCCGGGGGCCGTGCCGCACCGGCGGCGGGCCCCCGGAGCCAGAAAGGACCGGAATGCGAAGCCTCAACGCCTCTGCCACCATCGCTGCATGATCACTCGGCTCAGGTCGCTCACCACCCAGTGGACGCTCCTCGTGCCGGTGCTCGCGGTCGTCCTGCTCCTGTTCACCTGGGGCCGCAGTCTGCCCGGCACGGTCGTCGCGCTGGTGACCGTGGTCCTCGCCGGATCGGTCCTCGCCGCGGTCCACCACGCCGAGGTCGTGGCCCACCGGGTCGGCGAACCCTTCGGCTCGCTGGTCCTCGCCATCGCCGTCACGATCATCGAAGTCGCCCTGATCGTCACCCTCATGGCCGACGGCGGCCCCAAGAGCTCCACCCTGGCCCGGGACACCGTCTTCGCCGCCGTGATGATCACCTGCAACGGCATCGTCGGCCTCTGTCTCCTCGTCGCCTCGCTCCGCCACGGCACCGCGGTCTTCAACCCCGAGGGCACCGGCGCCGCGCTGGCGACCGTGGCCACCCTGGCAACGCTCAGCCTGGTGCTGCCGACCTTCACCACCAGCAGACCGGGCCCGGAGTTCTCCGGCGTGCAACTGACGTTCGCGGCCCTGTCGTCACTGATCCTGTACGGCCTGTTCGTGGCGACCCAGACCGTGCGGCACCGCGACTACTTCCTGCCGATCACCCGGCAGGGCGAGGTGATCACCGCCGACGACCACGCCGCGGCCCCGACCGCGCGCGCCGCCTGGACCAGCCTCGGCCTGCTGGGGCTCGCTCTCGTCGGGGTCGTCGGACTGGCCAAGGGCGTGTCGCCGACGATCGAGTCCGGTGTCGCGGCGGCCGGACTGCACCAGGCCGTCGTCGGTGTGGTCATCGCCCTGCTGGTGCTGCTCCCCGAGACCATCGCCGCCCTGCGCTCGGCCCGCCGTGACCGCGTGCAGACCAGCCTCAACCTGGCGCTCGGTTCGGCCATGGCCAGCATCGGCCTGACCATCCCCGCTGTGGCCCTCGCCTCCGTCTGGCTCTCCGGCCCCCTCGTCCTCGGCCTGAGCGCCACCCACATGCTGCTGCTCGCGCTGACCGTGGTGGTCAGCTCCCTGACCGTGGTGCCGGGCCGGGCCACACCGCTGCAGGGCGGCGTCCACCTGGTGCTGTTCGCCGCCTACCTGGAACTGGCGATCAACCCGTAGCCGGTCCGGAAGCCCTCACCCGGCGACCGGCTCGACCACCGCCACCGGCACCGGACGCGTCTCCGGCAGCAGCGCGAAGCACCCCAGGCTCAGCAGCGCGATCGCGGTCAGATACGCCCCCACGGCCCACGGCACACGGCCACTGTGCTCCGCCAGCGCCGTCGCCACGATCGGCGTCAGCGCGCCCCCGAGGACCCCGCCGAGGTTGTAGCCGACGGCGGCACCGGTGCAACGCACCCGGGGCTCGTAGAGCTCCGGCAGATAGGCGGCGATCACCGCGAACATGGTGATGAAGGCGACCAGGGCACCGGTGAACCCGAGGAACATGAGCAGCGGCTGACCGGTGGCGAGCAGCGCGACCATCGGGAACATCCACAGCGCCGAGGCCGTGCACCCCGCCAGGCACAGCGGCTTCCGCCCGTAGCGGTCGCCCAGCAGGGCCATCACGGGCGTGAGCGACCCCTTCACCACTACGGCGGCCATGATGCAGGTCAGCATGACGGTACGGCTCACCCCGAGCCGCTCCGTCCCGTACGCCAGCGACCAGGTCGTCACCGCGTAGAACACCGCGTACCCGATCGCGAGCGCCCCCGCAGTCAGCAGCACCAGCCGCCAGTGGTGCCGTACGACCTCGGCGAACGGCATGCGCGCGGGATCGTCGATCTCCAGGAACTGCGGACTCTCGGCGAGTGACGAACGCAGCCACAGCCCGCCCAGCGCCAGCGCCCCGGCCGCCCAGAACGGCACCCGCCAACCCCACTGCGCGAACTGGGCGTCCGTCAGGGACGCCGACAGGGCCAGCATCACGCCGTTGGCGAGGAGAAAGCCGATGGCCGGACCGATCTGCGGAAAGCTCGACCACAGGGCGCGCCGTCCGGCGGGCGCGTGCTCCGCGGTCAGCAGGACTGCTCCGCCCCACTCCCCGCCGACCCCCAGCCCCTGCAGGAAGCGCAGCACCAGCAGCAGTACGGGAGCGGCCGTGCCGATCGAGCCGTACGTCGGCACGCACCCGACGGCGACCGTCGAGGCACCGGTCAGCAGCAGGGACGCGACGAGGACCGGACGCCGGCCGCGCCGGTCCCCGAGGTGCCCGAACAGCACCGAGCCCAGCGGCCGGGCCACGAACCCCACACCGAACGTCCCGAACGCCGCCAGCGTCCCGGCGAGCGGCGAGAACGTCGGGAAGAACAACGGTCCCAGGACGAGCGCCGCGGCCGTCCCGTAGGCGAAGAAGTCGTAGAACTCGATCGCGGTCCCGGCGAGCGAGGCGGCCGCCAGCCGCAGCATCGAGGGGGCCCTTACGGTGCGTGCATCATGCATGCTCCGTCAACTACCCAGGGTGATCGAGAGTTACGGGGGCGCACGGAGGTGAGACGCCCCGCACGGGAGCCGCCGCGCACCGTGATACACCGGACTGAGCAGCGGTCCTTCCCGGGCCGTTCGCCTTTCCCATGGATTTCCCACGGACCGGAGGAATCGTGCCCCGCACCCTGGCCAACGCCCCGATCATGATCCTCAACGGGCCCAACCTGAACCTGCTCGGTCAGCGCCAGCCCGAGATCTACGGCTCCGACACACTCGCCGACGTCGAGGCCCTGTGCGTCAAGGCGGCGGCCGCGCACGGCGGCTCGGTGGACTTCCGGCAGTCCAACCACGAGGGCGAACTGGTCGACTGGATCCACGAGGCACGCCTCAACCACTGCGGGATCGTCATCAACCCGGGCGCCTACTCGCACACCTCGGTCGCGATCCTGGATGCCCTCAACACCTGTGACGGGCTGCCCGTGTTGGAGGTCCACATCTCCAACATTCACAAGCGCGAGTCGTTCCGGCACCACTCCTACGTCTCCCTGCGCGCCGACGGAGTGATCGCCGGATGCGGCGTGCAGGGCTATGTGTTCGGCGTGGAGCGGGTGGCGGCGCTGGTCGGCGCCGCGACCGCGGACGCGTAGCGCCTCAGAGCCGTCCGGCCTCCACGATCCGCCGCAGGAAACGCCGGGTGCGCTCCTGCTGCGGGTCGCCGAACACCTGCTCGGCCGTGCCGTGTTCGAGTACGACGCCGCCGTCGAGGAAGCAGATCTGGTCGGCGACGTCCCGGGCGAAGCCCATCTCGTGCGTCGCCAGCACCATGGTCATTCCCTCGCCCTTCAGATCACGGACCACGGTGAGCACCTCGCCCACCAGTTCCGGGTCGAGGGCGGCGGTGATCTCGTCGAGCAGCAGCAGCCGGGGCCGCACCGCCAGGGCGCGCACGATCGCCACCCGCTGCTGCTGACCGCCGCTCAGCCGGTCGGGGTAGGCACCCGCCTTGTCGCCCAGTCCGAGGCGCTCCAGCAGCTCCCTGGCCCGCTCCTCGGCCTCCGTGCGGGAGGCGCCGTGCACCCGCCGCGGCGCCAGGGTGATGTTGTCCAGCACGGTCATGTGCGGGAAGAGGTTGTACGCCTGGAAGACCACCCCGATACGGCGGCGCACCGCGTCCTGGTCGGCGCGCGGGTCGGTGATCTCCTCGCCGTCCAGCCAGATCGCGCCGTCGTCGATCTCCTCCAGGAGGTTGGCGCAGCGCAGCAACGTCGACTTGCCGGACCCGGAGGCGCCGATCAGCGCCGTCACCGTGTGCGGGGCGACCTCCAGGTCGACGTCCCGCAGTACGACGGAATCCCCGAACGCCTTGCGGACGGACTCCATGCGCAGGACAGGCGCGTCGCTCATATGGATCCTCCCTGGGCGCGCTGCCGGTCCATGCGGGCCGTCACCCAGTCCGTGAAGCGGGTCATCGGGATGGTCAGCGCGACGAAGACCAGCCCCGCGATGATGTACGGCGTGTAGTTGAGGCTGCGGCCGACGATGATGTCCGCCGCCCGTACGGCGTCGATCGCGCCGCCGATCGACACCAGACCGGTGTCCTTCTGGAGCGACACCAGGTCGTTCAGCAGCGGCGGCACCTGGCGCCGTACCGCCTGGGGGAGTACGACGTAGCGGAGCGCCTGCCGGTTGGTGAGGCCGAGCGAGCGGGCCGCCGCGCGCTGCGAGGGGTGGACGGACTCGATGCCGGCGCGGAACACCTCGGCGACGTAAGCGGAGTACGTCAGCGTCAGCGCCGTACCGCCCAGCAGCACCGGGTCCACCGTGACGCCCTGGAGCCGCAGCGCCGGGACCCCCAGGACCACGATCATCAGGTTGATGATCAGTGGCAGCCCGCGGAAGAAGTCGGTGTACGCGGCCGCCAGCGCCCGCAGCGGGAAGAACACCGGTCCGCGCAGCGTGCGCGCGATGGCGATCAGCATGCCGAGGACCAGTACGGCGGCACCGCAGACGACCAGGAGCCGGACGTTCAGCCACAGCCCCTCGAGGACCTTCGGCAACGCCTCGCGCGCGTACTGCCCGTTGAAGAAGGTCTCCTTGGTGCGCGGCCAGCCGGGCGCGCTGACCACGACCAGGTAGAGCACGGCCGCCGTGACCAGCGTCGAGAGCGCGGCGATCGCGGTGGCGCGGCGGGCGCGGGTACGCCGGTAGCGCTCCCGCTCCAGCCGTCGTGCGGACGGGGTGTAGCCGTCGTCGGGGGCGCCCTGCGGGGCGCCGGCCGACATGTCACCCTTGTCGTCCGCGTCCTCCTGGCCGGACTCGTCCTTCGTGACGGTCACTTGAGCACCGGGGCGTCGACGGCGTCGGAGAGCCACTGCTTCTCCAGCTTCGCCAGCGTGCCGTCCTTGCGCAGCGCGTCGACCGCGCCGCTCACGCACGAGGTGAGCGCACTGCCCTTGTCGAGGACCAGGCCGAACTGCTCGGGCGTGCCGCCCTGGTTCTCGAACTGACCCACGATCTTCGCGTCCGTCACCTCGGCCGCCGTGATGTAGAAGGCGGTCGGCAGGTCGGTGACGATCGCGTCGACCTGGCCGTTCTTCAGCGCCGACTTGGCCTGGTCGTTCTTGGCGTACACGGCGGGCTCCTGCGACGGCTTCACCACGTCGGTGATGTAGTCGAGGCTGGTCGTGCCGACCTGGGCGCCCAGCTTGAGGCCCTTGAGATCCGCGATGCTCGTCGCCTTCGCGGCCTTGCTGCCCTTGAGCGCGATGACCGCCTGGCGCACGTCGTAGTAGCCGGACGAGAAGTTCACGGCCTTCTTGCGCTCGGTGCTGATGGACACCTGGTTGATGTCGAAGTCGAAGGTCTTCACACCGGGCGCGAACGCCTTGTTGAACGGCACGCTCTGCCAGACGACCGCGCTCTGGTCGTACCCCAGCTGCTTCGCCACGGCATAAGCGACCGCCGACTCGAAGCCCTTGCCGTTGGCCGGCTTGTCGTCCTTGAACCACGGCTCGTACGCCGGTTCGTCCGTCGCGATCGTCAGCTTGCCGGAGGTCTTGGTGGCCAGTTCGCCCTTGGCGCAGGTGGTTCCGGCCGACGAGGAGGACGTGCCGGACGCCTTCTCCTCCGGCTGCGGAGCACAGCCGACGGCGGTGGCGAGCAGGGCTATGGTGGCGGCGGCGGCAGCGCGACGCAGCGCGCTCGGGGCAGGGTGCATGGCGGGAGAGTGACAGCGAACGCCGTGTTTGTCCAGGTCAAGTGGGTATCTGTCCGCATGCTGGGAACGGGTGTTGCGGTCTTGTGAACGGCACGCGCGGGGGGGGGGGGGGAGCGGACAGGCCGGGGCCGCCGGTCGAGGGCGGGGAATGAGGACCGGCGGCCCGTACCGCGCAGGAGCCGTCATCCTGTGCGGGGCTGCCACCAGTTGACTGCGTGACGGCGCGCGCGGGGAGCGTGCGCTGGAGGCCGGCGCGTGCGAACCGTTCACACGGGGCGCGCGTGAAGGCACGCGCGCCTGCGCTCACCACCCACGCCTGTGCTCATCATTCGCGCCCGCGCTCACCACCCGCGCGCGTGCCACTCCGGCAGGTGCGGGCGCTCCGTGCCCAGCGTGGTGTCGTTGCCGTGCCCCGGGTACACCCAGGTCTCGTCCGGCAGGACGTCGAAGATCCTCGTCTCCACGTCGTGGATCAGGCTGGCGAAGGCCTTCGGGTCCTTGCGCGTGTTGCCGACGCCGCCAGGGAAGAGACAGTCCCCGGTGAAGACGTGCGGATGGCCGTGCGGGTCGTCGTAGACCAGGGCGATGGAGCCCGGGGTGTGGCCGACCAGATGGCGGGCGGTCAGTTCGACACGGCCGACCCGGATCACGTCGCCGTCGCCGACGAGGACGTCGGTGGTGACCGGGATGCCCGGGGCGTCCTCCCGGCCCGCGTACGTCCGCGCACCGGTGGCGGCGACGACCTCGGCCAGCGCCTGCCAGTGGTCGCCGTGCTGATGCGTGGTGACGACGGACGCGATGCCGTCGTCACCGATCATGCCGAGGAGTGTCTCCGCGTCGTTGGCCGCGTCGATCAGCAGTTGCTCGTCGGTGGCGCGGCAGCGCAGCAGATAGGCGTTGTTGTCCATCGGCCCGACCGCGATCTTGGTGATCATCAGGTCCTTGAGCTCGTGCACGTCCGCCGGTCCGCCGACCGTCACCTCTCCGCTGTACGTCATGGCGATCAGCCTATAGCGGGGAGTGGGCGCCGATGTGCCGTGCGCTGCACGCGCGCTACAGCGGCGGAAGCGCGGGCAGGGCGCCGCCCTTCACGACCAGGGCCGAGCCGTCGCGGCGGCCGGCGAGCCAGCCCAGCAGGTCGGCGGCGGACCCCTCGACGGCCACCGGACCCCCTGGCGCGCCGCCGCCCGTCGTCCAGACCCGGCCGCTGTCGCTGCGCAGACCGGTCGACGGGATCTCCTGGTGCCCGCCGAAGCGTTCCGCGAGAAAGTCGATCTCCCGCTCCGTGAACTCCTCCGGCAGGTCCTCCAGCTCGTACCCGATCCCGAGGTCGACATGGTGCAGCTCGACCTCGGCCCAGCGGCGGAACGGCACCTGGGCCGCGCTGTCGGTGACCCCGTTGCGCAGCTCCACCGTGCGCGTCCAGTCCGCGGGCTCGGCCGCCCGGGCCCGGAATCCGGCGTGGCTCTCGCGCAGGTCGTCGAGCTGTACGCCGAGCGCGCGCGGTGCGTCACGCTCGATGTCGGCGTCCCGTGCCTCGGCGGAGGCGTACATGGGACGTCCGTCCAGGACGTTGGCGAGCGCCTCCGCGTTACGGGCGAGGTGGGCCAGGACATGGCCGACCGTCCAGCCCGGCAGCCGTGACGGTCGCACGCCGGCCGCGTTGTCCAGTACGGCGACTGCGGTGAGGAGCCGTTCGGTCGCTTCGTGTACAGACGCCAGGTCATGAGCGTGATCAATCATGGGGCTGACAGTAGCCCCGCCACACCTTCGGGTGAAGGTTTCGCACGAGCTCCGTAAATCGAATGCGCGTGCTATATCGTCGGTGGCGGCGTCGGGCATGCTGGATGGTCCGGGATTGTTGATGCATCCAGGAATCCGACCGGCGTTGTCAGTGGCTCCCCCTAGTCTGAAGAAGCACGGGGCCCTGCCCCTGTCACTTCTCTCAAGAAAGGTGCGGACCGGCTGTGGCCGACCGTCTCATCGTCCGTGGCGCGCGCGAGCACAACCTCAAGAATGTCTCGCTCGACCTGCCTCGTGACTCGCTCATCGTCTTCACGGGCCTGTCCGGGTCGGGCAAGTCCTCCCTGGCCTTCGACACGATCTTCGCCGAGGGCCAGCGGCGCTACGTGGAGTCGCTCTCCTCGTACGCCCGCCAGTTCCTCGGGCAGATGGACAAGCCGGACGTGGACTTCATCGAGGGCCTGTCCCCGGCGGTGTCCATCGACCAGAAGTCGACCTCGCGCAACCCGCGCTCGACGGTCGGCACCATCACCGAGGTCTACGACTACCTGCGGCTGCTCTTCGCGCGCATCGGCAAGCCGCACTGCCCCGAGTGCGGCCGGCCGATCTCGCGCCAGTCGCCGCAGGCCATCGTGGACAAGGTCCTGGAGCTCCCGGAGGGGAGCCGTTTCCAGGTGCTCTCGCCGCTGGTGCGCGAGCGCAAGGGCGAGTTCGTCGACCTCTTCGCCGACCTCCAGACCAAGGGCTACTCACGCGCGCGCGTGGACGGCGAGACCGTCCAGCTCTCCGACCCGCCGGCGCTGAAGAAGCAGGAGAAGCACACCATCGAGGTGGTCGTCGACCGTCTCACGGTGAAGGACACCGCGAAGCGCCGTCTCACCGACTCCGTGGAGACCGCGCTCGGCCTGTCCGGCGGCATGGTCGTGCTCGACTTCGTCGACCTCCCCGAGGACGACCCCGAGCGCGAGCGCATGTACTCGGAGCACCTGTACTGCCCGTACGACGACCTGTCCTTCGAGGAGCTGGAGCCCCGCTCCTTCTCCTTCAACTCGCCCTTCGGCGCCTGCCCCGAGTGCACCGGCATCGGCACGCGCATGGAGGTCGACCCGGAGCTGATCGTCCCGGACGAGGACAAGTCGCTCGACGAGGGCGCCATCCACCCCTGGTCGCACGGCCACACCAAGGACTACTTCGGCCGTCTGATCGGCGCCCTCGCGGACGCGCTGGGCTTCCGCACCGACATCCCGTTCGCCGGGCTGCCGCAGCGCGCCAGGAAGGCCCTGCTCTACGGCCACAAGACGCAGATCGAGGTCCGCTACCGCAACCGGTACGGACGCGAGCGCGTGTACACCACGCCCTTCGAGGGCGCCGTGCCGTTCATCAAGCGCCGGCACAGCGAGTCCGAGAGCGACGCCAGCCGCGAGCGCTTCGAGGGCTACATGCGCGAGGTGCCCTGCCCGACCTGCCAGGGCACCCGCCTCAAGCCGATCGTCCTCGCGGTCACGATCATGGAGAAGTCGATCGCCGAGGTCTCCGCGATGTCCATCAGCGACTGCGCGGAGTTCCTGGGCGAGCTCAAGCTCAACGATCGCGACAAGAAGATCGCCGAGCGGGTGCTGAAGGAGGTCAATGAGCGACTGCGGTTCCTGGTCGACGTCGGCCTGGACTACCTCTCGCTGAACCGCGCGGCCGGCACCCTCTCCGGCGGCGAGGCCCAGCGCATCCGCCTGGCCACCCAGATCGGCTCCGGTCTCGTCGGCGTCCTGTACGTCCTCGACGAGCCGTCGATCGGCCTCCACCAGCGCGACAATCACCGGCTGATCGAGACCCTGGTCCGGCTGCGCGACATGGGCAACACGCTCATCGTCGTCGAGCACGACGAGGACACCATCAAGGTCGCCGACTGGGTGGTCGACATCGGCCCCGGCGCCGGCGAGCACGGCGGCAAGGTCGTGCACAGCGGCTCCCTGAAGGGGCTGCTCGCCAACGACGAGTCGCAGACCGGCCAGTACCTGTCCGGCAGGAAGTCGATCCCGCTGCCCGACATCCGACGCCCGCAGGACCCGTCTCGCCGGCTCACCGTGCACGGCGCCCGGGAGAACAACCTCCAGGACATCGACGTGTCCTTCCCGCTGGGCGTGTTCACGGCAGTCACGGGCGTGTCCGGCTCCGGCAAGTCGACGCTGGTCAACGACATCCTGTACACGCACCTGGCCCGCGAGCTGAACGGCGCGCGGAACGTCCCCGGCCGGCACACGCGCGTGGACGGCGACGACCTCGTGGACAAGGTCGTGCACGTCGACCAGTCGCCCATCGGCCGCACCCCGCGCTCGAACCCGGCGACGTACACCGGCGTCTTCGACCACATCCGCAAGCTGTTCGCCGAGACCACCGAGGCGAAGGTCCGCGGCTACCTGCCGGGCCGCTTCTCCTTCAACGTCAAGGGCGGCCGCTGCGAGAACTGCGCGGGCGACGGCACCATCAAGATCGAGATGAACTTCCTCCCGGACGTCTACGTCCCGTGCGAGGTCTGCCACGGCGCCCGGTACAACCGGGAGACCCTGGAGGTCCACTACAAGGGCAAGTCCATCTCCGAGGTCCTGAACATGCCGATCGAGGAGGCCACGGGGTTCTTCGAGGCCGTCCCGTCGATCGCCCGCCACCTGAACACGCTGAAGGACGTCGGCCTCGGCTACGTCCGCCTCGGCCAGTCCGCCACCACCCTGTCCGGCGGCGAGGCGCAGCGTGTGAAGCTCGCCAGCGAACTGCAGAAGCGCTCCACCGGGCGCACGGTCTACGTCCTCGACGAGCCGACCACCGGTCTGCACTTCGAGGACATCAGCAAGCTGCTGAAGGTCCTCGGGGGCCTTGTCGACAAGGGCAACACGGTCATCGTCATCGAGCACAACCTCGACGTGATCAAGACCGCGGACTGGGTCGTCGACATGGGTCCGGAGGGCGGCGCCGGCGGCGGACTCGTCGTCGCGGAGGGCACGCCCGAGGAGGTGGCGGGCATCCCGGCCAGCCACACCGGCAAGTTCCTGCGCGAGATCCTCGGCGCCGACCGCATCAGCGACGCCAGCTCGGTGAAGGCACCGCGCCGGACAGCGGCGAAGAAGACGGTCGCGGCCAAGTCGACGGCGAGGAAGACGGCGACCGCCACGACCGCCAACAACACGGCCACGAAGAAGGCGGCCGGGGCCACGAAGAAGGCGACGCCCGCGAAGAAGACGACGCGGGCCCGCAAGGCCTGAGGCCCCGAGGCACCTGCTCCGGCAGATCCAGAACGAGCGGCGT
>NZ_JBHXLU010000088.1:14818-49462 GCF_042720695.1 Streptomyces sp. NPDC058457 | reverse complement strand
CATCGGGGCGGGGTTCACCGGCTCCGAGATCGCCTCCGTCTGCCGGGAGCGGGACATCCCGGTGACCGTCGCCGAACTCGCGCCGTACCCGCTGGTCGGGGCGCTGGGCGCGATGATCGGCGAGGTGGCGGCGGAGATGCAGCGCGCCCACGGTGTCGACCTGCGGTGCGGGGTCAAGGTCACCTCGCTGGAGGGCGACGCACAGGGGCGGCTGCGCCGTGCCCACTTCGACGACGGCAGCACGATCGACGCCGACGTGGCGGTGGTCGCTCTCGGGGGCATCCGCAACACCGAGTGGCTGCAGGGCTCCGGGCTGGCGGCGGGTGTCTGGGGCGTCGCCTGCGACACGGGTTGCCGTGCCATGGACCTCAACGGCCTGATCACCGACGACGTGTTCGTCGCCGGGGACGTGGCGCGCTGCCCGAACCCGGTCTACGAGTACCGGCTCATCTCTCTGGAGCACTGGGCCAACGCCGTGGAGCAGGCCGAGGTCGCGGCCCACAACATGGTCCACGGCCAGGCGGAGCGCTGGCCCCACCTGTCCATCCCGCGGTTCTGGTCCATCCAGTTCGGCGTCAACATCAAGTCCGTCGGCGTGCCGACCTTCGCCGACGAGGTGATCGTCACCCAGGGGTCGGTGACCGACCACCGCTTCGTCGCCGCATACGGCTACCAGGGCCGGGTCACCGCGGCGGTGACCTTCAACAACGCGAAGTGGCTGGACCACTACCGGCGTCTCATCGAGACGGCCGCGCCCTTCCCGCCGCCCTGCCCCACGCCCGACCAGCCCGTCGACACGAAACCGGTGCCCGTCGACTTCCCCGGCCCCACCCTGCTCGCCCAGGGCGCCACCGTGGTCGTCACCGGACACGACCCCGGGGAGCGACGCGTCACGGCCGCGCACCAGCACCACCGCTAGGCCCGTCGGCAGGAGGGAAAGGCAAGCGAGATGACCACGACCGAGACGCCCGACACGCTGCACCGGATCCTCGACTACTCCTCCCGGTCCGACCCGTACCCGCTCTACGCCGAGCTGCGCAAGACGCCGGTCGCCCGGCAGGAGGACGGCAGCTACGTCATCAGCACGTATCGCGAGCTCGCGGACATCCTCCACAATCCGCACCTGAGCTCCGACGTCCGCCACCTCTCGCATCCGATGCCCTCGGCCGAGGCAGGGGGCACGCCGGCGTTCATCAACATGGACCCGCCCGAGCACGACCGTCTGCGGCGGATGGCGATGCGCCACTTCGGCCCGCCGCACACCCCGGGGCTGGTGACCGCCCTGGAACCCGACCTGACCGCCACCGTCGGCGGTCTGCTCGACGACTGCGCGGGCAAGGAGCGGATCGACATCGTCGACGACCTCGCCTACCCGTTCCCCGTGTCGGTGATCTGCCACCTGCTCGGTGTGCCACGCGAGGACGAACCGAGGTTCCGCGTGTGGGTGAACGACCTCATCAACTCGATCGACTACGACCCCAGGACCGACCCGAAGGAGAAGCTGGAGAACGGGGTGCAGGCCCGCAAGGACCTGCGCGAGTACCTCGGCGGGCTGGTGGAACAGCGCCACGGCCACCCCGGTGACGACCTGCTGGCACGGCTGGCCAACGACGACGGGCCGGACGGGCGGATGACCGACGAGGAGATCATCAGCACCGCCAACCTGCTGCTGATCGCCGGCCACGAGACCACCGTCAACCTCATCACCAACGGCATGCTGACGCTGCTGCGCCACCCGCAGATCCTGGAGCGACTGCGCGGCGAACCGGATCTGGTCGTGCCGCTGGTCGAGGAGCTGCTGCGCTACGAGCCGCCCGTGCACATCATTCCCTGGCGGGCGGCGTACAGCGATGTCACCGTCGCCGACACCGTCATCCCCAAGGGCTCGCAGGTCATGCTGATGCTGGCCTCGGGCAGCCGCGATCCGGACCGCTTCCACGAGCCGGACCGCTTCGACCCCGACCGGCGTGACAACCAGCACCTCGGCTTCGGCAGCGGCATCCACCTGTGCTTCGGCGGCCCGCTGGCCCGACGGGAGGCCCAGATCGCACTGGGCGAGCTGGTACGCCGCCTCGACCACCCGGCACTGCTCGCCGACCCGCCACCGTACCGGCGCAGCCCCGTGCTGCGCGGGCCGATCCATCTGCAGGTCGAGCAGAACGGCGGTTAGCGGATCAAGCGCTCTGGATGTCCTCGTGCAGGTGTACGACGAGCCAGTGGCCCTCGGGGTGGGTGCGGCGCAGGATCGCGGTGTTGCGGGCCAGGTCCGGTGGGGCTGCGCGGTAGTCGACCCGCAGCCAGTAGCGGGCCACGGCGAGGTCTCCGAAGACGTCGACGACTTGGCCGTATGCCGTGAGGCCGGTTTCGGCGGGGCCGGTGCCGGCCGTGGGGCGGGCGTCCCGGACGTGGTTCAACTCGCTTCTGCCGCGCAGGAGTTCGGGCGTCGCCGAGTCCCAGATGGTGGCCTCGGGGTCGAGGAAGGAGTCGATGCGCTCGCGGTCGCCCGCGGTGTAGCCCGCGTACATGCCCGTGATCACCGCCCACACCTCGGCCAGATCGGCGGGTGCCCCACCCGGGCGGGCACCGTCACCGGCTGCGGGACGGGCGGAAGGGGGCGGTGGAGTGGGCATGACGGAGTCCTTGGGTGGGTGAGTGAGGTGAGGGCACGGTGCGGCTCGGGTCAGGGGAGTACGACCAGGTCCCGAGGCGTGCGGTTGAGGCGCTCCCCGCCCCGCTCCGTGCAGATCACGATGTCCTCGATGCGCGCCCCGTGGCGGTCGGGCAGATCGATGCCGGGTTCGACGGAGAAGGCCATGCCCGGTGCGAGCGGGAGCGGGTTCCCGGCCACGATGTAGGGGTCCTCGTGGCTCTCCAGGCCGATGCCGTGTCCGGTGCGGTGGATGAAGCAGGCCCCGTACCCGGCGTCGGTGATGACGTCCCGCCCGACGGCGTCGAGCTGTCCGGCGGTGATGCCCGGCCGTACGGCCTCGGTCTGGGCGCGTTGGGCGCTCAGCAGCACCTCGTGGAGGCGGCGGAAGGCGGCGGGCGGCTCGCCGACCGCGTACACGCGGGTGGAGTCGGAGCAGTAGCCGTCCCGGGTCGTACCGCCGATGTCGACCACCACGGGGTCGCCGGACCGGATCGTACGGTCGGACAGCTCGTGGTGCGGGCTGGCGTCGTAGCCCGTCAGGTAGCGCAGGTCGGCGCCGGGCGAGATCAGCAGGGCGTCGAGGCCCGCTCGGGCCGTTGCTCGCTGTGCGGTGCGGAGCCGGTCGGCCGGGTACAGGGGCGGGACCGGGTCGGCGGCGGGGTGGCGGGGGTGGTCGGAGTCGCGCATCGGGGCTCCATGGAGTCGTGAGGTGTCGTGCGACCGGGCCCGGGTCACGCCGCGTACAGGCGGCACGCGACGCCCCCGGCGATCAGCTGCGGCTCCTCGCGGTCGCAGCCGTCGAAGACCCGTGGGCAGCGGGGGTGGAAGCGGCAGCCGCTCGGCGGGGCGGCGGGATCGGGCACGTCGCCGGGGAGTTCGGCGGGCAGCACTCCCGCCCCGTCCGGCCGCGGTACGGCGGCCAGCAGCGCCCGCGTGTAGGGGTGCCGCGGGCTGTCCCAGACCTCCGCCGTGGGGCCGGTCTCCACGATCCGCCCGAGGTACATCACGGCGATCCGGTCGGCGATCAGCCGTACCACGGACAGGTCGTGGCTGATGAACAGCAGCCCGGCGCCCGACTCGACGGCCAACGACCGCATCAGTGTGGCCACTTGGAGCTGGGCGGAGGCGTCGAGCGCGGAGATCGGTTCGTCTCCGACGAGCAGCCGGGGACGGGCCGCGAGCGCGCGGGCGATGGCGATGCGCTGCCGCTGGCCGCCGGAGAACTCCTGCGGGTAGCGCCCGGCGGCGCTCGCCGGGAGCCCGACCCGGGTCAGGAGGTCCGCCGGGGACGCCCCGTCCGGCGTCTCGCCGCGCTCGGCGGCCGTCCGGATGCCGTCGGCGAGCTGGGCGCCCACCCGGCGGCGGGGGTTGAGGGAGCCGTACGGGTCCTGGAAGACCATCTGGATGCCGGTGAGGGCCGGGTCGCGGCGGCGCACCCGCAGCGGGCGCACCGGTGTGCCGTCGTAGGTGATCCGGCCCTGAGCGGGCGCGGTGAGCCCGCAGACCGCCCGCGCCAGGGTGGACTTCCCGCAGCCCGACTCGCCGACCAGCCCGACGACCTCGCCCGCCGCCACCCGGAGGCTGACCCCGGCGACCGCGCGGACGGGCGGCTCACCCGGCCGGTGGTACTGGACGGCCAGGTCGTCCACTGTGAGCAGGGCGGTCATAGGGTGCTCCTTCCGGGGAGCGAGTCCAGGAGCGTACGGGTGTACTCGTGCCGCGGATCGGTGAGGACCCGGCCGCGCGGGCCGGTCTCGACGACCAGGCCGTGGCGCATCACGCTCACCTCGTCGGCGATCGCGGACAGCACGCCCAGGTCGTGGGTGACCAGCAGGACGGCGAGGCCCAGGTCGTCGCAGAGTCCGCGCAGCAGCCGCAGCACACCGGCCTGCACGGTCACGTCGAGGGCGGTGGTCGGCTCGTCGGCGATCAGCACCTTCGGCTCGCAGGCCAGGGCGATGGCGATCGCGATGCGCTGGCGCATGCCGCCGGAGAACTGGTGCGGGTAACGCCCCAGCGCCGCACGGGGGTTGGGGATGCGGACCTGCGTGAGGAGTTCGGCGGCCCGCTCCTTCGCGGCCTTCCGGTCCAGTTTCAGGTGGTGGCGCAGGTGGTCGGTGAGCTGGTGTCCGACGCTGAGCATGGGGTGCAGGCTGGTGGACGGGTCCTGGAACACCATGCTCACCGATCGCCCGCGCAGTGCGGCCAGTCGACGGGGTGGCAGGGTCAGCAGGTCGGTGCCCTCCAGCTCGATCCGGCCGCCGGTACGGGCGCCCGGCGGCAGCAGTCCGAGCGCCGCCAGACCGGTCATGGTCTTGCCCGAACCGCTCTCCCCGGCGAGCCCGTGCACCTGCCCCGGCCGCACCGCCAGGTCGACGCCGCCCAGGATGCGACGGCCGCCGAGATCGAGGGTGAGACCGCTGATCTGCAGCACCGTGGCTGCGCTCACCACTGTCATGCCACACGCTCCTTCTCCGCGCCGATCGTGCGGGCCGTGCCGGGGTCGAGGGCGTCCCGGAGCGTGTCGCCGAGGAAGTTGAAGGCGAGGACGACGGTGAGGATGGCCAGGCCCGGGAAGACCCCGATCCACCACTTGTCGAACTGCTGGGTGCCGTCCGCCACCATCGCGCCCCACTCGGCGGTCGGCGGTTTCGCACCGAGCCCGAGGAAGGAAAGGCCGGACAGCAGCAGGGTCGCGGTGCCGATGTCGAGGGTGGCGAGGACCAGCAGCGGGCCGAGCACGTTGGGCAGGACGTCGACGCGCAGCGAACGCCAGGCGGAGAAGCCCAGCAGCCGTCCGCTGAGCACGAACTCGCGGTTGCGCAGCCCCATGACCAGGCCCCGGGTGACCCGGGCGTACGACGGCCAGGACACCACCAGGACGGCCAGTACCGCGTTCTGCAGGCTGGCGCCGAGCGCGGCGGCGACCACCATCGCCAGGATGACGGTGGGGAAGGCGAACACCAGGTCCGCGATCCGCATCACGGTCTCGTCCACCCACCGCCCGAAGAACCCGGCGCAGGCCCCGAGCACCCCGCCGGCCAGCAGCGACATGGCCACCAGCAGCAGGGCGAGCGGTATGGAGACCCGGGCGCCGTACAGGACGCGGCTCAGCACGTCCCGGCCCAGCTCGTCCGTGCCGAACCAGTGCCCGGCGCCGGGGCCGGCCAGCCGGGGCAGGTCCTGCGCGAGGGGGTCGTGCGGGGCGAGCAGCGGGGCGGCGACCACGATCACCAGCCAGAACGCGGCGACCAGGCCGCCGGTGACCGCGAGGGGACGCCGCCAGGCGGGCGGCAGCCGTCGGAGCAGACTGAATCTCACTGCACCCTCACCCTCGGGTCGATCACGCCGTACAGCACGTCCACGGCGAGGTTGACGGTCAGGTACACCAGGCCGACGACCAGTCCGACGCCCATGACGGCGGGCAGGTCGAGGGTGGTCGCGCTGCGGTAGGCGTAGGCGCCCAGGCCCGGCCAGGCGAAGATCGACTCCACCAGGACGGTGCCCGACAGCAGGGCCCCGAAGGCCAGTCCGGCGACCGTGACGACGGGGACGAGGGCCGCCCGGAGCACGTACTGGAAGAGGACGGTCCGGCCGGGCAGGCCCTTGGCGCGGGCCGCCCGGACGTAGTCCTGGTTCAGCACCTCCAGGACGGCGGAGCGGGTGAAGCGGGTGAGCAGGCCGACGGTGTACGCGGTCAGCACCAGGGCGGGCAGGGCGAGATGGCCCACCGCGCTCCAGAACACCGGCCACTGGCCCGCGAGTGCCGCGTCGACCGTGTAGAGGCCCGTGACATGGGGCGGGGCGGTCATCCCGGGGTCGAGGCGGCCGCTGCCCGGGGCCCAGCCGAGCCGGTAGAAGAAGACGTAGAAGGCGAGCAGCGCCAGCCAGAAGGTCGGCACCGAGACACCCAGCAGGCTGACGACCCGCAGGAGCTGGTCGGTGAAACGGTCCCGGCGCAGCGCCGCGACGACACCGAACGCCACGCCCACGACGAGGGAGACCACGATCGCGGCTCCGGCGAGTTCGAGGGTGGCGGGGACGGCGGCGGACAGGTCGGTGAGGACCGGCTGGTGGCTCTGCTGGGACTCGCCGAGGTCGCCGTGGAGCAGGTTGCCCAGGTAGGTGACGTACTGGACCGGCAGTGGCTTGTCGAGGCCGTAGTGGTGCCGGAACTGGGCGACGATCGCCGGGTCGCCGATCGCGCGCTGGCCGAGGCTGGCCGCCGCCGGGTCGCCCGGGACCAGGTTGGTGAGGACGAACGTCACCAGGGTCACGCCGAGGGCGAGCAGGACGGCGGTGGCGGTGCGGCGGAGCAGGAAACGGGCGAGGGGGTGGCGGGCGAGGAGGCGGCGGCGGGCGGAAGGCCGGCCGTCACCTCCGCTGCCGCCCGTTCCCTTACCGCCCGCTCCCTTACTTGGCACCCAGCGCGGCGACATCGATCGTCCACACGGGGTTGTAGGCGACGCCGGTGACGGACGCGGCGGAGACCGTGTTCCGGCTCGGCTGCATCAGCGGGATGAAGGGACCGTCGGTGTTCAGCTTCGTCTGGATCTGCTCGTACAGCGTCTTGCGGGCGTCGTCGCCGATCGTGGTGGCCGCCTTGTCGCCGAGCGCGCTGAGGGCGGGGTCGGCGCCGGCCTTCCAGCCGGCGCGCAGGCCGACCAGGTTGCCGGGCAGGAAGGCCAGGTAGTCGCTGGGGTCCGGGTAGTCCGGGCCCCAGTACCAGAGGCCCGACTGCTCCTTGCCGTTGCGGTAGTTGTCGAGCTCCGTGGTGGTCGGCGCGGGGGCCAGCGTGACGGTGATGCCGACCTCCTTCAGCTGCGCCTGGACCCGTTCGGCGAGGGTCTGGAGGGAGAGGCCGTCGACGGTCAGGTCACTGGCGTAGCCGAGCGTCACGGACGGCTTGGCGATCCCGCTGGCCTTCAGGGCCGCCTTCGCCCCGGCCAGGTCGCGACCGGCGGCCTGGGAGCCGGGCAGCGCGCCGAGGAAGGTGGACGGGATGATCCCGGCGGGCTGGACGGAGCCGGTGCCGGCGAGCGACAGCAGGCTCTTGTAGTCGATGCCCTTGCGCACCGCCTCCGCGAACTTCGCGTTCGCCGTCGTACTGCTCACCTCGGTGTTCTTGTTGAGCAGCAGGAAGATCACGTCGGCGGACGCGCCGCTGTCCACCTTGAGGCCGCCGCCGAGCCCGCTGACCTGGTCGGAGGTGAGGTCGAGGGCGATCTGGCTGTCGCCGCGCTGCACGTTCAGCTTCTGGGTGGGCGCCTGGACGTTGCGGAGCACGATCTTGTCGTACGTGGGCTTGTCCGAGCCGGTGTACTTCGGGTTCTTCTCCAGCACGACCTGGGTGTTGGTGTCGAAGGAGGTGAGCGTGTACGGGCCGGAGCCGGCCGACGTGGTGTTGAGGTACTTCTCCGCCCCGTCCGCCGAGGTCGCCGAGCCGCCGTGGGCCTGGACCGTCTTCGCGCTGAGGATGCCGAGCGCGGGGTTGGGGAGGATGAAGGGCAGGGCGGGATTGGCCTTCTTCGACACCAGGGTGACCGTCGAGGCGTCCGTCTTGGTGACCGTGACGCCGTCGAGCAGGAACGACGGGTTGCCCTTGAGCGCGATCACCCGGTTCAGCGAGAACACCACGTCGTCGGCGGTGACCGCGCTGCCGTCCGCGAACTCCGCGCCCGTCCGCAGGTGCAGGGTGAGCGTCCTGCCGTCCGAGGACTGCTCGTACGACGACGCCAGCCCCGGCACCGGCTTGGTGACGTCGCCGCCCTTGAAGGTCAGCAGCGTCTCGTAGAGCGCCTTGTCCACGATCTGCCCGGTCGGCTCGAACTCGCGGCCCGGGTCGGCCGTCTTCAGGTTGAACGACGTGTCGATGACCAGGGTCTTGCCGGCCGCGGAGCCGGAGGCGCCCGTCCCACCGGAGCAGGCGCTCAGCGCGAGTGCCGCGACCGCGACGAGAGAGAGTGCCGCCGGGTACGACCCGGCACTGAATCTGGGCATGCGTGCCTCCGTGAGCAGGGCGGAGCGGAAGAAGGCCGGGCGGGTGCGGGCGGGCGCCGGAAGGTCGACCTGGACGATTCGCCGTTAGGGTGGGCCGAAACTAACCAGGACTCTCGGCCGACGGGACCAGCGCGAGACGAAAATCGACGGAGAGGCGCGAACATGGATGATCAGTCCACCCCGGAGCCCCCGGCTGAACGGCGTTCTGGACGGATCGGCATCGGCCTTGCCCTGGATTCGGTGCATTTCAAGATCCTCGACGTCCTCCGCACCCAGGGCCGCATCTCCGTCGCGGCCCTCGCGGACCGGGTCGGCGTCTCCCGCGCGAACGCCTACACCCGCCTCGAAGCCCTCCGTGCCGACGGCGTGATCAACGGCTTCAGCGCCCGCGTCGACCACACCCGGGTCGGTCTGGAGATCTGCGCCCTGATCTTCGTCACGGTCCGCCAGGAGCTGTGGAAGCAGTTCCGCACCGCGCTCGCCCAGATGCCGGAGGTGGAGTACTGCGCCGTCACCACCGGCCAGCACGACGCCATGATCCAGATCCGGGTGGCCGACGTCTCCGCCGTCCATCGCCTGGTCACCGACCGGCTGTCCACCATTCCCGCGGTCCGGGCGACCGAGACCGTGATCATCCTCGACGAGGTGCTCCGCCGCCCCTACGTCCTGCCGTCCGTGCCCCGCCCCGCCGACGCGGCGCCGGGCACCCCCCAGGACGTCCCCGGCACGAGCCAGTTCGGCATGACCCGCTTCATCCGCGCCGCCGAGGGGCGGGCCGACCTCCAACGCGCTTCCGAGCCGGAGGACTGACGGCCGCGTCCGGACGCCACTCCGTCCGCTCCGGCCGCCGATCCGTACTGTCCCGGCGGCGGAGATATACCCCCAGCGGTATTCTGTGGGCGTGGTGCCCCGCACCCGAACCAGTGCCCCGGTACCGCACCCTGGTACCCCCTGGGGGTAATGTGGCCATCTGTCAATCACGGCGACGGGCGGAGTGCATGACGATCAGGGCAGCTCGCGGCGGCACAGCCGTCCGCTGGACGTACGGGGTGTTCCTCACCCTGTGCGTCGTGCTGGCCGTGTTCGTCCACCACGGGACGCCCGCGATGGACCCCGCCGCCATGCCGGGCCCGGCGCACGCGGAACAGGCGATGCCGGTCGGCACGGCACCGTCCGTCCCGGGCACCGCCGCCCACAGCGCCGACGACTGCACCTGCACCGGCGCCATGCCGGGCATGCAGCACTGCAGCGCGGCCGGCGTCGACTCCGTACAGCTCGCCGCACCCGACCGGGCGGCGTTCGATCTGCCGGCGAAGCTGCGGCAGGCCGCCGCCGGGCGGGTGCCCGGTGCCGCCGCGACCGGACGCGCCCCGCCCGACCTGTCCGTCCTCTCCCAGCTGCGTATCTAGGCCGCGCCGGACGGCGCGCGATGTGCCGTCCCTCCGCGACCACATCGGCTTTTCGCAGCAGAGGACATCACCCCATGAACAGCATCGACCGTCGCTCCGTCCTGCTCGCCGGGCTGGGCGCCGCGGGTGCCGGCGCGCTCGCCGCGTGCAGCAGCGGCTCCGGTTCCGGCGGCTCCGCCGCCCTCGTCGACCCGTCCGGCCCGGCCGTCGCCGCCGCCGAGAAGAAGCGCCGCGGCACCGGACGGGAGCACCGGCTCACCCTGACCGCGGCATCCGCCGTGATCGACCTCGGCGCCGGTGTCACGCCCCGGACCTGGGCCTTCGACGGCCGCACCCCGGGCCGGGAGGTCCGGCTGTCCGTCGGCGACACCCTGGTCGCCGAGTTGTCCAACCAGCTCCCCGGCAGGACCGGTACGTCCGTCCACTGGCACGGCATCGCCCTGCGCAACGACATGGACGGAGTGCCGCCCGCCACCCAGCAGACCGTCCGGGCCGGCTCCACGTTCACGTACCGCTTCGTCGCCGACGCCCCGGGAACGTACTTCTTCCACCCGCACGTCGGCGTCCAGCTCGACCGCGGCCTGTACGCCCCCCTGATCGTCGAGGACCCCAAGGAGACCCTCGCCTACGACGACGAGTGGGTCGTCCTCCTCGACGACTGGGTCGACGGTGTCACCGGCACCCCCGACGAGGTCTTCGCCGAGTTGGAGCACGGCATGGGCGGCATGGGGGGCATGAGCGGCATGAGCGGCATGAGCGGCATGAGTGGGATGGGCGGGACGGACACGGGCGACGGCTCCGGTTCCCCGTCCCCTTCTCCGTCCCCCACGGCCTCCTCCTCCGGCGGCATGTCGACGAGGTTCATGCTCATGGGCGCCACCAGCAAGCTGCTCGGCGGCGACGCCGGGGACGTGAAGTACCCGTACCACCTGGTCAACGGCAGGGTGGCCGCCGACCCTGACGTCTACACCGGCAAGCCGGGCCGGAAGGTCCGGCTGCGGATCGTCAACGCGGGCTCGGACACCGCCTACCGCGTGGCACTCGGCGACCACAGGATGACCATCACCCACACCGACGGCTTCCCCGTCCGGCACCAGGAGGTGGACGCCCTGCTGGTCGGCATGGGCGAGCGGTACGACGTCCTCGTCACCCTCGGCGACGGCGTCTTCCCGCTCGTCGCCCTGGCCGAGGGCAAGAACGCGAGCGGTCTGGCCCTGGTGCGTACGGGCGCGGGGAGCGGGCCGGCGGCGACCGTCCGTCCGAAGGAACTCGACGGCGTGATCATGACCGCGTCCCGGCTGCGCGCCGGCGACGAGGCGCGCCTGAAGCCGGCCCGGACCGACATGACGCACCGGATCAGACTGACCGGCGGCATGATGAGGTACGACTGGGCCGTCAACGGCACACCGTTCGACATGAAGCATCCCGGGGCGAACCCGATCCTCGTCGAGCAGGGCCGGCGCGTACGGCTCGACTTCGTCAACGACACCGACATGTGGCACCCGATGCACCTGCACGGCCACACCTTCCAGCTCGGCGACTCCGGACCGCGCAAGGACACCGCGATCGTGCTGCCGAGGACGAAGCTGTCCGTGTTCTTCGACGCCGACAACCCCGGTCAGTGGATGCTGCACTGCCACAACGCGTACCACGGTCAGGCCGGGATGATGGCGAACGTCGCCTATCGCGCCTGATCCCGCGGCCGACCCGTCCGGACCCGTCACTGTCCGGGCGGGTCGGCCGCCGCGGCACCGCCCCCTCGCTGAGCCTGCCTGCGCGAGCAGCCCCTTGCCGTCACCACCCCTTGGTAAGAGTCAGGTAAGATCCGGCCACTTGTACGAGGGCACGGACCCTCGTGGGGGAGGGAACAACACGTGGGCAGACACGCCCTGGGACGGGGCGGGTTGTCCGCCGCTGTCTCCTCACTCGCGGTCGCCGTCGTGGCCGCGTCCGTCGTGGTCCTGTCGGAGGGAAGCGACCGAGGCCGACACCACCGCCATCACACTGGTCGACCCCGGCTCGACCACACCACGCACCGACCGGCCGTACGTCGCGGGCGACACCGGCTTCCTGCACCGGCAGACCGGCAGGACCGGACTGCTGTGGACCGACTACACGACCGGAAAGACCGTCACCGTCGAGAACGCCGACGGCGTCTACACCCCGGGCACCGGCTGCACGAACATCGGCTCCGCGTGCCGTGACGCCTGGTACGGCTCGGACGGCGACCTGGTCGCGCTGCCGGCCACGGCCAACGACGCGTACGCCACCCTGTGGGACCCGGTGACGGCCACCTCCAGGAAGGTGAGCTGGAACGGCTCCACCCAGTACGGGCAGGGCTACTACCGGGCCCTCGCCGGCGACACGATCGTCACCACCAACTCCCTGATCGACAAGGTCGACGGAGAGTGGCGCACCCGCAAGGTCACCGGTGACGCGACGAACGTCGGGACCGAAGACGTGCTCGCCGCGGACTCCGCCGGTGTGTTCGTGTCGGAGAGCACCTACGGCACGCTCCGCTACATCGACATCGCGTCCGCCGTGAACACCACCGCGTTCACCGACGCCACCTACGCCTCGCACTACGTGATGAGCGAGGACCGTTTCGGCTGGTACCAGTCCGGCACCGCCGAGCTGCACCTGAAGTCCCGCACCGACCCCACCGCCGCCGAGCAGGTCGTCACGCTGCCCGCCAACCCGGGCGCGCTCGACGGCGACCCGGTCCTGGTCGGCCACTGGCTGCTGCTGCCGCTGTCCTCCAGCGCGCTCGGCTCCCGGCTGCTCGCGGTCGACGTCGACGATCCCTCGGTGCAGCAGACCCTGCTGGCGAGCGCCGGCGCGTACACGCTGGCGGCGGGTGACGGCAGCGCGCTGGTCACCGGCGGCACCGACGCCACCGACTGGTGGGTGCGGCGGGTCAGCCAGGCCGAGGACGGCACACCGAAGCTGGAGAAGGTCCAGCAGTCCCCGGCGGTGGAGAACGCCAAGACGGGCATCGCGCTCAGCCGCGGCAGCCTGCGGGTCGCCGAGGACGACCCGACGGCCACCGCGGACACCACGTCCGTGCGCACCCTCACCACCGACGGCTCCGCCACCCTGACGGCGTCCGAGGCCACGGCGAGCCGCTCGGTCTACGAGGCCCTCTGCCCGTACGAGGGCACCACGTGCTCGGCGCTGTGGGGGAACCTCGACGGCCAGGACGTCTTCCTCGACTCGAACGGCGGCACCGACGAGGGCGAGAGCCTCGGCGACGACCGGCTGGTGGAGATCGGCGGCCACGACCTGGACTTCGGCGGCCAGGGCGGCCACATCGTCGACGTCTCCGACGACTACGCCGTCTTCGACTCCGGCGGCACCAGCCCGGCGCAGTACGTCGGCGAGTTCGGCCAGGGCCAGAAGCTGAAGCGGTCCGTGCGCGCCGCCGCCCTGAACGGCTCCACCCTGTGGAGCGCCACCGGCACCGCCGGCAAGCTCACCTCGTACAGCATCCCGCTGGCGAAGACGCTCACCACGGTGACCGTCCCGGGCCTGGCCTGCGTGCCGAGCGAACTCCAGGCGGCGGGCCGCTGGGTGTACTGGGCCTGCGGGACGGACTCGGCGGGCGTCTACGACACCAAGGCCGGTACGTCGACGGCGGTCGCCCCCGGCGACGTGCTGCTCGGCGACGGCTTCACCGTCCGGCACGACCAGGCCGCGGGCACGCTCGTCCGCACCGAGGCGGCCACCGGCACCACCCGCACGATCGCCTCCGGCCTGGCCGACAAGGGCCTTGACCTGGACCGCCGTTACCGCTGGACGGTCGACGAGTACACCGGTCTGGTCGCCTGGTTCGACGACTACGAGCGCACCCACGTCACCACCACGGGCATCGCCCCGTCCGCCGTGACGGCCTTCGAGACCTCGGCCGGCAGCTATGTGGACCCGGGGATGCCCTTCGAGGGCGCCTGGGTGCTGTCCCGCCCGGCCACCTCCTGGTCGCTCACCCTCACCTCGGTCCAGAGCGGCGCGAACGGCAAGGCCACCCGCACCCTCACCGGCGGTACGACCGCGGCCCGGGTGACGGCGACCTGGAACGGCAAGACGGCGAGCGGGAGTTACTTCCCCAACGGCGAATTCACCTGGACCCTGAAGGCGACCGGCCTGGGTACCGCCGCGCCGGACACGGTGACCGGCGGCGACGGCTTCCTGGAGCGCGGGGCCGCGGTGCGCCGCGACTTCGTCAGCCCCGACGGCCCGGACGGCCGCGGCGACCTGCTCACCCTGAACTCCTCGGGCGGGCTGACCTTCCACAGCGGCACCGGGACGGGCAGGCTCGGCGACAAGTACACCGGCACCGGCTGGCCCAGGACCATCACGGCGATCCCCTTCGGCGACCTCAGCGGCGACCGCTGCAACGACGTCCTCGTCCGCTACAGCAGCGGCGCGCTGCGGCTGTACAAGCCGGGCTGCGGGAAGGCGGTCAAGCCGTCGACGTCGTACACGACCCTCTCGACCAGCGGCTGGACGCAGTACAACGCGCTCACCTCGCCCGGCGACGTGAGCGGTGACGGACGCCCGGACCTGATCGCGAGGAACTCGTCCACCGGAGCGGTCTACCTCTACAAGGGGACGAGCACCGGCAAGCTCGCCTCCCGCGTCAAGCTCTACGACAACTGGAAGGGCTACAAGAAGATCGTCGGCACCGGTGACATCACCGGCGACGGCAAGCCCGACCTCCTGGCCCAGGACACGTCCGACAACGTCTACCGCTACGACGGCAAGGGCGACGGCACGTTCGCGGCCCGCGTCAAGGTGCTGTCGAACTGGGGCGGCTCGTACAACGCGGTCGTCGGGGTCGGCGACATCACGGACGACGGCAGGCCGGACCTGGTCTCCCGCGACACCAGCGGCAACGTGTGGCGCAACAGCGGGGACGGAAAGGGCTCGTTCGGTACGCGGGTGAAGATCGCGAGCGGCTGGAGCGGCTACAAGGTCCTTTCGTAGGAGCTCACCTCGGCCCACAAATTTTGAACGCTGCACGGCCATACCGATACGAACAGGGCATGTCCATCGGCTCCCTGACATGGTCCAATCGGTCGTACGGCCGACAGCGAGTGGGGACGTATGGAGCACGCCGACGGAGAGGGGCCGAGACCGAGCGCCCCGGGACCCAGTGCCCCGGGACCGGAGCCCAGCGGGGCTGCCGGGCTCCGGGTCGGTGTCCTCGGTGAACTGACCGTGACGCACGACGGGCGGGCCCTGAGCCTCGGCGGGCCCCGGCCACGCGCGGTCTTCGCGCTGCTGGTGCTGGCACGGGGCGCCGTGGTCACCGGCGACCGGCTGATCGACGCGGTGTGGGGCGAGCGGCCGCCGCCGAGCGCGGTCGGTGCCCTGCAGGCGTACGTCTCGCGGCTGCGGAGGGAACTGGAACCGGCCCGGCCGGCCGGTACCCGCAGCAGCGTCATCGTGTGGGAAGGCGCCGGTTACGCGATCCGTCTCGCCGCGGACCAGGTCGACGCCCGGCGGTTCGAGGCGCTGCTCAAGCAGGCCGGGCAGGCCGAGCCGCCGGCGCGGAGGGCGGCCCTGCTCACCGAGGCGCTCGCCCTCTGGCGGGGTCCGGCCTTCGCCGGGTTCGCGGACGGACCGTGGGCACGGGCGGAGGCGGCGCGCCTGGAAGAACTGCGTGAGGTGGTACGGGAACAGTTACTGGCCGCCCGTCTGGAGTGCGGGGAGCACAGCGAGGCGCTGCTCGCCGAGGCCGAGGGCCTCGTCGCCGGACAACCCCTGCGCGAGGAGCGCTGGTCCCTGCTGGCCCTCGCCCACCACCGCGCCCATGGCCAGGCCGACGCCCTCTCCGTACTCCGCCGCGCCCGCCGCACCCTCGCCGACCGGCTGGGCATCGACCCCGGGCCCGCCCTGCGCGGCGTCGAGGCGGAGATCCTGTCCCACGCGCCGCGTCTTGCCGCCCCCCTGCCGGCTGCTCCGCCCGCTCCGTCCGCGTCCGTGCCCGCGGCGTCCGTGTCCGCCTCCGTGTCCGCCTCCGTGGTCGGCCAACTCATCGAGCGGGAAAAGGAGTTGGCCGAGCTGCGGCAATGCCTGTCGGACGCGGTCGGAGGCCACGGCGGGCTGGTGTGTGTGCAGGGCCCGGCAGGGATCGGCCGGAGCGCACTGCTGGCGGAGGCGGGGCGGCTGGGCAGGGAGTGGGGCGTACGGGTGCTGGACGTCGGTGACGGTCCGGAGGCCCGTGCGGAGGTGGCGCCGGGGGCTGTGCGGCGGGAGCGGCGCGCTGAGCAGGCCGCTGAGCAAGCCGATGAGCAGGCCGGTGACGTGCAGGGTTCCCTGGGGATCCGGCCGCGCGATCCCCACGACGTCGTACGCCGGTTGCTCGACGCGGTGGTCGCCGGGCACGACGGCACACCGTCGGCCACGGCCACGGCCATGGCCACGCCGGTGTTCGTCGGGCGGACCGCCGACGGGCCCGACGGTTTCGACGTCCTGCACGGGCTCTACCGGATCGTCGAACGCCTGGTCACCGACGGCCACCCGGCACGGCGGCCCCTGCTCCTCCTCGTGGACGACCTCCAGGCGTGCGACACGGCGTCACTGCGTTTCCTGGCCCATCTGCTGCCGCGTATCCAGAACCTGCCGATCCTCGTCGTCACCGCGCTGCGCGCCGGGGAGCCCCCCGCCCGGCGCGAGAGCGAGCAGGTGCTGGCCGACCTCGCGCAGGACCCGACGGTGGTGCACATCCGGCCCGAGCCGCTGAGCGCGGCGGGCGTCGCCCGGCTGGTACGACGGCTGCTCGGCGCCACGGTCGACGAGGAGGCCGAACGTGCCTGCCACCGGGTGTCGGCCGGTCTGCCGCTGCTGCTGACACACCTGCTCGGGGCCCTGGAGACGGCGGGAGCGGGGGCGGACCCGCGCGCCGTGGCGGAGTCGGGCGTCCGTGCCGTCTCCGACCTCGTGCTCACCGTGCTGGACCGGCTGCCGTCCGCCGCCACGGCCGTCGTACGGGCGGTCGCGGTTCTCGACGGCGGCAGCGGTGACGGCGGGGCCTCGCTGCCGACGGTCGCCGCCTTCACGGACCTGTCCGAGCAGGGCGTGGCCACGGCGACGGCGGCCCTCGTACGGGCGGGAGTGGTCCGTGACCAGTACCCGTTGGCCTTCGTCCATCCCCTGGCCGGCGAGGCCGTGCTGGGGACGGTGCCGCCGGCCGAGCGTCCGGTCCTGCACGAAAGGGCGGCAAGGCTCCTCGACCGTGCCGGTGCGGCTCCCGAGCGGACCGCCGCGCATCTGCTCCTGGTCCCCGATCGGGGCGACCCCTGGGTGGTCGGCGTCCTGCGCGCCGCCGCGGCCCGCGCGACCGCCGGCGGCGCGCACGACGCGGCCGCCACCCTGCTCACCCGCGCGCTGCTGGAGCCGCCCGCGCGGGACGTCCGGCCCGAGGTGCTCCTTGAACTGGGGCGGGCCGAAGCACTCGTCGACGGGCCCGCGGCGGCCCGTCACCTGCGGGCGGCGTACGAGACGTCGTCGCCCCTGCGCGTCGGCGCCGCGTGCCTGCTCGCGCAGACCCTGATCTACACCGGCAGGCCCGGCGAGGCCGCCGAGTTCGCGGCCCGGGCGGCCGCGGAACTGCCCGCCGGACAGGCCACCGGGCACACCACTGGACAGACCACCGGGCACACCACTGGACACGCCGCCGGGCACGCCGCTGGACACGCCGCCGGGCAGGCCGCCGCGGACGGTACAGCCGACAACGCGGCCGACGAGCGGCAGGGGCTGCTGGCCCTGGCGCGGCTCGGCGCCTTCGCGCACGGGCTGTACACCGTGGGCGCCGGCGGCCCGGACGTCCCGGTGCCACCTCCCGTCGGGGACGGGCCCGGCGCCCGCATGCTCGCGGCCGAGGCGGCGAGGGACGCCACCGCGTGGGGGCTGGACCGCGCCGCGGCCGTCGCCGCGGCCCGGTTCGCGCTCACGGACCGGGTGCTGCTGCGCAGCGGAAGGGTGCTCTCGTGGTGCACGGCGGGCGTCGTGCTGCACCTGGCCGACGAGGACGTCAGGCTGCTGTGGGACGAGACGCTGACGTACGCCGGGCAGCGGGGGTCGCTGATCGGTACGCTCTCGGCGCACCTGTGGAACGGGTTCACGCAGTGGCGCCACGGTGAGCTGCACCAGGCCCGCCGGTCACTCGAAACCGCGCTCGAACAGTTCGGCGCGTGGGGGGTCACGCCCGGTGCACCGCAGTGCCGCGCGTTCCTGACCGGGGTGCTGCTGGACCTCGGGGACACCGCCGGCGCGCGTGCCTGTGTGGAGCGGATGAGGACGCGGGCCGGGGGCGCCGAGGGGGCGCGGTTGCGCGGGGAGAGCGAGGCGCGGGTGCTGATCGCCGAAGGCCGGTACGCACGGGCGCTGGCCGTGCTGGACGGCGTACGGCAGCTCCAGCCGGACGTGGTGAACCCGGTGTGGTGGGACGGGGACCTGCTGCGGGTACGGGCGCTGACCGGGCTGGGGGAGCGGGAGCGGGCCGAACGGCTGGCACGGGAACAGCTGTCGATGGCCCGCAGGTGGGGCGCGCCCGGCACCGTCGGCCGGGTGCTGCGGCTGTACGGCGAGGCACGCGGGCCCGACGGCGGACCCGAACTCCGGGAGGCGCTCGCCCTGCTGGCCGACGGCCCGGCCCGCCTGGAGCATGCGCGGGCCCGGCGGTCCCTGCACGCCCTGGCCGGTGGAGAGACCGTTCAAGACGGCGTCGTACGCCGATTCCCCCCTGCGTGACCGGCGTACGACGCATCGTCGGGACGAGAATCCGACGGCCGACTTGCGATCGGCTTGCAAGCGGTTCGCAAGACCGAGGGCGCATCATCCGTTCCGCGCACGAAACAGGCACACCGCGACCACGAACCAGACACACCACACAGCACACGCACCGCAACGAACTGACGGGGGCGGCCCGGGGGACGGGCCGGGGGGCGAAGGACATGGGCGAAGCGATACCCGCCGGGGACCAGTGGGCGGTCTCCGGCTACACACAGGACAAGGAACTGGGCTCCGGAGCCAGCGGGCGCGTGGTCCTGGCCACGCACGACACGACCGGCACCCGGGTGGCGATCAAGTACCTCGCCGACCAGCTCTGTGACGACCCCGCCTTCCGCGAGGTGTTCCGCGCCGAGGCCCGGCTGCTGGGCGAGCTCCGCTCCCCCCATGTCGTGGAGCTGTACGAGTACGTCGAGAGCCCGCGCGGCGCCGCCATCGTCATGGAACTCGTGGACGGCGTACCTCTGCGCAGGCTGCTGCGGGAGCACGGCGCCACGACCCCCGAGGCCGCGCTCGTCGTCCTCAGGGGCTCGCTGCTCGGCCTCGCGGCCGCCCACGTGGCGGGGGTCGTGCACCGCGACTACAAGCCGGACAACGTCCTGGTCGCCGCCGACGGTTCCTCCAAGCTCGTGGACTTCGGCATCGCCGTGCCGAGCGGGGTGGCCGCCAACGCCTCGGGCACCCCGACCTACATGGCGCCCGAGCAGTGGACCGGTGGTGCGGCCGGACCGGCTACCGACGTGTACGCGGCGACGGCGACCTTCTTCGAGTGCCTGACCGGGATGAAGCCCTATCCGGGCAAGACGCTGGCCGAGCTGGCGATCCAGCACATCGAGGCGCCGATCCCGGACGAGCTGGCTCCCGAGCCGGTGCGTCCACTGATCCGCAGAGGCCTGGCCAAGACCCCTGAGGAGCGCCCGGAGAGCGCGGCGGCGTTCGTCGAGGAACTCGAAGCCGTGGCCGGGTCCGCGTACGGCGAGGAGTGGGAGGAGCGCGGCCGACGCGAACTCGCCGCGCTCGCCGCCCTGTTCTTCCTCTCCTTCCCGACGGCGGACGGCGCCGCCTCGGGTACGACGGCCCTGGCCACGACCACCCTCGGGGCGGGCTCCCGTCGGATGCCCCGCCGGAGCCGGAGGATGCTGGCCGGACTGACGGCAGGGGTCGTGCTGGTGGTCGGCGGGGTCGCGGCGACGGCGGTCGCCACGGGCGCGGGCGCCGGGCACCACAAGACGAACGACGCCGGGTCCGCATCCAGTACGGGGCCGGACGGATCCGCCGACGGGACCGCTCCGAGCGGGTCGGACGGCTCCCCCGACGGGAGCCCCTCGGCGTCGGACGGTTCCGCGTCGCCCTCGGCGACCGGGTCGGCCTCCGCGTCGGCGTCCGGCGACGACAGCGCCTCGCCCGACGGGTCCGCGTCCGGCGGCGCGGGAGGTACGACCACCACAGGCGGCGGTACGACCACGACGGGCGGCACGGGAACCACCGGTGGCAGCACCTCCGGTGGCAGCACTTCCGGTGGCAGCACCTCCGGCGGCGGTGCGACCACGACGAGCGGCGGCTCCACGAGCGGCGGTGGTACGACGACGAGCAGCGGCGGTACGACGACGTCCGGCGGCTCCACGAGCGGCGGCAGCACCTCCGCGCCGCCCGCGCCCACCCTCGATGTGAAGTCCGTGCAGATCAACGTGGTAGGCCCGATGTCGGCCGCCTGCACCATCGTGGCCTCCGTCAGCGTGACGACGGACGGCGCCGCCGACGGCACGCTCTACCTCAGCTGGTACACCGGCGACTCGGCCGGCGCGGTCGGGACCGTCGTGGCCACCGACCCGGTCGCGCTGCCCAAGGGGAAGACGCAGATCTCGGGCCGCTACACCCATGCCTTCGCCATCCCGACGCGTGCCTCCTACCTCGGTGTCAGGGTCACCACCGACCCGGCCGCCGACTCGGGCAACGGTTCCTTCCAGGCCACCGCGGCACCCGTCGATTGCGACCCGCCCCGATGAGCACACCTCCCGAGGACCCCCGGCTGCGGTTCGTCCGTACCGATCCGGCGGCGCCCCGCCCCGACGACCCCGATCTCACCGTCACCCTCCCACCCGCGGAACCGGCCGCGACGCTGCACCTTCCGCCTTCGGCGGCGGGAACGGGAGCGGCCGAGGAGGAGACCCGTTTCGGGCCCGGGGTACCCGGTGCGTCCGGCACGGCCGATGACCGTGCGACGGGCATCTGGCGGGGCACGCTCACCCCCGACGGCCCGTCCGGGGTGCCCGCCCGCCGCCGTCGGCCGTGGTGGCGGCGCGAGCTGCCGTCCCTGCTGGTGGTGGTCGCCGTCGTCGTGGCCGTCGTCCTGGGCATGCGCTCCTGTTCGGCGGTCCGGTCACCGCTGCACGTGGTGGGCGCCACGGTCACCGTGCCCGAGGTCGGCCGCTGCGCGAAGACGGTCCTCGTCACCGGCGTCCTCAGGACCGACGGCAACCCCGGCACCGTCGACTACCGCTGGAAACGCAGCGACGGCACGTCCTCCGCCGTCCTCCACCAGCAGGTCGACGACAACGTCAGGACCTCCGAGGTCGTCCTGCGCTGGAGCTTCGACGGCCACGGCACCATGAAGGCCACCGCCACGCTCGAAGTGCTGTCGCCGGACCCGGTGACGGCGTCGGCGAGCTTCACGTACGCCTGCTCCTGACCACCGGCTTCAGACAGGGCTGCTTCCGGTCGCCGCCGTGGCGTCCATGGCGGCCACCAGACCCGCCGCACCGCACTCCCGCGCGATGGACCGCCCCCGGCTCAGCAAGGCGGCGGCCTCTTCCCGAGGCGCGTGCCCGGCGAGCGCGTACAGCGCACGGGCGTACTCAAGGCGCGCCGGACCGGGCGCCAACAGGGCGACCGCCTCGCGGAGTTCGGGCTCGCCCTCGGGCCCGCGCAGTCGTCCGGCGATCCGCAGCACCCGCCCCACCGTGCTGGGCGCTCCCCACCCGCGGGCGACCGCCAGCTGCTCCTCTGCCAGGGCCAGCGCCGCGGTCCGCCGGCCGGCGCCCGCGAGTGCCCGAACCCGCAGCAGCGACCACGGCCACCACGCCGGGTTGGCCGCGGCGGGCTGGAGGTGCCGTACGTCGTCGAGGGCAGCCAGCGCCTCCTCGTACCGCCCCTCCGCGTTCAGCACCCGAGCCTCGCTCTCCCCGAGCAGTCGCTGCCCCTCCGCGCCCCGGATCCAGCCGCGCATCCGCTCCAGGCAGGCGCGGGCCCCGTCGGTGTCGCCCAGCTCCAGCAGGACGGCGGTCAGGAAGGTACGGCCCTGCGGGGCGCCCGGGGCGAGGCCCCAGATCTCCGACTGCCCGACCGCGGTCTCCAGTGACCGCCGTGCCGCGGCCAGCTCTCCGTGGTGCCACTGGGTGAAGCCGCGCCACAGGTGCGTGGCGAGCACGGAGAACAGCGAGCCGCGCTCGACGGCGCGGGCCACCGCGGCGTCCCAGAGCTCGCCGACCTCCTCGTCGGCGAGGTGCAGCACGATGCCCGCGGTGTAGAAGAGCATCTCCTCCCCGGCCGCCTGGAGCACCCCGTCGGCGACGGCGAAGCGGGCCAGCGCGACGGCCCGGGGCCGGTCGCCGCCGTCCGACGCCGCCTCCCGGGCGAGGTTGGCGGCGAGCATCCGGGCGCCGGGCCCCTCGCCCTCGACGGCCGGGTCCTCGACGGTGCGCCACAGCTTCTGGTCCAGGCCGTGCATGAACCCGCTGATGCGCTCCAGCGCCAGCAGCCCCTGCCGTTCGTCGCTCAGCCCGGCGGGCAGGTCCGCCGCCGCCCGGCGGGCGAACTCGGTCGCCTGGCCGTGGCCGCCGGCGAAGACCAGGATCCGGGCGAGCAGCAGGGCGGCGGCCGCCCTGCGACCCGGGTCGGTCAGGGTGTCGTACGCCTGGCGCAGATGCTCCACGGCGGCCGGGCCGTTGCCGAGCGTCTCGGCACGCCCGAGGTCGAGCAGTACCTCGGGGCGGCGTTCCGGGGCGGGCGGTTCGTCGAGGACGCGGGTGAGGTAGGTGGCGGCGGCGTCGGGGGCGCCCCGGCCCGCGGCCTCCCGGGCCGCCGCGCAGAGGACGTCCACCACGTCCGGGTCGCCCCGGTGCGGGGCGAGCAGCAGCTGGGCCGCGGTGCGCTCGGGCGGCGCGCCTGCGGCGGACAGCGCACGGGCTGCCCGTTCGTGGCGCAACTGCCGTTCTCCAGTGGGCAGTTCGCGGTAGACGGCCTCCCCGACGAGGGGGTGCACAAAGGCGTAGGGGTGGCCCTCGCGCAGGATCTCGGCCTGTACGAGCGGCACGATCGCCCGGGCCGCCTCCGGCTCCGGCCGCGCCATGAGCGCCGCCACCTCGGCGAGCGTCGCCGCCCCGTCCCCCAGCACGGCCACGGCCTGCGCCGCGTCCCGTGCCGCCGCGGGCAGCCGCGCCATCCGGCCGAGGACCAGCCCGGACACAGCCCGAGCCCCGGCCTCCGCGACACCGCCGCTGTGCGCGGCGTCGGGCCGGGTCCCGCGCGCGTGCAGGGCCCGCAGCAACTGCCGCAGCAGCAGCGGGTTTCCGGCCGTGGCGCGATGGCAGGCCGCAGTGAACTCCTCCTGCGGCTCCTCGCCGAGCGTCCGGCGGACGAGACCGGCGACCCCGCTCGCCGTCAGCGGGGTGGGCCTGATCCGCACCACCGAGGGGGCCGTCGTCAGCGCCTCGGGCAACTCCTCGCCCTGCTGCGGCTCCCCCGTGCGCAGGGTGACGGCGATGAGCACCGGCAGCCCCAGCCCCTCCAGCCGGCTTGCCAGATACGCCAGGTACCGTACCGAGCCGCTGTCGCACCACTGGAGGTCGTCCACGGCCAGCACCAGCGGGCCCGCCGCTCGCACCAGCTTCCGGGTCAGCTCGTACAGCCCGTTCAGGACCGCGAAACTCTGCGGCTGGGGCCCGCGCACCGCTCCGAAGACCGCCCCAGCCGCGACGGCGGCCCCGGTGAGCAGCGACTCCTCGCTGTCGCTCACCACCCGCTCGAACAGCTGGCGTACGGCTCCGTAGCCGTAGTCCTTCTCCCGCCGGCTGCCCGTGGCGGTCAGGGTGGTCACCCGTTCCCCGGCCGCCAGCTCGGCCACCTCACCCAGCAGGCGGCTCTTGCCGATGCCGGCCGGACCCTCGATGAGCACCACGCGGGGCCTGCCGTCCAGGGCCGAGCGCAGGCTGTCGCGCAGCTCGGCGAGCTGGGGGCCGCGGTCCACGAGCACGTCGGTCCGCGGGGCGGGGCGGGGCACTGGCAGCCCCGCCGGTTCCGCGGGCCCTGCGGGTCTTGCGGGTGCTGCGGGCTCTGCTCCGGGCACGGCCGGTTCTGCTCCGGGCACGGCGGACGTCCCGGCGGGCGCGGGCGCGGGGGCGGGGTGCGGGACCCGGCGGGCAAGGGCGTCGAGGGCAGGGGTGCCGGAGGCCGGGGCGTCGAGGGCAGGGTCCTGGGCCAGGATTCCGGCCTCCAGATCACGCAGGGCGGCCCCCGGGCCGGTGCCGGGTCCGGCGGACAGCAGCTGCCTCCCGCGACGGAGCGCGTCGAGGGCGTCGGCCTGGCGGTGGGCCCGGTAGAGGGCGAGGGCGAGAAGACGCCGGCGTTCTTCGCGGAGCGGGTCCTCGGAGACCAGGGTTTCGAGTTCGGGCACGAGGACGGCGTCCTCGCCCCGGGCGAGGCGGGCGGCGAGCAGCCGTTCGCGGGCCAGCTCGCGCAGTTCGGCGAGGCGGGCCGACTCCCGGTGGGCCCAGGGCTCGGCGGCGTACTCCGCGTAGGCCGGGCCCCGCCACAGCGCGAGCCCGGACTCCAGGAGGGACACGGCCTCCGACGGCCGGCCCTCGTCGGCGTGCGCGGCGGCGGACCGCAGCGCCTCCTCGAACCGCCAGGCGTCCACCGCGTCAGGCGGCAGCCGCAACGCGTACCCCGCCCCCTCGCTGACGATGACGCCCCCGCGCGCCCTCGCCTCCCGCTCCGGCTCCAGGCAGCGCCTCAGATGCGAGACATGGGCCTGTAGCGAGGCGGCGGCGCGGCGCGGCGGTGTGCCGCCCCAGACCCCCTCGACCAGCCGGTCCCGGGTGACGACCGAGCCCCGGGCGACGATCAGCAGGGCGAGCACGGCCCGCTGCCGTCGCCCGCCCAGCTCCAGCGGCCGGGCCCGGAACGCGGCCCCGACCTCACCGAGCACGGACATGCGCAGTTCGTGTGGCGACACACACCGCATCAAACCAGAACATCCATTCGCCGATGCCGCACGTGCCGCACGGAGTGGGTGCCCGGCGAGGCGGGCGCGACGTGCGTTCTGCTGGGGCGGCCGGAGGATTCGGCGGCGACGGCTTCGAGCTCCTCGGGTGCGGCGGCTTCGAGCTCCTCGGATGCGGCGGCGTCCGCACCCGGGTCCGGCGATCGCCCTCGACCCCGACGATCAACCGGGCGCGCACACGGCCGAGGCCCTCGGCGTCAGGTGATCTCGGCGTTGGCCGGGCCGCCGGCGATCGGGTGGGGGACGTCCCTCTCGCGGTCCGTCAGCCGGTCGAGGAGCGCGCCCGCGGTGTCGCCGGAGGCCGCGGCGCGTGTCCCCGGTGCCGCCCGGCCGGTACGACGTCCTTGGTCCGGCGCCGCGCTCCGGGTCCTGTCAGACGTGGAATCGACGAAGACGAACAGCCGCAGCACCAGGAAACGTCCGGCTCCGGTGAGCCCGGCGGCGCCGAGGTAGACGACCTGCTCGGAAAGGATCCCCGGCGACGGCCGCACCATGTGCAGAACGGCCATCGCGGCGCAGGTCACCGCGTAGGCGGCAGCGGCCGACCCCGCGGACTGCCAGTGCCGGCGCCATCCGGCGCGCCGCCCGGCCCCGAAGGTGAAGCGTGCGTGGAGCTCCGTACAGAGGACGGTGGAGGCGGCGGTTACCAGCGCGTTCGCCACCGTCCAGGACATCAGGGCGGCGCACAGCGACACAGCGGCGCTGGAGGCGACCCCGACACCGCCGCCGCACAGGACGAAACGGGCGAAGGCAGTGGTCGGGCCGGGAACGACCGGGTGCCGCCGTGCGTCGGTCCGGGTGGTCCGGGTGGTCCGCGTGGTCGCCGTCCGCCCCGTACGTGGCGTGACCCCTGTGCCGCACCGTGTTTCGCGCACCGTCTCCGGCTTCGCCGCGAGCGGCGACTTCATGGGTTTCCTTCCGGACGAGGCAGCCGTGAACCTCCGGGGCGGGACGGGTGGGCCCATGCCGTGGCGCGCTCGCGGCGCCGAGGCGGTGCACCCCCGAGCCGGGGGAGGGCCGCGCCGCACCCCCGGCCCGGGGGCCGGACCGTCAGCTCGCCGTGTCCGAGGTGGCCGGCGCGACGGTGTTGCCGGTCACCGTGCCGGCGGCACCGTCGATGGTGACCAGGTGCCGGACGCCGTCGGTGCCCAGCACCTCGACCTCCCACGCGCTTCCGCCACCCTGCTCCGCGACCACGCGCAGCGCCTCCGTCTTGCTGCCGGGAACCGCCTTGCCGGCCGCCTCGATCGCCGACGCGGCCGAAACCGCCGGCAGCGGTGCGGGCGCGAGGGTCCCCGAAGTGCTCTGACCACTCTGGCTGTTCTGGCCGCTCTGGCTGTTCTGACCGCTCTTGGTGCTCGGCCGGCTGCTGCCACCGAGTCCGGATTCGTCGTGCCGGCCGCCGCGACCGTCTTGTGCCTGCCCGTATGCGCCCTGCCGGCCGTCGCCGCCGCCCGCCTGCCTGTGCTCTGCCGCGAACCGGCCGTGGTCGCCCTTTCCACCGTGGTCGTGGTGGACGACCGCAACAACGCCTGCCGCGGCCGCGGCCGCCAGGAGAACCGCCGCGCCGCCGAGGACGGTCCCACGGCGCCGGCTCACCCGGGGGAGGCGCGCCCGGAAGGTCTTGGCCGGCTTGGCCGGCTTCGGCAGCGCGTCCGGTGAGTCCGGCGTCGACTCGGGCTGCGGCTGTGGCTGCGGCTGCGGCGGTTCGGGTTGGGACATGCTCGGGCTCCTGATCACCCCGACCGGCCCGATGCCGGCGGCTGCGCTCAGCTTGGAACGCCGTTGCTGAAGCCAGGCTGAAGGTGGCTGAAGGCGTCTTCAGCCACCGCCCGTCCGGCGTGCGAGGCTGTTGCCGTGCGCGTACTGGTGGTCGAGGACGAGAAGCGGCTGGCCGCCGCCCTGCAGCGAGGTCTCAGGGCCGAGGGGTTCACCGTCGATGTCGCCCACGACGGGAACCAGGGACTCTGGCTCGCCCTGGAGCACAGCTACGACGTGATCGTGCTCGACATCATGCTGCCCGGCCTCAACGGCTACCGGGTCTGCGCCAGGCTGCGCTCGGCCGGGAGCGACACACCGATCCTGATGCTCACCGCCAAGGACGGGGAGTACGACGAGGCCGAGGCGCTGGACACCGGTGCCGACGACTTCCTGTCCAAGCCGTTCTCCTACGTCGTCCTGGTCGCCCGGCTCCGCGCGCTCCACCGTCGTACCGGGCAACGGATCCCTCCGGCGTTCCGGCTCGGGGACCTGGTGATCGATCCGGCCGGCCACACCTGCGTCCGTGGCGGCAGCGAAGTCCGGCTCACCGCACGGGAGTTCGCCATTCTGGAGTACCTGGCCCGGCGGGCAGGCGAGGTGGTGTCCAAGCGCGAGATCCTCGAACACGTCTGGGACTCGGCCTTCGAGGCGGACCCCAATGTCGTAGAGGTCCACGTGAGCGCCGTACGCCGCAAGATCGACACCGCCTTCGGGCGCTGCGCCCTGGAGACCATCCGCGGCGCCGGCTACCGGCTGGCGGCCGACGGTGGCTAGCCGATTCGTCCGCCGGGCCGCCGTGCGGCTGGTGAAGCTCGTACGGCACCCGTGGCCGGGATCGGTGCGGGCCCGGGCGACGCTCGGGGCGACCGCGGTCGTCGCCCTCGCACTGACCGCGGCCTCCTTCGCGCTGTTCGCCCTGCTGCACACCGACCTCCAGCGCAACGCCAACGACGCGGCCACCGCGCAGGCGGACACCGTCGGTCAGCTGGCCGCCGAGGGCAAGCTGCCCGACCTGCTGCCCCTCTCCCACGGCGCCGACTTCATCCAGGTCGTCGACAGCAGCGGGCGCGTGGTGGCCGCCAGCCAGAACCTCGCCGGCCGCCCGGCCGTCGCCCACCTGCGCCCCCATGAGGGCAGGCTGCGCGCCACCTGGTCCGGCGAGCCGTTCGGCGAAGGACACCGCCAGCGGATCGTCGCCGTCACCGCCCGGACCCCCAGTGGCACGGTCACCGTGTACGCGGGCACGTCGCTGCGGGACGCGGACGCGGCCGACGAGATCACCAAGGCCGCGCTGGGCATCGGCACACCCCTGCTGCTGGCCACGGTCGCCCTGGTCACCTGGTGGGTGACCGGGCGGGCCCTGCGTCCGGTGGAAGCCATCCGCTCCGAGGTGGCCGAGATCACCGGGCACGCCCTGCACCGCCGCGTCCCGGTGCCGGCCGCCCAGGACGAGGTCGCCCGCCTCGCCCGCACCATGAACGCCACCCTCGACCGCCTGGAGGACGCCGACGTCCGCCAGCGCCGGTTCATCGCCGACGCCTCGCACGAACTGCGCAGCCCCATCACGGTCCTGCGCACCCAGCTGGAGGTCGCCCTAGCCCATCCGGACCCGGCCCTCTGGCCCGACCTGGTCAGCGACGCCCTGGAGGACACCGTCCGGCTCCAGGACCTCGCCTCCGACCTGCTGCTCCTCGCCCGCCTGGACACGGCCGAGCCGGTCAGCCGCCGCCCGCTGGACCTGGCCGAGCTCTGCCGTACGACGGTTGCCGCGCGGCACGGTGACCGGCTCCCCGTCGACACCAGGCTGCAACCCGGCCTCACCGTGGAGGGCAACCGCGGCTGGCTGGTCAGACTCCTCACCAACCTCCTCGACAACGCCCAACGGCATGCCGACCGCCGTATCGAACTGGTGCTGCGCGCCGACCCGGACGCCGGGGTGGCCGTACTGGAGGTGACCGACGACGGCCCCGGCATTCCCGAGGCCGACCGTGAGCGGATCTTCGAGCGCTTCACCCGCCTGGACGACGCGCGCAGCCGGGACCACGGCGGAGCCGGCCTCGGGCTGGCCATCGCCCGCGACATCGCCCACCAGCACCACGGCACGCTCCGCGTCGAACCCCGCCCGCACGGCGCGGGCATCGTCGCCCGCCTGCCGCTGTCGCCGTCCGGGCCCTGAAACGGACGCCCGGGTCCGCCTGTCCGCCCACCGGGCCGGTCGCCGAACTCGTCGGCCCGCGCACCGCGCTCGCGGCGGCGCGCAGGCAGGACCTGCCCCGGCCGCGCCTCGCGTACGTGTCCAGGCCGGCGGCCACCACAGAGGGAGATGCACCGTGTCCGTCCGCCCCATAAGGCGGACTGCTCCTGGTCGAGCTCGCGGACCTCAACCCCTACCTCTCCCTCGACCTGGTCTCCGGCCGGACCCGCGACGACTTCGTGACCGGCATGACGGCCTCCCTCCACCGGTTCCTGGACGCCGCGCCCCGCACCTGAAGCGACATGCACTGGACAGCGCGCCGCCCCCCCCGCTCGGGAACGCGATCAGCCCCAGGGCGTGCGGAGGATCAGACGCCACGGACCCTGGCCCGGCACCACGGTCGGTACCTGCGGTGCTGTGCTCGGCTGGGCAGAGGGCTGGTTCACCGTGGTGCTCGGGGCCTGCGCGAGTCCGGTGGCCCACAGCTGGTCGACGCGCGAGCGCTCGGCGGCGTTCGGGTAGCGGTTGGTGCAGGACGGGCCGGGGCCGCCGCCCGACATCAGCTCACTGCACGGCCCGCTGTAGTCGTCCGGCAGGCCCAGCACGTGCCCGGTCTCGTGGGTGACGACGCGGATCGAGTCGTAACGCCGGGCCTGGGTGTAGTCGATGAAGACATAGCCGTTTCCGTGGCCGTCGGTGGAGGCGTGGGATCCTTGCGGGTCGTTGCCCTCGTAGTAGGAGAAGTCGGCACCGTTCGAAGCCGAGGCCTCCTGGAGCCTGACGTTGGACTCGGAGCTGTTCCAGATCGAGGCCGCGCTCGCTATCTGCGAACGGAAGCTCGGTGCCTGGGAGTCGTTGTAGTAGACGGTCACCGCCTGCGTGCCGGGCTGGGCGGCCTGCTTCTCGGCGACCGACTTGAGCACGGCCTCGAAGAACGCCTTGTTGTCCGCGGCCTCATCGGTCGACCCGTCGTAGCGCGCCACGGAGGTACCGGCGGAAGCAGGCGGGGTGGCGGCCGTCCGGGCGCTCGCCGGCACCGTCGCGCCCAGCACGCTGGAGGCCAGACCCAGGCCGAGGGTGAGGGCGACAGCGAGGGGTCTCGCGGACGTTCGGGACGAGTTCATGTGGGGGGCTCCTAGTCACTCGGTGACGCCGGGGCCCGGTGCCCGGTCGGCTGTGTGAACACCGGTTCCGAACTGCGGCGACGTCCTGTGGGTCGACATTCTTAGAACGGCTTCACAGGGAGCGCAAAGGGTCCCCGCAACTACCTCGCCTCGTAGGTCCCAGGACCTCGCCGGGGCAGTGCGCGGGTCTCCGGTCGGCACACGGCGGCGGGAGGAAAAGCTGTCGGGGCGTCAGAAGCCTTGCAGTGCGGGGCGGCGGGCGTGCGGGCCGGCCGGGCGGAATTCCGGGACGTGCGTCGGGACCCACATCGGCGTCAAGACGGACAAATATGCAAATGTCTGCCGTGCCGTATCTACTAAGTGCGCCGGTTGATCGGCGGAGTGCTGTGACCGACGTCATAGAACATGGGCTTTCGTCCATTTCGCGCTCCGCCGGCCCCGAGTCCCCCGGGGAGTCACCCTCGGCGCTGGGCGGCATCCCTCGGCAAGGTCATCCGTCTTGAGCAAGTGCTGATACCCGCCCGCCTGTTCGGGGGGATGGGGCCCTCCGTCGGGGAGGGGAAGCAAGTGACCCGGCAGCGTGTCGGCGCTGCCCTTCGACGGCTCCGCGGAGCTGCCCCTGTTCAAGCGGGCGGATCTGGACACCCGCAACGACGTGCTCGTGCGGCCCGGCAGCGGTGCGCTGCGGGCGTACCGCCGGGGGTGCGGCAAGGCCTGACGGCGGCCACGCCGTACACCACGCCGGGAACGCCGGGCCGGAACCGGTACGACGTGCTGACCGCACCGGGCGACCTCATCTGTGACGGCCGGGCGGACCTGATCGCCCGCTCCATGGAGAGGCCCAGGTCAGGGACCTGGGCCTGCTGCTGTCCATGGTGGTCGGTTGCCGCGTGCCGGATGCGTGCCAGGACGGTGATCGTCCGGATCGGCGACGCCGTCCGCCGGCACGGCCGCGGCTTCCCGGCGTGTTCTGCGGACCGCTGTGGCTCCGGGAAGGGGGGGTGAGGGGTCAGGCCGGGATCCTGCGGGTGGGGTCGCGGGGCATGGCCCGCGCGAGTTCGGTCCGGCCCCGGACCCTGAGCTTGCGGTAGACGCGTGTCAGGTGCTGCTCGACGGTGCTGATCGTGAGGAAGAGCTCGCCCGCGATCTGCCGGTTGCTCAGGCCCCGGGCCGCCAGCCGGGCCACCCGGTGCTCGGCGACGCTGAGTTCACGGGCCGCGCTGTCGCCGTGACGCTCACCGACCCGGACGGCGGGCACGGCGGCCGTTCCGGTGTGCTCCGGGCCCCCGGTGCGGCCGGGTGTCTGCGCTCCCGTGCGTTCCGCGGTGTACCGGGCCTGGTAGAGCAGCATCCGCCCCTCGTCCGGCCGGCCGAGCGCCAGCAGCGCGCCCGCCAGGTCGGCCTGCGCCTGCGCCAGCTCCAGCGGGGCCTCGATCTCCTTCAGCACGGCCAGGGCCTCGCCGAGCAGCTCCGGCCGCTGTTCGTCGGAGCGGCACGCGGCGAGCAGCCGGAGCGACAGCGCGTAGGGGTGCGGCTGCTGGCGCCCGCTCATCTCCAGCTGTTCCATCGCCAGTTCGGCGGCCTGCTGGACGATCCCCAGGCGCAGGAACGCCTCGGCCGCGTCGGTGCGCCACGGCAGGAACACGGGCAGGTCCAGATCCCACTGCCGCATCTGGCGTCCGACGGTGAGGAAGTCGGCCAGAGCGCGCTCCGGCTGCCCGGTGGCCAGGTAGTAGCGGCCGCGCGCCCGCAGGTACGGCAGTCCGGCGGTGGTGTGCGACATGACGTCGGGGACCGGCAGGTTCAGCAGCTCCTGGGCGGCGGCCGGCCGGCCGAGCGTGACGCAGGCCTGGACCGCCGTGGCCAGCGGCAGGCCGATGAGTACGCCCCAGGCGTCGGCGGACAGGGAGTTCAGGGCGTCGCGGCCGAGGCGTTCCGCCGCTTCCGGGTCCCCGCGCCGCAGCGCGATCTCGGCCCGCAGCGCGGTGAAGACGGCCTGCCAGACCAGAAGGTCCTGGTCCCGGGCGGCGGCCGCCAGCTTCTCGGCCCACCGCGCGGCCGCGGCCAGCCGCCCGCACAGGACCAGCACCCCGAGCGCGGCGGCGAGCGTGGAGGCGGTGCCGGCGCCGAACGGGTAACGGCGCAGCGTGCTGTCGGCCACGGAGGCGCTCGGTGGCCGGGGGGCGCAGGACAGGAGCTCGCCGAGCAGGCCGGCCGCCTGGGACTGCGGGTCCGTGTCGAACAGCGGGGCTCCCGGTGCGAAGCCGGTGTCCCGGTCCTCGCCGTCCGGAGTCGCCGCGGCGGGCGGGTAGAGCAGCTCCAGCCACTTGCTGCGGGCGTCCCGGTGCGCGGAGGTGAGCGGGTCACGGGTCCAGTCCGGGTCCCGCAGATGGCCGAGGTGGTCGAGGGCCGCGTCGATCTTGCCGAACCACAGCAGGGTGCCGATCAGAGTGGAGACATGACTGCTGGCCAGCTGGCCGCCCTTGGCGGCGACCATGAGGTCGGGCACCCAGCGCGCGGCGGCGGCCGGGTCGGTGAGCCATTCGGTACGCACCAGCATGGCGGTCGTGACGGCCTGCTGCCGTGCGTCGGCCGGGTGGAGGTCCGCGTAGTGCAGGATGTCCTGGGCCAGGCGCACCTGCCCGTCGCCCACCGCGGCTTCCGCCGCCTCGTGCAGCAGTGTGACCGAGCAGCTGGTGCCGATCCGCTCCGAGGCGAGCAGCTGCACGGCCACCGAGGTCACGGGCGCGCCGTTCTTGTGCAGGATGCGCGCGGTGCGGGTGTAGGCGTCGGAGCGCTCCTCGGGTGTCATGTCGCCGAGCACCGCGAGGCGGGCCTGGGGATGGCGGAAGCGGTCGCCCGTCAGCAGGCCCGCGCCGCGCAGCGCACCGATCGCCTGCTGGGTGGAGTCGCCGTGCAGCCCCATCAGGTGGCGCAGCAGGGAGCGGTCGAACGTCTCGCCGAGCAGGGCGAGTTGACGGGCCAAGGCGAGCAGGTCGGGGCCTCCGTGGTACAGACCGGTGAGCACGGCCTCCCGGTAGGCCGGCCCGGTGACGAGCGGCTCGCCGACCGCCGGTGGCGCCGACTGGTTGTCGTGGATCAGGGCGTTGACCAGGGCCGGGCTTCCGCCGCTGACGGCGGCGTAGGCGGCGGCCGTGCGGTGTGCCGTGTCCTCGCCCAGTCGCCGGGCGACGAGTTCCTCGACCCCGACGGTGGTCAGTGGCGGCAGGTACAGCCGCCGGGCCGTGGGCTCCGAAGGCAGTTCCGCCTTGAGCAGGGTGTCGAGGGGCGCCGAGGTGGTGTGGCCGGCGAGTACCAGCAGGATCCGGCCCGTGTGCATCCGCCGCAGGAGGCCGAAGAAGACCTGGAGGGACGCGCTGTCGGCGTGCTGCGTGTCGTCGATGCCGATGACGACCGGCCCCTCGCTCTGTTCGAACAGGTCGAGCAGGGCCGCGCACAGCCGGTGGACGACCTGGGCGCAGACCCCGTCGGAGACACCGGGTTCGGTGTGGCGGTGCAGGACCGCGGCGGCTCCTTCCTCGCACAGACGGACGAGCCGGGCGACGAGCGGGGGTGGGGCGGCGCTGCGGACGCCGCGGACGAGTTGTTCGAGCAGGGCGAACGGGACGGCTTGCTCGGCGCGCGAGGCCGTGGCCGTGAGGGGGCGCCGGCCGCTGACGGCCGCCTGCTCGAAGAAGGTGCGCAGCAGGAGGGACTTTCCGCTGCCCGCAGGGCCGGTGACCACGGCCACCCGGCTGCCGTGCGCCCGCGTCTCGTCGAGCAGATCGTGCAACTCCCGCAGTCTGCCGCGGCGTTCGCCGACCAGCACCGCCGCGGAGCCGGAATCGCCGGCCGCCCTCCTACGATCCAAATCAAGATGCGCCGGATTTCCCATTGATTCCCCCATTTTGAATGAAAAATATTCGGAGAGTCGCACAAAAATCTCGGGCCGAGGACATTTACCTCGCATTCCATGCGCAGCGCAGCCGAGGGGCGGAAAGCGACACCTGTCGACATCGCCGCACAGGTCGCGCCCTCACTCATGCGTGAATCAATAATTGCACGCGCATCCAGTTGTCGCCTACAGTGTGAAATGATGCACAGATCATTGTCAACGGCTGGCCGGTTTTGGCCGAGTGGCTGAAACCGGCCAGACCGGCAACATCACGACAGGACTTCACACGGCCGCAACAGTACGTTCCCGGCCGCTCCGCGCGGCATTGCGCGGCGAGCTGGGAACATGGCATTCCCTTTACGTGTCGGGGCCCGGCGCCGGCGTCTCACGACGTGACTCGCGTCACAAAAAGAATAGGGGTCGCAGCGCAATGCGCTGCGACCCCACAAACCGGGGGCCGGGCGTGGGGGGGGGTGGGGGGGGGCCCGCCGGACCTAGGGTTGGGGGCCCGGGTGCCAGTGGGTTGTAAAAATAAACG
>NZ_JBHXLU010000088.1:0-14808 GCF_042720695.1 Streptomyces sp. NPDC058457 | reverse complement strand
GGTTCTATCTTGTACTGTTTTGGGGTGGGGGGGGCCGGGCGCTGCCGTCCCGGGTCTTGAGGCCCAAATAAAAAGATGCGGGGCCCCCGCCCCTGGCCGCGCCCACCCCTGAACCGGGCGTCCGGTCTTGCCGAGGAGTGCCGAGGAGCCGTCAGGACGAGGTGTGCGCCGCCTTGATCCGGTCCGCGATCCGCTCCGCGATCATCAGCACGGACAGCAGGGTGTTACCGCGCACCACCTCCGGCATCACCGAGGCGTCGACCACCCGCAGGCCCTCCACGCCGACGACACGGCACTCGGGGTCGACGACGGTGGCCGGATCGCCGGGCGCCCCCATGTGGACGGTGGCGGACAGATGGCCGCCGTCCCAGACCACCTTGGGCAGGTCCTCGGGGGTGGGGATGTCGGGCTTGGCCTCCAGGATCGAGGCGAACGAGGGCCTGGCCACCAGCTCGGCCACCCGGTCCAGCGCGTCGGCGGCCCGCAGCAGGTCGGACTCGTCCGTCAGCAGCCGGTGTTCGACGAAGGGCGGCACCCGGGGGTCGCGCGAGGTGAAGACCAGCTCGCCCCGGCTGAAGACCTGCTGCTGCACGATCAGCAGCCAGCTGCCGCCCATCCAGTGGTTGTTCGGGATGATCATCATGTCGTTCTCGCCCGCCCCGCCGAGGCCGGACGAGTAGCGCAGGGTGGCGTTGGTGAACCGCTCGTGGGGGCTCTGCTTGGCCTCGGTGGTGGTGGGCAGCGGGACGATGACGGTGGGGTGGTCCTGGACGCCCTGGCCCACCGGCAGGTCGGCCACGACGTCGACGCCCAGGGCGGCCAGGTCGGCGGGCCGGCCGATACCGGAACGGACGAGGATCGCGGGCGACATGAGGGCGCCGGCCGCCAGGAGCACCTCGCCGCCGGGGTTGACGTGCAGGGTCTCGCCGCCCGCCAGGCGCACCCCGGTCGCCCGCCGGCCGCCGGGCTCGACGACCACGCTGTCGACCAGGGCGTCGCCGCGCACGGTCAGGTTGGCACGGCCGCGGGCCGGCTCCAGGTAGGCGTCGTTGGTGCTGACCCGCCGGCCGTCGCGGATGTTCATGGCGAAGGGCGACAGTCCGGTGGCGCCGGGCGCATTGTGGTCCTCGGCCCACGGCACCCCGGTGTCCAGCACCGCGTCACGGAAGGCGAGGTCCACGCCGCCCCAGCCGGACCGGGGTTCACGGTAGACCGGAACCGGGCCGCCGCTGCCGTGGTACGGGGCGTCCGGGAAGTCGTGCTCGTCCTCCAGCCTGACGTAGTACGGCAGCACGTCCTCCCAGGACCAGCCTTCGGCCCCGGCCGCCACCCAGCGGTCGAAGTCCTGGGAGGTGCCGCGCAGCGCGAACAGGATGTTCACGAGCGAAGTCCCGCCCACACCGCGGCCGCGCAGGAACGGGGTGGCCTCCTGACTGGGATTCCGGCGGTTCTCAAGGTCGGGCCACCAGTAATCCGGATTGTGCGAGATCTCCAGGTCGATCTTGCGGTGCCGGAATGCCTCCGGCGAATCGGTGCTGCGGAAGTCCCGGCCGGCCTCCAGTACCAGCACGTTCACTTCGGGGTCCTCGCTGAGTCGTGCCGCAAGCACGGCGCCCGCCGAGCCGCCACCGACGACTATGTAATCCCAACCGCGGACCTCATCAGCCATTTCCATGCCTCTCGTTCGAAATATCCGGACGTTCGGGGAATGCGGTAATAACTATTGAGGCCGAGCGGCCCTGGTCAACCCCTATTGGAGGGGCCCGGAAACCCCTACGGGGGTGGGAGAGGCTTCCGGGCCCGGCAGGTGGGCCGTCAATTGGCCTCGCGTACCGCCGCGGACGAGGCCGACGGCGAGGCCCCGGAATCCTGCGCGGTGTCCGGCTCCGGGGCCGGGGCGGGTGCGGGGGCCGGGGCGGGCTTGCGCAGGCCGAGGGCGGCCAGCGCGGAGATGGCGGTGAGCGCGGCCGCGACCCAACCGGAGGTGCGCAGACCGTCGATGACGTCGGAGACCGGCGGATGCGCGCCCGCGCGGATGTCCAGCCCCGCGTTGGCGATGGCCACCAGCACGGCGAGCCCCATGGCACCGCCGACCTGCCGGAACGTCGACACCAGACCGGAGGCCACACCCTGCTCGGCGGGCGGCACCCCCTGCGCGGCGGCCACGAACATCGGCGGGAAGCCGAGCCCGCCGCCCAGCCCCCACACCAGCGCTCCCGGCAGCATCCACACGTAGGACCCGCCGTCGGTGAGGCTCGCGGAGACGCCGGCGAGCCCGATCGCGGTGAGCAGTACTCCGCTCACCACCGCGGTCCGCACCCCCCACTTGCCGATCACCTTCGGGGTGACCTTCAGGGCGGAGAACATCGAGATCGCCGTGGCCGGCACGAACGCGAGGCCCGCGTCCAGGGCGTCGTAGCCGAGGCCGTTCTGCAGGTAGGTGGTGAACAGGTAGTACGTGTAGCTGAGCCCGCCCTGGAAGACGAAGATCACGATCATCGTCGTGAGCAGGTTGCGGTTGCCGAACATCCGCAGCGGAACCAGTGGATCCCGGGTGCGCGCCTCCAGCACCACGAACAGCACGAGCAGGACGGCGCCGACCGCGACGGTGCCCGCGCCGGCGAAGGTGCCCCAGCCCTTGTCCGGCCCGCTGACCAGCCCGAAGACCACGAGGGTCAGGCCGGCCGTGGCGACCAGGGCGCCCAGCAGGTCGAACTTCTTGTCCTTCGTCGCGGAGGGCGGGTCGGCCACGAGTACCCGGGGTGCCGCCGCGGCGGCGATCAGCGCGAGCGGCACATTCACGAAGAACACCCAGGACCAGCCCAGGTAGTTGGTGAGCACACCGCCGAGCAGCGCGCCGACGGACAGGCCCGCGCCGCCCGCCGCGCCCCACACGCCCACCGCACGGTTGCGCTCACCGCCCTCGGCGAAGTTGAGGTAGATCAGCTTCAGCGTGGCGGGGGTGACCAGGGCACCGCCGAGTCCCTGGACGAAGCGCGCGCCGACCAGCAGCCCCTGGTCCGAGGAGAACCCGCCGACCAGGGAGGACAGCGCGTACAGGGCCATGGCCAGGGAGAACATCCGGCGCGGCCCGAACCGGTCCACGGCGCGTCCGCCCAGCAGCAGGAAGCCGCCGAGGCCGACGACATAGGCGCTGACCACCCACTGCAGCGACTGCGCGTTGAAGCCCAGTTCGCGTCCGATGTCAGGGAGCGCGATGAAGACGATGTTGACGTCGATGGTGGCGATGAGCTGTGCGAAGGCGAGCAGCGCAAGCCTCAGGCCCAGCCGCCGGCTCACCTGGTCCGGTGCAGCGACCATGGTCGTATGCCCTTCTTGAAGAACGGAACGGCGGAACAGAAGATCTAGGGGTGGTGTTGGTCGTAAGAGTGCGAGCCCGACGGGCGACCCCACCTACTCTGAAGTGAGCGGGACATGTCCACGAGGACCTCAAGTGACAGACATGCGGAGGATCGCGCCATGCACCGGATCGCCCTGCTCGCCGTGCCTCCCGTGACAGCCGCCGAACTGTCCATCCCGGAGATGGCCCTGGGCCTGGCGCAGGTGGACGGGCGGCCCTGCTACGAAGTGGTGCCCTGCACCACGCGGGCCGGGACGGACGTGGGCACCGGCCCCCTGCAGATCTTGCTGCGGCACGGCCTGGAGGCCCTGGAAGCGGCCGACTCGGTGCTGGTGGTGGGCGCGGGCGGCCGTGAGGAGGCGGATCCGAGACTGCTCGCGGCGCTGCGGGAGGCGGCCGCCGGGGGCAAGCGGATCGCCTCCGTGTGCGGCAGCGTCTTCGTGCTGGCGCAGGCCGGACTGCTGGACGGGCGGCGCGCCACCACGTACTGGACGTACGCGGCCGAACTGCGCCGCCGTTTCCCCCGGGTCACCGTCCAGCCGGACGTGCTGTACCTGCAGGACGGACCGGTGGTGACCTCGGCCGGGCTGGCCGCCGCACTGGACCTGTGCCTGCACATCGTCCGTACCGACTTCGGCACCGCCGTGGCCAACGACGTGGCACGCCTGGTGCTCGCGGCGCCGGTGCGCTCCGGCGAACAGACGCAGCTCATCGCGGAACCGGTTCCCGTCAGGCCGGGAATCTCGCTCGCCGACACCCGGGAGTGGGCACTGCAACGGCTGCACGAACCGCTCACCCTGGCCGACCTGGCCAGGCACCACAGCAGTAGTGTGCGGACCATCATCAGGCGGTTCCAGGCCGAGACGGGGCAGACGCCACTCCGGTGGCTTCTGGACCAACGCATAGACCGGGCACGGGAGTTGTTGGAGACTACCGATCTGGCGCTTGATCAGATCGCGCAGCGCAGCGGCATCGGTTCGGTGGATTCGCTGCGCCAGCACCTGGTCCGCCGGTCGGGCCTGACCCCGAGTGCCTACCGCGCCGCGTTCGGCCGGGCCGTCACCCATCGCTAGCGGAGGTCCCCGCCCTGTTCCGCGACGCCGCGGCCGGCGGAACCTCCGCGCGCTCCCTGAAGGGAACAGTCCATGACTCAGGCGTCACAGTCCGGCACGGGTACCGACGAGACGGTCGCCCGTATCGAGGATCTCGCGGCCGCCTCCGGCGGACTCGTGGTCCTCAACACCATCGCCCCCTCGGGCGAACCGCACTCCTCGGTGGTGAACGCCGGAGTGCTCCGCCACCCGGGGACCGGTGAGCCGGTGGTCGCGCTCGTCGCGCTCGGCGGCTCCCGCAAGCTCCGGCACCTGGCGCGGGACCCGCGCGCCGTCGTCGTGTTCCGGGACGGCCGCCGCTGGACGGCGGTACGCGGCACGACGACCGTCGTCGGCCCCGACCACCCGCACCCCGCGGTGGCACCCGAGGCGCTGCCGGGCCTGCTGCGGGACGCCTACCGCGCCGCGGGCGGCGGCGAGCATCCCGACTGGGACGAGTACGACCGCACCATGGCCGAAAGCCGGCGGGCCCTGGTCCTGCTCCCGCTCGACCACGTCTACGGCAACTACTGGCCGGTCCAGAGCTGACGCGACCCCGCCCCGGACACCCGTCAGGTCTCCGGGGCACCCCTGTTCCGTATCGGCGAACTCCCTGGCCAGGGCCGTGTTCTAGGGGTCCCCCAGAGATCTTCTGGGGTAGGCGGGGGCCTCGGCCGCTGCCTAGCGTTCCGGGCTGTGGCCCTCTCCTCCACCGGCCCCTCCGCCGGTCCCACGACCACCCGCCCGCGTCCCGCACCGAGCTTCCTGACCCTGCTTGAGCCGGGCGCCCCGCACCTGGACGCGCCCTGGCCCCTGCCCGCCTACGACCCCCACGAACGGCGCGCCGGGGACGCCCTGCTGGCACGGCTCGACCCGCTGCTCGCCGGGGTGGACGCCGACGAGATCGACCGCACCGCGGCGCTCCCCGACGGACTGGTCGAGGGGCTGCGCGCGGCCGGCTTCCTCGCGCTGCGCAACTCCGCCGCGCTCGGCGGCCTGGCGGCCTCGGACCTCAACGCCTTCCGGGTCGTGGAGAGCGCTGCGCACACCTCGGTCGCCGTGGGCCAACTGCTCGCCGTGCAGAACGGCGTAGGGGCCCCCGCACTGCTGGCGGGGCTGGCCCCCGGCCCGCTCGCCGACCTCGTCGCGGGCCATGTCGCGGCCGGCACCCTCTCGGGCTTCGGCGGCAGCGAGCCGGCCGGCCAGAACAACGCCTGGCCGGCCACCACCGCGACACCGGCCGTGGACGGTGCGTACGTCGTCGACGGCGAGAAGCTGTTCACAGGCAACGCCCCGGTCGCGGGGTTCGTCGCGGTGACCGCCACCGTGCCGGAGGACGGTCGGCGCCGGGCGGCCGTGGTCTTCCTGGAGACCGCCGGTCCCGGCGTCGAGGTCGGCGCCCGGCACACGTTCCTGGGCAGCAGAGGCCTGCCGAACGGGTCGCTGCGGTTCACCGGGGTGCGGGTGCCCGGTGCACAGGTGGTCCTCGCGGAGGAGCCGGACGTACCCGGCTTCCCGGCCGGCATCGGCCGGGTCGCCCAGGTCGGCCAGCTGGTGTTCAACGGGGCACCGGCCCTGGCGGTCGTACGGCAGAGCCTGCGCGTCCAGCGGGAGTTCGTGGCCCGGCGCACCATCGACGGACGGCCGCTGGCGTCGTACGACGCGATCCGGCGGATCGCCGCCGGGACGCTCGCCACGGGCTACGCGGCGGACAGCGTGGTGCGGTGGTGCCTGGGCGGGGGCGAGCGCGGCTTCGAACTGCTGCTCGCCAAGAACGTCCTCACCCGGGCCGCCTGGGAGATCGCCGACCGTACGGTGTCGGTGCTGGGCGGCGAGGGCCTGGAGACCGCGGCGAGCAAGCGGAGCCGCGGGGCACGCCCCGAGCCGCTGGAACGGCTGCTGCGGGACGCCCGGGGCCTCAGGGTCTCCGGCAACGTCGACTTCCTGCTGGACCTCCGGCTGGGCGGCCTGCTGCTCGCCCGGCACCGGGCCGCCGGCGACGGCGCCCCCGGCGGCCGGGCCGGGCAGCCCGCGACACCGGCCACCGCCCCGGGACCCGCCACCGACCCGGGATCCACCGCCGCGCGACCGGCCACCGACCCGGGATCCACCGCCGCACGGTCGGCCACCGGCCCGGGGGCTGCCGCCGTACGGTCGGCCGTCGAGTCCTGGCTCGCGTCCCCTCCGCCGCCGTCGTCCGGCGCCGGCCTCAGTGCCGCCAACCGGCGGCACTTCGAGGAACTCGCCCGTGATCTGCGGCATCTGGGCGGGATCTGCACGCGGTACGCCGGCTGTCCGGCCGAACCGCCGGCCGAGGCCGACCAGGAGGCGGCTCGCCTGATCGGGCGGGCGGCGGGCGAACTGCTCGCCGTGTTCGCGGTCCTCGCCCGGGTCGGCTCCGAGGACGCCCGCTCCGAGGCGCGGCAGGAGCTGGCCGACGTCCACTGCTCGGCCGCCCGGCACCGCATCGACGGGCTGTGGCGGCGGCTCGCCGCACACGGCGCGGATCCGGCGCCCGTCCATCGGTCGGTGAGCCGCGACTGGTTCGACACCTCCGACCTCGACTTCCTCATCCGTCCCTGACGTCTCCGAGCCCCTGGGGGAGATCCCTTGACGACCCATCAGCAGGACACCGCCCGGCTCCCCGAGGTGCTGGACGGTTTCGACCTGACCGACCAGGCCCGGTGGGCGGCCGGCATCCCCTACGACCTGTTCGCACGGCTGCGTCGCGAGGCCCCGGTGCTGCGCCATCCGCCGGGACACATGCCCGACGGAGACGGCTTCTGGGTGCTCACCCGGTACGAGGACATCGCGCTCGCCGCCGACGGCGACCCCGTCCCCTTCTCGGCACAGGGCGGCGGCGGCCGGGCCGGCGGCGGCTCACACCTGGAGGACCTGGAGATCGGCGTGCACGCCGGGGTCTTCCTGCCGATGACGGACGATCCACGGCACGCGCTGCTGCGCACCGCCTTCACTCCGTGGACCCGGCCGTCCGAGGCGCTGGTGGCCCAGCTCCGCGCGGCGGCGGACGAACTCGTCGCGGCGGCCGTCGCCCAGGGCACCTGCAACGCGGCCGACCTCGCGGAACGGTACGCGGCCCGGGCCGCCGCCCTGCTGCTGGGCGTTTCCCCGGAGGACCGGCCGCGGGTGGAGGCGTGGGCGCACCAGGTGTGCGGCTTCGTGGACCGCAGGACCGGGATCGCCGATGCGAACGCACGCCGTGTCTTCGCCGAGATCCAGTCCTACGCCGGGGACCTGCTCGACGACCGGCGCCGGGCCCCGCGCTCCGACGCGACCTCCGTCCTCGCCGCCGCCGAACTCCCCGAAGGCCTCGGGCAGCCGCCGATCAGCGCCGCCGAGCGCGAACTGAACTTCCTGCACCTGCTGATGACCGGCATCGAGCAGCCCCGCAACACCCTCGCGGGCGGTCTCGAAGGCTTCCTGAGCCACCCCGCCGAGTGGGCACGGCTGCGGGCCGACCGCGGCCTGCTCCCCTCGGCGGTGGAGGAGGTGCTGCGCTGGGCCCCGCCCAATCCGTTCAACCGGCGCACCGCCACCCGTGACGTACGGCTGCGGGACACGCTCGTCCGGGCCGGGGACAAGGTCACTCTGTGGTGGCCGTCGGCCAACCGTGACGAGACCGTCTTCGCCGACCCGGACCGTTTCGACATCGGCCGGGACCCCAATCCCCATCTGAGCTTCGGCCGCGGCACCCACTTCTGCATGGGCGACCGGTTCGCCCGTGTGCAGATCGCCGCGTTCCTGGAGGCGCTGCTGGACCGGGCGGCCGAACTGCGTCCCGCCGGGCCCGCGTCCTGGGCCCCCGTCAACAAGCACACCGTGGTGCTCGACCTGCCCGTGGAGTTCCTGCCAGCGGCCTCCGCGACCCACCACCCCGCCGACGACAGGAGTCAGCGATGACCGAGGCACCCCCCATCGACGCCGGACTGGTGTCCCAGCTCCTTCCCTTCAATCCCTTCGACCCCGCCTTCCACGCCGACCCCTACCCGATTCTGAGGCGGATCCGGGAGCAGTCGCCGGGTGCCGTACGGATGCCCGCGGGCGTGGTGACGGTCCTGGGCCACCAGGAGGTGTCCCGGGTGCTCAGCGACCCGAACTTCGGGTGGGGCGACGGAGACGCGGTCAAACAGCAGGAAGTCTCCCTGGACGGCGGGAAGCCCGTGCGCATCCTGGCGTTCATGGACCCGCCGGACCACACCCGGCTGCGCGGACTGGTCTCCAAGGCGTTCACCCCGCGCACGGTGGCGCGGCTGCGGCCCCGGATGGAGCAGATCACCGACGACCTGATCGCCACCGCGCTCGCCGCCTCCCCCGACGGCCACATCGACCTCGTGGCCTCGTTGTTCCGGCCGCTCGGCGGGCTCGTGCTCACCGAGATGCTCGGGATACCGGAGGAGTACCACGCCAAGGCCTTCGACTTCTCCATGGACAGCGCGCGCGGACTCGACCCCGACTTCACCCTCACCCCCGAGCAGGCCGCGAAGCGGGACGAGGGCCGGCTCTGGTTCGCCGAGCTCACCCGGAATCTGGCCGAACAGCGCCGCTCCGAACCCGGCGACGACCTGATCACCGAGCTGGTCAACGCCGAGCAGGACGGCGAACGGCTCACCGAGACCGAGCTGGTCTCCATCTGCGTCAACCTGCTCGCGGCGGGCTTCGGGGCGACCACCGCGCAGATGGCGAACTCCGCGCTGGCGCTGCTCCAGCACGTCGACCAGCTGGCGTGGCTGCGTGAGCACCCCGAGGGCATCAACGGCGCCACCGAGGAACTCCTGCGCTTCGACGGCCCGTTGTTCCTGCTCACCCGAAGCGCCTTCCGGGACACTGAGGTGGGCGGGCTGCCGATCGCGGCCGGCGAACAGATCTTCCTGTCCATGGGCTCGGCGAGCCACGACCCGGCGGTGTACGACGACCCGGACCGGCTGGACCTGTCGCGTACCCCGCACAAGGTGCTCGGCTACGGCCACGGCATCCACTTCTGCGTGGCGGCCCCGATCGCCCGGATGACGACCCAGACGGCGCTCGCCGCGCTGGCCCGGCACGACGTCGAACTCGCCACGGAAACACCCGAGTTCAACGGGGCACTGGTCATCCGGACCCTGGCGAGCCTGCCGGTGCGACTCGCTCCGCGCGGCTGAGCCGAAGGTGTCGCGGACCGAGGGACACGAAGCGCACGGCGCGGCCCGGCCGTAGAGGCCGCGAACCGTAGGCCGCGAGCCGGAACATGAAGGACCAGGGGATTCCCCGCCGGGAGACACGGCGGGGAATCCCTTGTGTGACGACACGGACGGTGCCACCGCGAGGGCATGCCACCAGGGCGTGCACGCCGCGCAGGAGGCAGTGCGGAGGCCGCGCGGGCGCAGTGCGGAGACCGTGCGGCGGCGGCGCGGCGGCAGCACGGACCCGGTGCCGGCACCACGCGGCCTCGGCCCCACCCCGTCTCTCTCGGCCCCACCCCGTCTCTCTCGGCCCCACACCCACGCCCCTGCCCCACATCATCAGCCCCCGCACATGCCCCGGTCCCGCACGCAAGCTCGGCGTGCGGGGCCGGAGGTGGTCGGGCGGGCCGGGGTCAGTGGCGGAGGCTGCTCAGGAGGTGGTCCATGTGGGCCAGGGTGGTGGGGCCGGTGCCGCTTGCCGCGACGAAGCCGTCGGGGCGCAGCAGGACATAGCCGTTCCTGGTCCGGGAGACGGTGTGCACATGGCGGACCAGCGGGGCGTGGCGCTCGGCGAGGTCCTCGGCCGCCTCGCGGCGGGCGGTGGACCCGGTGCCCAGGGTCAGCAGCTGGAACTGCGGCGCACCGGAGGACGGCCTGGGCAGCCACCTGGAGCCCCGGGTACCGGGCGCGGGCAGCAGCAGGCCACGTGCCGGGACCCGCCCCGCGGGTGCGGTCCCGGCCTGCGCCAGCAGCGGTGTGGTGTACCGCATCCGCCGGCCGGCCAGCAGGGGGGTGAACCAGCGCCGGAGCATCCCGGTCGCCTCCAGGAGCCGCCAGCCCGCGTTGCGCAGCCGGGCACCCACGGGACCGAGCAGGAACATGCGGGCGGCTCGGCGCGTGTTGCCGACAACCTGCTCGGCGGCCTGGCGTCGCTCCGTCTCGTAGGTGTCGAGCACGGCCTCCGCGAGCCGTCCGGTCAGGACGCCGCCGAGTTTCCAGGCCAGGTTGTGGACGTCCTGAAGGCCGAGGTTGAGGCCTTGCCCGCCGATCGGGGAGTGGGTGTGCGCCGCGTCGCCGACGAGGAAGCAGCGCCCGACCCGGAACCGCTCGGCGACGCGCTCCTGGCTTGCGAACGTGGTGATGCCCCGCAGGCTGCGCACCCGCAGTCCGCCGGGCCCGCGTTCGTCCAGCAGCCGTTGCACCGTCGGCTCGGTCAGTGGCGTGTCCTCGCCCACCGGGGCGCCCATCCGCACGGTGCCGCCGCGCAGCGGCGCGAACACCATGGATCCGGTGCTGCGCAGGAAGTAGTGGACGGCGCCCCGTTCGAAGTCACCGTCGACCTCGCCCTCGGTGACCAGATAGCGCCCCGGCACGGGCCCGCCCCGGAAGGGGATGCCGAGCAGTTCGCGTACCGTGCTGCGGACCCCGTCGGCTCCGACCAGCCGGCCGGCGGTCAGCCGCAGCGGCGTCCCGTCGGCTCCTTCGGCCGTCACCGTGACCGTGTCGTCGCCGGGTTCGAGCGCGGTGACCCGGGTGGACCACTCGACACGGCCGCCGAGTTCGGTCAGCCGCTCTTCCAGCAGCCGGGCCGTCTCTTCCTGCGGCAGCAGCAACGCACCGTTCGCCGCGCCGAGTTCGCTGCGCAGCCGGGTACCGCCGGTGAGGTGGTAGGTGAGCGCCCGTACCCCAAGCCCGCGCTCCAGAGCGGTCTCCCGCACGCCGAGGCCGGCGAACACCTCCAGCGCCGGCGGCCACAGCAGCACGGCCCGTGAGCCTTCGGCGCGCCCGGCGGCCGCGTCCAGGACCCGTACCGGAACACCCTGTTGCAGCAGTGCGCAGGCGAGAGCGAGGCCGCAGGGCCCGGCGCCGACGATCACCACGGGGGAACCGGCGTACGGTTCCGGGGACTTCTCGGTCATGCGGAACCCTCCTTTGCCGAGGGGAGCACCGCGGTCAGCCATTCCCGGATGCGCCGGGCGGCGTTCCGCGCGTGTTCCTCGATGACGGTGTAGTGGTCGCCGGGGACATCGCTGAGGTCGTGCGGCAGGGGCCAGGCTCCGGTCCCGGGGACGGCGTCCGGCCAGCCCGGCGCCTGCCTCAGGGGGCGCAGGACCAGGGTGCGGGCCCGGACGGGCGAGGGCCGCCAGCCGGCCAGCAGGTCCAGGTAGGCGCCCATGGCGGTGAGCCGGGTGTCGTCGAGGGGCAGCAGGTCGCCCATGGTCCGGGGAACGGCCCGCAGCAGTGCCGGGGCGAGCGCGTCGAGCGTGCCGTCGCCCAGGGTGTGGGTGTCGATCAGGACGACGGCCGCGGGCCGTTCGCCCAGGCTCTCCAGCCGGGCCGCGACGGCGTGCGCCAGCAGACCGCCCGAGGAGTAGCCCACCAGGACGGTGTCCTCGCCCGTCGGCCGGGCGTCGCGCACGGCCTGGGTGGCGGCGTCGACGACGGCGCCGAGGCTCTCGGGGAGCGGTTCGCCGGCCAGATAGCCGGGCAGGGAGAGCGCTGTGACGTTTCCGGCACCCTCGGCGTAGTGGGCGGCGAAGCGGGCGTACTGGTGCGGTCCCGAGGTGGGCAGCACGGTGGGGAAGCACAGCAGCGCGGGACCGTCGCCGCCCCGCGTCAGCGGGCTGCGGGCCACGTCGAGCCGGCCGGCTCCGGCGCGCGGCCGCAGCCGGGCCGCCCGGGCCAGCAGATCCAGGTACGCGCCGGTGCCGGTGTCGGGCGCGCTGCCCAGCAGGGAGACGAGCAGGCTGTCCGCGATGGGTTCCGGGCCCGGCGCGGGCGGGGCGAACTGGATATCTGGGATCTTCGAGATATCCAAGATGTTCAGGGCGGCCGGGGTAGCCGATACGGCGCCGACGTCCGGTTCCCCGGTCGGCAGGTCGGCGAGGTGGCGGGCGAGCGCCTCCGGGGTGCGGTGCTCGTACAGGGTCCCCGTGGCCAGCCGCACGCCGAGAACCGCGCCGATCCGGTTGCGGAGTTCTACGGTGGTCAGGGAGTCCATCCCGAGTTCGAGGAAGCTTCGCCTCTGGTCGAGACCTCCGGGGTCGCGGTGGCCGAGGACCGCCGCGGCCTCCGTGCGGACGGCGTCCAGCAGGACCCGGCGCCGCTCGTCCGGTGCCAGGCCGGTGAGCCGCAGGGCGCCCGCCTGGGCGGCCGGCGATGTCCGCCGGGCGGCCGCGACCTCGGGGAGGTCGCCGACGAGGGGGCTGGGCCGGGTGGCGGCGAAGCGTTCCAGGAAGCGGGCCCAGCGCAGGTCGGCGACGAGCACCGAGGTGTCGCCGTACCGGAGCGTGCGGTCGAGGGCGGCGAGGGCCGTCTCGGCGGGCATGGCGGGTAGCCCGCGTCCCTCCAGCCGGCGCCTGCGGTCCTCCTCCAGCCGGCGGGCCTCCGGTTCGTCGCTGTCGTTCGCCCAGGCACCCCAGGCCACCGAGGTGGCGGGCAGTCCGTGGGCGCGGCGGTGTTCCGCGAGGGCGTCCAGGTAGGCGTTGGCGGCGGCGAACGGGCCGAGGCCGACACCGCCGCCGAGGACGGCGGTGAAGGAGGAGAACAGGACGAAGGCCGACAGGTTCCGGTCGAGGGTGAGTTCGTGCAGATTGCGGGCCGCGCGTGCCTTGGCGGCGAGAACCCGGTCGAGGCGCTCGGGGGTGAAGTCGGCGAGCGGCGCCTCTTCGAGCAGTTGGGCGGTGTGCACCACGGCGGTCAGCGGGGCGTCCGCGGGTACGGTCGCGAGCAGGGCGGCCAGCGCGTCCCGGTCGGCGGAGTCGCACTCCGCGACGGTGACCTCGCAGCCCGACGCCCGCAGGTCCGCGACGAGTCCACCGTCCGGCGGCGGTCCGGCCGGTCCGGCCGGTCCGGCCGGTCCGGCCGGGGCGGTCGTGAGGAGCAGGTGCGTGGCGCCGGAACGCGCGAGGCGGCGCGCGACATGAGCGCCGTACTCGCCCGTGCCGTCCGTCACCAGCACGGTGCCGGACCAGCTCGGAGTGGCGTCGGCGGTCCGGGCCGCCGCGCTGACCGGCAGGAGCCGCCGGGCGAACAGGGCGGCGGGCCGCACGGCCAGTTGGTCCTCCCCGTCGGACCGGGCGAGCGCCCCGGCGACCCGTTGCCAGCCTCGCTCGTCGATGCCGTCGGGCAGGTCGAGCAGGCCTCCCCAGGTCCGTGGGTACTCCAGTGCGGCGACCGTGCCGAGGCCCCACACCTGGGCCTGGGCCGGGCTGCGCACCGGATCCGGATCGGCGGTGCCCACCGCCCCCTGGGTGAGCGTCCACACCCGGGCCTCGGCGCCGGTGTCGGCGAGCGCCTGGAGCAGCAGCAGAGTCCCGACGAGACCGCTGGTGGAGGCGGGCAGTCCGGGCGCCGGGGACTCGTCCGGCGGCAGCAGGTTCAATACACCGGCGAGCCCGTCCCGGACGGGCTCGCGCAGTCGCGCGGCGAGTCCGTCCCGTCCCTCCGCCGGGTCGACGGCGACCCGCAGCACGTCGGCGCCGGCGGCGCGCAGGGCCCGTTCCGCACCGGCCGCGAGTCCGTCCGGGGCCGCGCCGTCGGCGCGCGCGGGCAGGGCGACCAGCCAGGTGCCGCTCAGGGCCGGGGTGGTGTGCTCGGTCATGGGGTGCCAGCCGATCCGGTACCGCAGCGGGTCGGCGACGGAGGAGTCCGCCCGGCCCGGCGCGAATCGCGCGGACGGCCAGTGCCGGGTGCGCTGGAAGGGGTACGTCGGCAGTTCGACCCGGCGGACACCGGGACCTGCGAACACCGCCTCCCAGTCGGGCCGTACGCCCTTGGTCCACGCCTGCCCCAGCGAGAGGTGGAACCGGCGCGGTCCCCCGTCATCACGGCGCAGGGTGCCGACGACGGCGACCTCGGCCTCCCGGGCCAGGGCGGTGTCCTCGATGCCGGGGGTGAGTACCGGGTGTGCGCTCGATTCGACGAATATGGCGTGTCCGTCGGTGAGGAGTGTTTCGACGGTGGTCTGGAAGCGTACGGGGCGTCGGCAGTTCTCGTACCAGTAGGCGGCGGTCAGTTCTTGCCCATCGATCACTTGTCCGGTGACGGTGGAGTAGAGGGGGATGCGGGAGGGGCTGGGTCGTACGAAGGCGAGTTGTTCCAGGATTCGTTCGCGCAAGGGCTCCACCTGGGCGGAGTGCGAGGCGACCGTGGCGGGCACGATTCGCGCCCGTAT
>NZ_JBHXLU010000087.1:0-49802 GCF_042720695.1 Streptomyces sp. NPDC058457 | reverse complement strand
TGCGTTTCCGACTCTATCAGATCTTTTCTCGATCCGATTTCCTCGGTGCTTTCCAGGTTCTCGCTCTCGCGTTTCCCTTTCCGGCGGTTCCGACTTTATCAGAAGTTCTGAGTCGGAATTTCCACCCGGTCCGGGGCACCTGGATCCAGCGCGTGAAGCACTGGGGTTCCCTGCTGGGCGGAGCCGTAAACGTACTGGAGCGGGGCGCCCCGATGCAAATCGAGGCGCCCCGCTCCTGGTTCACGCGTACGAGGGGTCGTACGAACGCTGTACGCGCGTCAGACCTCCACGACGACCGGGAGGATCATCGGCCGGCGCCGGTACGTGTCCGAGACCCACTTGCCGAGGGTCCGGCGGATGAGTTGCTGCAGCTGGTGCGGTTCGACGACGCCGTCCTGAGCCGAGCGTTCCAGGACCTCGGAGATCTTCGGGATGACGGCCGAGAACGCGGAGTCGTCGATGCCGGAACCACGGGCATGGACATGGGGACCGCCCGTGATCTTGCCGGTGGACGAATCCACGACGACGAAGACCGAGATGATGCCCTCGTCGCCAAGGATCTTGCGGTCCTTGAGGGCCGGCTCGCCGACGTCACCGACGGAAAGACCGTCGACGTACACGTAACCGGCCTGGACCTTGCCGGAGATCCTGGCCTTGCCCCCGACGAGGTCGACGACGACGCCGTCCTCGGCAATGACGATGCGGTCGTGCGGGACACCGGTGAGCGCGCCGAGCTCGGCGTTGGCGCGCAGGTGGCGCCATTCACCGTGGACCGGCATCAGGTTCTTCGGCCGGCAGATGTTGTAGAAGTACAGCAGCTCACCGGCGGAGGCGTGGCCGGAGACGTGCACCTTGGCGTTGCCCTTGTGGACGACGTTGGCGCCCCAGCGGGTCAGGCCGTTGATGACGCGGTAGACCGCGTTCTCGTTTCCGGGGATGAGCGACGAGGCCAGGATCACCGTGTCGCCGTCGACGATGCGGATCTGGTGGTCGCGGTTGGCCATCCGGGACAGGGCGGCCATCGGTTCGCCCTGGGAGCCCGTGCAGACCAGGACCACCTCGTGGTCGGGGAGGTCGTCGAGCGTCTTGACGTCGACCACCAGGCCCGGGGGGACCTTCAGGTAGCCGAGGTCCCTCGCGATGCCCATGTTGCGGACCATGGAGCGGCCGACGAAGGCGACCCTGCGGCCGTACTCGTGGGCCGTGTCCAGAATCTGCTGGATGCGGTGGACGTGGCTGGCGAAGCTCGCCACGATGATCCGCTTGCGCGCACTGGCGAAGACCTGGCGCAGGACGTTGGAGATGTCCCGCTCGGGCGGGACGAATCCCGGGACCTCGGCGTTCGTCGAATCGGCGAGGAGCAGGTCGATGCCTTCCTCGCTCAGCCGTGCGAACGCGTGTAGATCCGTGAGACGACCGTCCAGCGGAAGCTGGTCCATCTTGAAGTCGCCGGTGTGGACCACCATGCCGGCCGGGGTGCGGATGGCCACGGCCAGGGCGTCCGGGATGGAGTGGTTGACGGCGACGAACTCGCAGTCGAAGGGGCCGACGCGCTCGCGCCGCCCCTCCGCCACTTCCAGGGTGTAGGGGCGGATGCGGTGCTCCTGGAGCTTGGCCTCGATGAGAGCGAGGGTCAGCTTGGAGCCGATGAGCGGGATGTCCGGCTTCTCGCGGAGGAGGAAGGGGACACCGCCGATGTGGTCTTCGTGGCCATGGGTGAGGACGATGCCCTCGACGTCGTCGAGGCGGTCCCGGATGGACGAGAAGTCCGGCAGGATCAGGTCGATTCCGGGCTGCTCCTCCTCGGGGAAGAGCACTCCGCAGTCGACGATCAGCAGACGGCCGCCGTACTCGAAGACGGTCATGTTTCGGCCGATCTCGCCGAGCCCGCCGAGCGGGGTGACGCGCAGGGCGCCTTCGGGGAGCTTCGGCGGCGGGGCGAGTTCAGGATGCGGATGACTCAAAAGACTCTCCTCACCACGCACGCCACGTACCGGTCGGGCACGTGGCGTGCGTGACGTTCGTGCATAAGCAGTTGTCGTTGTCCTTGCAGGGTGCGGGCACCGGTGGTCCCGCTTTCTTCAGTTGTGAAGCGTCGCTGCGCGGACGGCCGCGCAGAAGTCTGTTGTCAGAGTTGTACCCCGCCGGCGGCAAGATCGATCTTGAGCTGGGCAATCTCCTCGGCCGAACACTCGACCATGGGTGCGCGCAGGGGTCCCGCGGGCAGCCCCTGGAGGGCGAGCGCGGCCTTGGTGGTCATGACTCCCTGGGTGCGGAAGACGCCGGTGTAGACCGGGAGCAGCTTCTGGTGGATCTCGGCGGCCTTCACGACGTCACCGGAGGTGTAGGCGTCGACGAGGGCCCGCAGGTCGGGGGTGACCAGGTGACCGACGACCGAGACGAAGCCGACCGCGCCCACGGAGAGCAGCGGCAGGTTCAGCATGTCGTCGCCGGAGTACCAGGCGAGGCCGGACTGTGCGATGGCCCAGCTCGCGCGGCCGAGGTCGCCCTTGGCGTCCTTGTTGGCGACGATCCTCGGGTGCTCGGCGAGGCGGACGAACGTCTCGGTGCTGATCGGGACGCCGCTGCGGCCGGGGATGTCGTAGAGCATGACGGGCAGCCCGGTGGCGTCGGCGACGGCCGTGAAGTGCCGGTACAGGCCCTCCTGCGGGGGCTTGTTGTAGTACGGCGTGACGACCAGCAGGCCGTGTGCGCCGTCGCGCTCGGCCTGGCGGGCCAGCTCGGTGCTGTGGTGGGTGTCGTTGGTGCCGACCCCGGCCACGACGTGGGCGCGGTCGCCGACCGCCTCCAGTACGGCTCGTACCAGGTCCGATTTCTCCGCGTCGCTGGTGGTCGGGGACTCGCCGGTGGTCCCGTTGATGATCAGGCCGTCGTTGCCTGCGTCCACCAGGTGGGTGGCGAGCCGCTGTGCGCCGTCGAGGTCGAGCGCGCCGTCCGCCGTGAAGGGCGTGACCATGGCGGTGAGGACCCGCCCGAAGGGGGTCTGCGGAGTGGAGGTCGGAGCCATGGGTTACACGCTACTCGGTGCTCACGGCGCGGTCTGCCCTTGGGGTGCGGGGAAAGTCCGGACAAATGCGGAGCCCGGCACTGCCTGCTCGGGGGTTCAAGCAGTGCCGGGTCCGTTTGATCAGGCTAGATGAACTTCGCTAAATGCCGCAATACGGACACTTCTCGAGGCTGATCCGTACATCTGTACCGAGCACGACAAGAAGCGCGCTCAGCGGGCCGCGTCCGCGCTACGGCGCGACCCGGCCGTTGGCGTTGAAGGCCGCATGGGTGAGCGGCATGAGCTTGGCCCACTCCGCCTCCATCTTCTCGCCGACCATCTCGATCTCCCGCTGCGGGAAGGACGGCACCTTGGCCAGCTCGTGCTGGGTGCGCAGCCCGAGGAAGTGCATCAGCGAGCGGGCGTTGCAGGTGGCGTACATCGAGGAGAAGAGGCCGACGGGGAGCACCGCGCGAGCGACCTCCCGGGCGACGCCGGCGGCGAGCATTTCCTGGTAGGCCTCGTACGCATGTCGGTAGGAGTCCTCCATCACGCGGCCGACGAGCTCCTGCTGGCCCTGGGTGCCCTCGACGAAGACGTACTTGCCGGGACGGCCCTCCTGGACGAGCTTGCGGGACTCGCCGGGGACGTAGAAGACCGGGTCCAGCTCGCGATACCGGCCCGACTCCTCGTTGTAAGACCATCCCACCCGGTGGCGCATGAACTCGCGGAAGACGAAGATCGGGGCGCTGATGAAGAAGGTCATCGAGTTGTGCTCGAAGGGGCTGCCGTGCCGGTCCCGCATCAGGTAGTTGATGAGGCCCTTGGAGCGCTCCGGGTCCTTCTTCAGCTCGTCCAGGGACTGCTCGCCGGCGGTGGAGACGCGTGCGGCCCACAGCACGTCGGAGTCGGCCGCGCTGTGCTTGACCAGGTCGACGGCGACGTCGCTCCGGAAGCTGGCCTTGAGGTCGTCGGCGGGGGTGTCGGTCACGGCTCGGAGGGTCCTTCCATCACTTCTCTCGGGCGGCGCCCACTCTACGGCCCGGCACCGACATCGGGGCGTTCGGTACCGGGGCGCAACACACACCGGCAGATTTCTGTGAATTCGGTGAAACCGGGCACCTTTCGGGTCACTCGCCCGTCTGTGTAGATGGCAGACAGTCGTTCGATCCCGAGAGGGGATGCACCGCCCATGTTCGGTCGGCGCGAACCAGTCCCGTTCGCCTTCCTCGCCGAAGCCGACAGGTTCCGCAGCAATGTCGCTCCCCCGCCCCCTCAGCGGTCGTCCGTGAGTCAGATAGCCGGGCGGTGGCTGCTCGGGCTCACCATCGTGGCCGGGCTCGTGGGCTCGCTGGTGCTCGGCATGCCGGCGCTGTCCACGCCGTCCGACGCAGGGACCCAGCAGTCACAGGCCTCCCAGGGGCACTGAACTCTTCCGGACCCCCATGAGTGGTGGGCGGGGACACGGGCGGATAGCCTCACCGGGCACAGCCCACGCATGGATTGAGTGAGGACCAGTCGTGCCCCTGCCCTTCCTGACGGCCGACCGCACCTATGACGCGGCACTCGACAACGCCCTGCCGTACGACGACCGGGACCGCTGGCGCCGCCCCTACCGGCCCGGGCCGTGGCGGGTCGGCGGGGCCGCCCTGTGGCTGCTGCTCGCCTCGTTCGTGCTGTTCGCCGCGGTCGCCCTGGCGCTGACCGGCTCGCTGTCCTCCGCCGGGGCGGTCCTCGGCATCGCGCTGCTGATCATCGCCGCCGCGCTGCGGATACTGCGCATGGGCGTGTGGGTGAGCGCGCACGGAGTGCGCCAGGTGGGTCTGCTGTACACGCGGACGGTGCCCTGGAAGCGGATCGTCTCGGTGCGTACGGCGCAGCAGCCGGTGCGCTGGCTGGGTCTGCCGCGGACCGTGCAGGGGCAGGCGCTGACCCTTGTGCGCAAGGACCGGTCGCAGGAGGACGCCGGCCCGCTGCTGACCACGCACGGGATGGACTTCGTGGGCCGGACGTCGGCCTTCGACCGTGCGGCGGACGCGGTGGAGGCGTGGGCCGCGGAGTACCGGCGGGACTGAGCGCGCCCGCGCGAGAGACGCGGGGATGTACGGCAGGGGGCCGGTCCGCACACCGCGGGCCGGCCCCCTGCCGTACCGAACCGTACGGTTCAGGCCTCGACCGGCTTGCCGTCGTGCAGGGCGATGGCGCGCTGCATCGCCTTGCGGGCGCGCGGGGTGTCCCGGGCGTCGTGGTAGGCGACGGCGAGGCGGAACCAGCTGCGCCAGTCGTCGGGGGCGGCCTCGGTCTCGGCCTTGCGCTTGGCGAAGACCTCGTCGGCCGAGTCCCGGTCGATCCGGCCGCCGGGCGTGCGCCTCAGCTCGTCCACGGGCAGGCCGCCCTCGGCGTCGAGTTCGGTGGCGAGGGCGTTGGCCCTGCGGACGAACTGGGTGTTCTTCCACAGGAACCACAGGCCGATCACCGGCAGGATCAGCACCGCCACGCCGAAGGTGACGGTGAGGACCGTGCCGGTCTGGATGAGCATCACGCCCCGGCTGCCGACCAGGACGAAGTAGAAGAGGAGGACGGCGGCCGTGACGGCGTAGGAGAGCTTCGCGCGCATGAGCAGGGGCCTTCCGGGGCTCAGCCCAGGTCCAGGAAGTTCTCCAGGCCGAAGGTCAGGCCCGGAGTGGTCACCACGCGGCGGGCGCCGAGCAGGATGCCCGGCATGAAGCTGCTGTGGTGGAGGGAGTCGTGCCGGATGGTGAGGGTCTCGCCCTCGCCGCCGAGGAGGACCTCCTGGTGGGCGAGGAGGCCGCGGAGGCGGACGGCGTGGACGGGGATTCCGTCGACGCTGGCGCCCCGCGCGCCCTCCAGCGCCGTGACGGTGGCGTCCGGGGCCGGGGCCGTGCCGGCCGCGCGGCGGGCGTCGGCGATGAGCTGGGCCGTGCGTGTGGCCGTGCCACTCGGCGCATCCACCTTGTTCGGGTGGTGGAGCTCGACGACCTCGACCGACTCGAAGTAGGGCGCGGCGATCTGGGCGAACTTCATCGTCAGCACGGCGCCGATGGAGAAGTTCGGGGCGATGAGCACGCCGGTCTCCGGGGACTGGGCGAGCCAGCCCGTCAGCTGCGCGAGGCGCTCGTCGGTCCAGCCCGTCGTACCGACGACGGCGTGGATGCCGTGGCGTACGCAGAAGTCGAGGTTGCCCATCACCGAGGCGGGGGTGGTGAGTTCGACCGCGACCTGGGCGCCTGAGGCCTCCAGCGCCTCCAGCTTGTCGCCCCGGCCGAGGGCGGCGACCAGCTCCATGTCCTCGGCGGCCTCGACCGCCCTGACCGCCTCGGAGCCGATCCGGCCCTTGGCGCCGAGGACCGCCACGCGCAGCTTGCTCATCTTCGTCTTCGTTCCTTACCGGTGGTGTGTCAGGCGACGGCGTCGTGCAGGCGTGCGGCCTGTTTGTCCTTGAGCGGGCCGATGACCGACAGCGACGGGCGCTGTCCCAGGATGTCGCGGGCGACCGAGCGGACCTCGTCCGGGGTCACCGCCGCTATCCGGGCCAGCATGTCGTCGACGGACATCTGCTCGCCCCAGCACAGTTCGCTCTTGCCGATACGGTTCATCAGCGCGCCGGTGTCCTCCAGGCCGAGGACCGTGGAGCCCTGGAGCTGGCCGATGGCACGGCCGATCTCGTCGTCCGGCAGGCCGTACTCGGCGACCTGGTCGAGCTCGTCCCGGCAGATCTTGAGCACGTCGTGCACCTGCGAGGGTCGGCAGCCGGCGTAGACGCCGAACAGGCCGCAGTCGGCGAAGCCCGAGGTGTAGGAGTACACGCTGTAGGCCAGGCCGCGCTTCTCGCGGACCTCCTGGAAGAGCCGGGAGGACATGCCGCCGCCGAGGGCGGTGTTGAGCACGCCGAGGGCCCAGCGGCGGTCGTCGGTGCGGGCGAGGCCGGGCATGCCGAGGACGACGTGCGCCTGTTCGGTCTTGCGGCCCAGGAGTTCGACGCGGCCGGCGGTGCGGATCGTACGGCTGCCGTCGCGCGGGGCGATGGGGGCGGCCGCGGTGTTCCTGAAGGCGCCGGACTTCTCGAAGGCCGCGCGGACCTGTCGTACGACCTTGTTGTGGTCGATGTTGCCGGCGGCCGCGACCACGAGGTGGGTGGGGTCGTAGTGCTTCTTGTAGAAGCGGCGGATGCGGTCGGCGGTGAGGGCGTTGACCGTGTCGACGGTGCCGAGGACCGGGCGGCCGAGGGCGTTGTCGCCGAACATGGTGTGCGCGAACAGGTCGTGCACGCAGTCGCCCGGGTCGTCCTCGGTCATCGCGATCTCTTCGAGGATCGCGCCGCGCTCGACGTTGACGTCGTCCTCGAGGATCAGGGAGCCCGTGAGCATGTCGCAGACGACGTCTATGGCGAGCGGCAGGTCGGTGTCGAGCACGCGTGCGTAGTAGCACGTGTACTCCTTCGCCGTGAACGCGTTCATCTCGCCGCCGACCGCGTCGATGGCCGAGGAGATGTCCAGTGCACTACGCCGGGTCGTGCCCTTGAAGAGCAGGTGCTCCAGGTAGTGGGTGGCGCCGTTCAGGGCGGGGGTCTCGTCGCGGGAGCCGACGTGGGCCCAGATGCCGAAGGTCGCGGAGCGGACCGAGGGCAGGGTCTCGGTGACGATGCGCAGGCCGCCGGGGAGGGTCGTCTTGCGGACCGTGCCGATGCCGTTCTCGCCCTTGATCAGGGTTTGGGTACGGGCGACGGCCCGCGCCTCCGGAGAGGTGCGGGCCGTCGTCGTGGAGCTGCTCGACGTCACTGGTCGGTGTCGTCCTTTGCGTCCTCGGAGGAGGCCTCTTCCTCGCCCTCGATCACGGGGATCAGGGAGAGCTTGCCGCGGGAGTCGATCTCGGCGATCTCGACCTGGACCTTCTGGCCCACACCGAGCACGTCCTCGACGTTCTCCACGCGCTTGCCGCCGGCCAGCTTGCGGATCTGCGAGATGTGCAGCAGACCGTCCTTGCCGGGGAGCAGGGAGACGAACGCACCGAAGGTGGTCGTCTTCACGACCGTACCCAGGTAGCGCTCGCCGACCTCGGGCATCGTCGGGTTGGCGATGCCATTGATCGTGGCGCGGGCGGCCTCGGCGGCCGGGCCGTCGGAGGCACCGATGTAGATGGTGCCGTCGTCCTCGATGGTGATCTCGGCGCCGGTGTCCTCCTGGATCTGGTTGATCATCTTGCCCTTGGGGCCGATGACCTCACCGATCTTGTCCACGGGGATCTTGACGGTGATGATCCGCGGGGCGTTCGGGGACATCTCGTCCGGCTTGTCGATCGCTTCCATCATCACGTCGAGGATGTGGAGGCGGGCGTCCCTGGCCTGCTTGAGGGCGGCGGCCAGGACGGAGGCCGGGATGCCGTCCAGCTTGGTGTCGAGCTGGAGGGCGGTGACGAACTCCTTGGTGCCGGCGACCTTGAAGTCCATGTCGCCGAAGGCGTCCTCCGCACCGAGGATGTCGGTGAGGGTGACGTAGTGCGTCTCGCCGTCGATGTCCTGGGAGATCAGGCCCATGGCGATACCGGCGACGGGGGCCTTCAGCGGCACACCGGCGTTCAGCAGCGACATGGTGGAGGCGCAGACCGAACCCATGGACGTCGAGCCGTTCGAGCTCAGCGCCTCGGAGACCTGGCGGATCGCGTAGGGGAACTCCTCGCGGGTCGGCAGGACCGGGACCAGGGCGCGCTCGGCGAGGGCGCCGTGACCGATCTCGCGGCGCTTCGGGGAGCCGACGCGGCCGGTCTCGCCGGTGGAGTACGGCGGGAAGTTGTAGTTGTGCATGTAGCGCTTGCGGGTCACCGGGGAAAGGGTGTCCAGCTGCTGCTCCATCCGGAGCATGTTGAGGGTGGTGACGCCCAGGATCTGGGTCTCGCCACGCTCGAACACGGCGGAGCCATGCACACGCGGGATGGCCTCGACCTCGGCGGCGAGCGTACGGATGTCCGTGACGCCGCGGCCGTCGATGCGCTTCTTCTCCTTGATCACACGCTCGCGGACCAGCTGCTTGGTGAGCGAGCGGTACGCGGCGGAGATCTCCTTCTCCCGGCCCTCGAACTCCGGGAGCAGCTTCTCGGCGGCCAGACCCTTGACGCGGTCCAGCTCGGCCTCGCGCTCCTGCTTGCCCGCGATGGTCAGCGCGGAGGCGAGCTCCGGGCGGACGGCGGCGGACAGCGCCTCCAGGACGTCGTCCTGGTAGTCGAGGAAGATCGGGAACTCGCCGGTCGGCTTGGCGGCCTTCGCGGCGAGGTCGGCCTGGGCCTTGCAGAGCACCTTGATGAAGGGCTTCGCGGCTTCCAGACCGGAGGCGACGACCTCCTCGGTGGGCGCCTCGGCGCCGCCCTTGACCAGCTGGATGGTCTTGTCGGTGGCCTCGGCCTCGACCATCATGATCGCGACGTCGCCGTCCTCCAGGGCGCGACCGGCGACGACCATGTCGAAGACGGCGTCCTCGAGCTCGGAGTGCGTCGGGAAGCCCACCCACTGGCCGTTGATCAGTGCGACGCGGACGCCGCCGATCGGGCCGGAGAAGGGCAGACCGGCCAGCTGGGTGGACGCGGACGCGGCGTTGATCGCGACGACGTCGTACAGGTGGTCGGGGTTGAGCGCCATGATGGTGGCGACGACCTGGATCTCGTTGCGCAGGCCCTTCTTGAAGGACGGGCGCAGCGGGCGGTCGATCAGGCGGCAGGTGAGGATCGCGTCCTCGCTCGGCCGGCCCTCACGGCGGAAGAAGGAACCCGGGATCTTTCCGGCGGCGTACATCCGCTCCTCGACGTCCACCGTGAGGGGGAAGAAGTCGAGCTGGTCCTTGGGGTTCTTGGAGGCGGTGGTGGCCGACAGCACCATGGTGTCGTCGTCCAGGTACGCCACGGCGGAGCCGGCGGCCTGCTTGGCCAGGCGGCCCGTCTCGAAGCGGATGGTGCGGGTGCCGAAGGCGCCGTTGTCGATGACGGCCTCGGCGTAGTGGGTCTCGTTCTCCACTAGCGTTTTCTCCGTTACTTTCGTCTGCGTTACGTCTTTTGTCCCGGTCCGCCCGTGTGGCGGGGAGACGGTTACGGAGAAGCGCGCCGTGCTGTGCGGGCCGGTCTTCGATCGAAGCACCCGGGGCTCGCTTCCCCCCGGGGGCCACTACCGAGGACCGGCGGCGGCTTGGGTGCGCTTCTCCTTGTTCGTTGTCGTGCTGTGTCGTGCGTATTGCGTTGTGCTACCACACTACAAAGCGTGAGTGACACTCCGCACGTTTCCGCACGTACGGCAAAGGGAGCGGCCCCGGGTGTCTCTCCGGGAACCGCTCCCTTCACGGCGTCTTACTTGGCGCCCGCCGCACCGCGGCGGATGCCCAGGCGGTCCACCAGCGCACGGAAGCGCTGGATGTCCTTCTTCGCCAGGTACTGCAGGAGGCGACGGCGCTGACCGACCAGGATCAGCAGACCACGACGGGAGTGGTGGTCGTGCTTGTGGACCTTGAGGTGCTCCGTCAGGTCGGAGATCCGACGCGACAGCATGGCGACCTGGACCTCGGGGGAGCCGGTGTCGCCCTCCTTGGTACCGAACTCGGTGATGATCTGCTTCTTCGTAGCGGCGTCGAGCGACACGCGTACTCCTCGTAGTCTTCGCATGGCCACCGAGTGCCCCCGGTCTTTGCCTCGGGGGAGCTTCCGTTACTCGGGAGGCGGGTATCCGTTGGGCGCGGCCTCCAGGGTCCGCGGGGGACTCCGGGGGTGCGTACACAAACGGCCGTCGTCAAGGGTACCAGTGCCGGAGGGGGGCTCTGTCCTGGGGTTGTGGAAGAAAGTACGGGCCCGGCACGACCGCCAGTAGTGTGACGGTCACAGCCCATGTACGAGGGGAAGGGGTCGCTGCGGGATGAGCGAGACGGCTGAGGAGATGAAGGCGCGCAAGGAGCGGGAACGGGACGAGCTCTACGCGCTCGACATCTCGGGCGTCGAGTGGCACTGCGCGCCCGGTACCGAGCAGGACGAGGAGCGGGTCGAGATCGCCTACCTGCCCGAGGGTGCGGTGGCCATGCGGTCCTCGCTCGACCACGGCACCGTGCTGCGGTACACGGAGGCGGAGTGGCGGGCGTTCGTGCTGGGCGCGCGGGACGGCGAGTTCGACCTGGAGCCGAACGAGCGCAACGGCGGTCTGGCCGCCCAGTGAGCGGCGGCCCGGCCGTCCGGTGACCGGCATCGATGGGGCGGCACGCACGCGTGCCGCCCCATCGCGGTCCGGCCGCGGGGCCGGCGCGCCGCCCGCGACCGCCGCGACGACCAGGACAACGGCCAGGACGACGGCCGCCACCGCGCCGAACAGACTCCTGCGCCGCTTCCATCCGCGCGCAATGTCCCTTTTTCCGGGGCGAGTTCGCCCGTTTCCTCCCTGCTCACGCAAACACGGCCTCACCCTGCCCCCTCGCGCGTCACAGGGGAGTCATGGCCAGGGCGGGCAGGATGGCAGACGCCAACTGGTACCCGAACTCACGGCTCTTGCCCGTTTTGTTCATCGGTTGTTCGGCAATGCGAAGGATCCGCACACCACTTCCGGACAGGGTGTGACCAGGCGGACCTCGGACGAGAGGCGGACGGGCCTGCCGAGGTGCGGCTCGTGGTGATTAGGCTGGGAGGGGGGCGCGACGTCCGGACTGTGAACAGGACGTCGGTTTCCCGAGGGGGAGAGCCGGTGGATCGGACTACCTCACACGAATACGGATGCTGAGAACGACACGACATGGTCGTCGCGCCGGAACGGCATGAGGGTGCTCGACCACACCAGGAGGAACTGTGAGCAGCGATCGGGACGGGATCCGCGGGGGCTGGGCCACACCCGGCGATGACCAGCCCGACGCGGAGTCCCTCAACGAGATGACGGGCGAGTTCACGATCGACTACGCGCCGCCCGCCTGGTACACGCAGAACGCGGCCGACGGTTCCGGTCCGGCGGCCGGCGGTCCGGGCGCCGGTGCGGACTCCGCAGGCACGCCCGGCGCGCCCGGCGCCGTGAGCGGGCCGGGCGTCGGTACGGGTGCCGGTGCTACGGGCGCCGGTACGGGTCCTGCCGCGCCGCCCCGTTCGCCGTTCCCGCCGGGGACCCCGATTCCCGGGCTGACCCCTCCTCCGCACGCCCAGCAGGGGGGTGGGAGGCCCGGTCCCGGGCTGCCCTTCACGCCGCCACCACCCGCTCCGCCGACGTCCGGTCCGGGCGCACCTTTCACACCACCGCCGACGTCGGCTCCGGGCGCGCCGTTCACCCCGCCGCCCGCGTCAACGCCGGGGGCTCCCTTCACCCCTCCGCCTACCGCCACACCGGGCGCGCCGTTCACGCCGCCGCCCGCGTCAACACCGGGGGCTCCCTTCACCCCTCCGCCTACCGCCACACCGGGCGCGCCGTTCACGCCGCCGACGGCTTCGGGACCGACCGCTCCGACGCCGGGTGCTCCGGCCACGCCGCCGCCCGTTGCGACGCCCGGTGCGCCCTTCACGCCCCCGCCGGCGTCAACTCCCGGAGCGCCGTTCACCCCGCCGCCCGCGTCAACACCAGGTGCTCCCTTCACCCCTCCGCCTACCGCCACACCGGGCGCGCCGTTCACGCCGCCGGTCCCGAGCGCGGACGCCGGGGCGCCGGCCGCCTCCCCCACGGCACCGTTCATCCCGGCCGCCCCGGTCACGGCGCCGTTCACCCCGGCCGCCCCGCCCGCCGGCGGCCCGGCCGCCGTACCTGAGCTGCCGGTCGGTTTCGAGCCGCAGCCGGTCACCGCCGAGGAGCCGGCGCCGGAGCCCGAGCCCGAGCCGGACAACGGCTACCTGGAGAGCGGCGCGACGATGCGGTTCTCCGCGGTCGCGATGAAGCGTGATATGGCCGAGGCCGCCGAACAGGCTGCCGCCGAAGAGGCGGAGGGGGAAGCCGAATGGGAGGCCGACGTCGTCGCGCTTCCGGTGAGCTCCGGGGTGGAGCCCGAGGACGCCGACGAGGAGGCCGCCGAGGCGCCTGAACCGGCCGCGTCGGCCGACGTGGCCGCCGAGGACGAGGACGGGTATCCCCGCGACGAGTTCGAGGCCGCCGACGGCGACGCCGAGACGGAAGCCGACGGTACGACCGAGACCGACGAGCCCCTCCAGGAACAGGAAGCCGTCCCGGCGGACGACTCGGACGAGGGCGAGTCCCAGTCCCAGGACGCGGCCGTCGTCGACGCCCAGGACGACAACGACGACGAGCCCGGCCCCGAGGCCGACGACGCGGTAGCCGCCGTGGAGCCGGTCGAGCCGCCCCAGGACCCACCCGCCGCCGCACCTCAGGCCGCCGTACCCGCGGCTCCGGTCCCGCCCCAGGACCCGCCCCCGGCTCCCGAGGACGCCGTGCCCACCACCTGGGCTCCCCCGCCGACCCCTCCGGTGGTGGTCCCGCCGCTGCCGCCGTCGTACCAGCCCGCGACCCCCGCGCCCGCCGCCCAGTGGCCGGTCCAGTCGGCCGCACCGGAGCCGGCGCCCGGACAGCCGCAGCCCCAGCCCGCCGCCGCGCAAGGTCCGCAGCCGTTCCAGCCGCAGGCGCCGCAGCCCGCGCCCGCCGCCTGGAACCAGCCCGCGCCCCCGCAGCCCGGCCAGCCGTACGCCCCACAGCCCGCCGCGCCCGACGCCCAGGGCGGCTACGGATTCCCGCAGCCGGGCGCCCCCGTCCAGCCACCGCAGCCATCGCAGGCACCGCAGGCACCGCAGGCACCTGGCGGTTACGGCTTCCCGCAGCCCCCGGCGCCTCCGGTCCAACCCGGCGCTTACGGCTACCCGCAGCAGCCCCAGCCGCCGCAGGCCGCCCCCCAGGATCCGCGCGCCGCACAAGCACCTCAGGCACCGCAGAACCCGCAGAACCCGCAGGCACCCGAGCCGCAGGCTGCCCAGCCCCAGCCGCCCGTCGACCCCCGTGCCGGTGCCGCCTGGCCGCAGCCCATCCAGCACGACCAGCGGCAGATGACCAACCCCGGTGCCGCGCCGCTGGGTTACACCGCCGCCGTGGAGCTGTCCTCCGACCGGCTGCTCAACAACAAGAAGCAGAAGGCGAAGAGCGGCCGGCCCACCGTCGCGTCCTCCCGGTTCAAGATCGGCGGGAAGAAGGAGGAAGCCGAGCGGCAGCGGAAGCTGGAGCTGATCCGCACTCCGGTGCTGTCCTGCTACCGGATAGCGGTGATCAGCCTCAAGGGCGGGGTCGGCAAGACCACCACGACCACCGCGCTCGGCTCCACGCTCGCCACCGAGCGCCAGGACAAGATCCTCGCCATCGACGCCAACCCGGACGCCGGCACGCTCGGCCGCCGGGTGCGCCGCGAGACCGGGGCCACCATCCGCGACCTGGTCCAGGCGATCCCGTACCTCAACTCCTACATGGACATCAGGCGGTTCACCTCGCAGGCCCCGTCCGGCCTGGAGATCATCGCCAACGACGTGGACCCGGCCGTCTCCACCACGTTCAACGACGAGGACTACCGGCGCGCGATCGACGTGCTGGGCAGGCAGTACCCGGTCATCCTCACCGACTCCGGCACCGGCCTGCTGTACAGCGCCATGCGCGGGGTGCTCGACCTCGCCGACCAGCTGATCATCATCTCGACGCCGTCGGTCGACGGGGCGAGCAGCGCGAGTACGACGCTCGACTGGCTGTCCGCGCACGGGTACGCCGACCTCGTGTCGCGGTCCATCACCGTGATCTCCGGGGTCCGCGAGACCGGCAAGATGATCAAGGTCGAGGACATCGTGCAGCACTTCGAGACGCGCTGCCGGGGTGTCGTGGTCGTGCCCTTCGACGAGCACCTGTCCGCCGGTGCCGAGGTCGACCTCGACATGATGCGGCCGAAGGTGCGCGAGGCGTACTTCAACCTCGCGGCGATGGTCGCCGAGGACTTCGTACGGCACCAGCAGATGCACGGCCTGTGGACCAGCGACGGCAACCCGCCGCCGGTCGCCGCCCCGCCGATGCCCGGCCAGCCCCTGCCGAGCCAGCAGTACTACGCACCCGGCCAGCCGCAACCGTACGCGCCGGGCCAGCCGCAACCGTACGCGCCCGGACAGCCGTATCCGCAGCAGCAGCCGTACCCGCCGCAGCAACAGCAGCCTCCGCAGGGACCGCCGCAGCAGGAGCTGTACGGCCAGCCCCAGCCCTACCCGCAGCAGCCGGGACAGCCGCAGCCCCCGCAGCAGCAGCCTGGCTACGGCTACCCGCAGCAGCAGCCCCAGCCCCCGCAGGCCGCCCCGCAGCAGCCTCAGCAGCCGCCCGAGCCCCCGCAGGGGCAGCCGCCGCAGCAGTAGCCGAAACGCCGAAGGGCGGCCGATGCCTCACCGCACCGGCCGCCCTTCGGCGTACTGCCGAGTCCTCTGCCGGATCAGGCGTCCTCGGCCGCCACCAGTTCCCGGCAGCGCTTGACGTCCTCGGCCATCTGCTCCAGCAGGGCGTCGAGCGAGTCGAACTTGGCCTGGCCGCGGACATAGGACAGGAAGTCGACGGCGACGTGCAGGCCGTACAGGTCGAGTCCCACCCGGTCGATGGCGTACGCCTCCACCGTGCGCTCGGTGCCGTCGAACTGCGGGTTGGTGCCGACGGAGATCGCGGCCGGCATCACCTCGTCCTGGGCGTACAGATAGCCGGCGTAGACGCCGTCGGCGGGGATGGCGGTGTGCGGGAGCGTCTCCACGTTGGCGGTGGGGAAACCCAGCTCGCGGCCGCGCTGGGCGCCGCGCACGACCACGCCCTCCACCCGGTGCGGGCGGCCCAGGATCTCGCGGGCACCCGCCATGTCGCCCTCGGCGACCAGGCGCCGGGTCAGGGTCGAGGAGAACGGCTCGCCGCCGCCCGCCTCCCCGCGCACGAACAGGTCGACGACCTCGACCTCGAAGTCGTACACCGTGCCCTGCTCGATGAGGAACTCCACGTTGCCCGCGGCCTTGTGGCCGAAGCGGAAGTTGGGGCCCTCGACGACGGCCTTGGCGTGCAGCTTGTCGACCAGGACCTTCACCACGAAGTCGGCGGCCGACAGCTTCGAGAACTCGGTGGTGAAGGGGAGGATCAGCACCGCGTCCACGCCCAGCTCCGCCATCAGCTCGGCGCGGGTGTGGTGCGGGGCGAGCAGCGGCGGGTGGCTGCCGGGTCGGACGACCTCGCTGGGGTGCGGGTCGAAGGTGACGACGACCGCCGGGATGCCCAGTTCACGGGCGCGGTCCACGGCATGCCGGATGATCAGCTGGTGACCGCGGTGCACCCCGTCATAAGAACCGATGGTGACGACGCTGCGCCCCCAGTCCTCGGGGATGTCCTCCAAGCCACGCCAGCGCTGCACTGTGACCGCTCCTCGAACCTGTGTCCGTTGTCCCTCTTACGCAGGTCTAAGGGTGCCATGTTTGCCGGACCCGTCTGACACCGGCACGGTCGCTGTGACCGGGCGCACGTGTCCGCGGTCACGCGGGGACCCGTACGCCCGCCAGGTTCCCGAGCATCCGCCGGGTGCTCGGGCCGACCACCGCGGCCCATTCCTGCGGGGTGTCGGTGAGCCAGCGGGCCATCAGGGCGGCGAATCCGGGCACGTGCCGGCCGAGGTCGACCAGTCCGCGGTCGAACAGGGTCGCCCCGTCCGGGGTACGGACGAGCAGCAGCCCGGTGCGCCTGACCAGCTCGCGCATCCCGTCACAGTCGTCCTCGCGCTGTGCGGCGGCCGCGTGCAGCAGCGCGTCGAGGACGCCGGGGTCCCGTTCACGGTCGAGCAGGAACCCCAGGAGCTCCTGGCGCAGCGGTCGCGAGGCGGGGGTGCCGGCCGCTCCGAGTACGGTCGCGAGGGCCGCCCGGACCGGCTCGGGGCCGTCGTCGAGCAGCTCGGTGACCAGCGGCAGGAGGACGGTACGGGCCTCGGCGCCCTGGTCGAGGCGGCGCTCGACGAACCCGGCCACCTGCCCGGCGAGCTCCGGCCGCAGCTCGGCGGCCTCCAGGACCAGCTCGGTGACCCGCTGGGCGAGCGCGGGTGTGGTGACGTGGGTGAGAGTGCGCAGCACCTGTGCGGCGTCCGGTCCGCGCAGCCGGGCACGGAAGGCCTCAAGGACCTCGTCGGGGTGGGTGACCAGGGCGGGGACCAGGGCGGCGGGCGTGAGCTGATGGTCGCCGGTGGCGAAGTGCCGTAGCGCCTGCGGGAGATGGCGGGCGCGGGTCACCGGGTCGCGGACCAGCAGGGCGAGGGCGCCGCCGTGCAGGGTGCAGTCGGCGGGGCGGGCCAGCAGGGCGAGCGCGGTGTAGCGCAGCAGTTCGCGGTCGGGGTCGCTGCGGACGTGCGGGGCGGTGCGCAGCCCGTGGGCCATGGCGGCCACCCGGCGGGCCGGCCGCTCGTCGTGCGCCCAGCGGTCCACTGCCCGGCACACCGCCGACGGCTCGTCCTCGGCGAGTACGGCGAGCAGTTCGTCGCCGCGCCGGTGCGCCGCGTCCACCAGGACCTCGGTCAGGTCGTCCAGGGCCCGGTGCCGATGGGTGTGCAGCAACGCCTGGGCCGCCGTCGCCACGGTGGCGTGCGGCATCGCGGGCAACGGCCGCTCGTCGTCGAACCACCGGGTGAGATACGGCTGTACGGCAGTGGGGTCGGCGACCAGCAGCCGGGCCACCGCGTCCAGGTAGCGCGGGGCCGCGCCCTCGGGCTCCTCCACCGCCGGCCGGGGCGGCGGGCAGGTCGGCCGGGCTCCGAAGCGGCCGATGCCCGCGGTCTCCGGCAGCGGCTCGTCGGCGAGCACCAGCCTGCGCAGCAGATCGAAGCGGTCGGCGGCCGGAAGGGCGAGCCCGGTCCAGAAGTCCGGCCCGAACTCGGGCGGCGCGGTGTGCTGTTGGCCCACCACGCGGTCGGCGAGCAGCCGCAGCACCCCGGTGTAGGGGGTCGCGTCGGGCAGCCGCAGCAGGGTCTGGGTGAGCAGGCGCGCGGCCCACCAGGAGCCGGGGTCCAGGTCGAGTGCGTGCACCAACTCATCCAGCCGGGGCGCGAGTTGGATCGGCCCGTAGTCGCGGTCGAGCAGCAGCAGGGCCTGTACGACCGGGCCGACCCGGTGGTGCGGGACGGGCAGGGGGTGGGCGCCCAGGGGGGTGCGGGGGCGGTGGACCAGGGCGTGCAGGGCCTCGTCCAGGTCGAGGTGCATGCCCTGGATCCAGTCGGCGAGTTCCTCGTGGGCGAAGCGGTAGCCGCCGCCGGCGGGCACCAGAAGGCCCTCGGTGAGCACGGCGGAGGCCCAGCCGGAGCCGCCGCCGAGGTGGGCGGGGACGGGGCCCCAGGGGAACACCGCTTCGAACGACTCCCGGTCCAGCTCGCCCTGCCCGGGGCCCAGGCTGCGCCGGGCGGCCTCGTGCACCTGCCCGGAGACCCGGGCGGCGAGGCGTCGTACGGCCGTACCGCGCAGGCCGTTCTCGGCGGCCAGGCGGACCGCGATGCGCAGGCACATCAGGTCGAGGTAGGCGGCGAAGACGTCGTGCCGGTCGATGGGGCTGTCGACCGGTCCGTCCGGGAGGGCGGCGCGGACCTCGGAGAGCAGGCGCAGGGCGAGGGGGTGGCGGGCGTCGCGGTCGATGAGGGCGCCGTCGGGGATGCCGTAGCGGGAGCGGGCGCGGCGGGCCTCGTCGGGGGTGAGGTCGGTCAGCCGGATGCACGGGGGGTCGGCGCCAGGGCCATGGTCATGGCCGTTGCCGCTTCCGTGTCCGCGCAGGAGGTCGGGGGGGAATTCGGCGCCGGCGCGCTCCCAGTACTCCTCCCTGCAGGCCACGAGCAGGCGGGCGCCGGTGTCGCGCAGCCAGTCCGCGGTGCCCTCGGTCCAGGCGGGGAGCCGGTGGGCGAGGACCGGGGGCATCTCCTCGGGACCGTCCAGCAGGAGGAGGAGCGGGCGGCCGGCGCGGGCGGCGAGGCGGGCCAGCCGCTCCACGGTCAACTCACCCAGGTCGCCGGGGAGTTGGGAGCGGGAGGCGGCGACGATCCGGACCGCGCGTTCCAGGGAGCGGCGGGCTGCGGAGGCGACGGAGTCGTCGGCGTCCTTGAGGTCGGCGCCGCGGAGCCAGAGGGTGGGGGCGGGGTGCGCTTCGCGGTTGCGGCGGGCGGCGAGGGCGGCGAGTTCTGTGGTGCGGCCCGTTCCGGGGGCGCCGACGAGGGCCAGGACGGTCCCGGTGACGGTTTTGGTGCCGGTGGCTTCGGCGAAGGCCGACAGGTCCTTTGAGATGGCCGATCGTTCTACGGGTTGTACGGGGTCGGTGTATTCGCCTGCGAGTGCCGTGAAAGGTGGTGGGGCGGCTGCGGGTGCGTCGTGGCTGGTCGCGCAGTTCCCCGCGCCCCTTTGGGGCACTCCGGTGCGGGGGGCTGACATGCGGGGGGCCGGGCGGCCGACGTAGCCGGCCAGGGCTCCGGGGGGGCCGTCCTGGCCTACCGAGGTCGCGGTCAGTTCCAGGACTCCGGCCAGGTTGAGGTCGATGCCGTACGCCGGGACCGTGGCCGCGTTGGTGGCCAGCAGGTCGGCCAGGGGGCCGCTGTCGGGGTGGTGGAGGGGGACCGCGAAGCCCACGTCTCGCTGGCCGGACTGGAGGGCGGTGCCGAGGACCGCCAGGACCGCGCCGGTCTCCGCGTCGAGGACCGGGCCGCCGGCCGCCCCGCCGCCCAGTCGCAGCGCGTCCCGGCCCGCCGTGCCGATCGCCAGCTCCAGGGCGTCTTCGAGGAGATGGAAGCGGTCGGTGGCGGTGTACGTCACCTGAGTCGCGGCCAGTACCCGGGCCTCGCGCCAGCGGTCGGCGGCGATGCGCACGTAGGTGCCCGCCGGGATGCGTTCCCGTACGGTGATCGGGAGCGGGTCCACGGCCAGGCCCTCGGTGCGGACCAGGGCCAGGTCGAAGGCGGGCAGCGGGACGACCGCGTCCGAGCCGACCACGCAGGTACGGTCCCCGGCCGCGTGCAGCACGATCCGGGCGAGGCCGTCGACGGCCTCGTGACTGGTGATGAGCGTCCCGTGATGATCGGCCAGGAAGCCGGTGCCGCGCGGGCGCCCGGCGAGGTCGCGGACCCGGACCAGCCGCTCGTCGGGCCCCGGTCCCGTCTCCTGCTCCGCCTCCCGCGTACCGTCCGCCGTCCGGCGACCGCCCCCGGTCCGCGGGCCGCGTACCGCCATGATCGAACCTCCCCGCCCGTACATCCGTGCCCAAGGGCGGCCTGTCCGGCGGACCCAGCCGCAGACGCGGGCTGTGGCACGCGCATCTGCCGCGTTGCAGTCACCGCCGATTTCCTGCGACTGGATCCGCCGGACAGGCCCTTGTCTTCGACCGTAGGGGCGAAATGATCAGCGGGACAGAGCGGGCGGTGAACGCGCCCCCCTCTGCTCCCCCGGTTCACTCCGAGCGCCTGCTCGGTCGGGTGAATAGCCCGGGGCGGGTGGATACACCCTAGGGGTGGGGGAACCGAGGGGGGACCGTGGAGCGGCGGCGGCGCCAGACCCCGTGGTCGCCGCTCCACGGGCAGGGCTCAGGAGAAGACGGCGAGGCTCTTCGCCTTGCCCTTCTGCTCCTCGACCAGCGCCAGGAAGCGGCCCTCGGGGTCGAACACGGCGACGGGGCCGGTGCCCGTGTACTCCTCGGGCATCTCCAGGCGCACGCCGTTGGTGAGCAGGCGGGCCCGCCTGGCATCGACGTCCCAGCGACGGAACGCGGCCCCGGCCGCCTCCGCGATCGGCATCACGGTCAGCTCCTGCTGGAGCTGGTCGAGGGTGCGCGCGGAGTCCAGCCTGTACGGCCCGACGCGGGTGCGGCGCAGCGCGGTGAGGTGGCCGCCGACGCCCAGGTCGGCGCCGAGGTCGCGGGCGAGGGCCCGGATGTAGGTGCCGGAGGAGCAGACGACGGAGACGACCAGGTCAAGGACGGGAGTGCCGTCCTCGGCGACGGCGTCCCGGACGTCGTACACGGCGAACGACGAGACGGTCACCGGGCGGGCCGGGATGTCGAAGTCCTCGCCGTCCCGGGCGCGCTTGTACGACCGGACACCGTCGATCTTGATGGCGCTGACCTTGGACGGCACCTGCATGATGGCGCCGGTCAGCTTGGCGATGCCGGCGTCGACGGCCTCGCGGGTGACCTTGGAGGCGTCGGTGGACGAGGTGAGCTCGCCCTCGGCGTCGTCCGTGATCGTGTTCTGGCCGAGGCGGATCGTCCCCAGGTACTCCTTCTCGGTGAGGGCGAGGTGCCCGAGGAGCTTCGTCGCCCGCTCGATGCCGAGAACGAGGACGCCGGTCGCCATGGGGTCGAGAGTGCCGGCATGCCCGACGCGCCGGGTGCGGGCGATGCCCCGCATCTTGGCGACGACGTCGTGCGAGGTGAAGCCCGACGGCTTGTCGACGATGACAAGGCCGTCGGGCGGGGTGGGCTTGCTGGTCATTCGGTGGCGTCGTCCGTCTCGTCGGCCTCGTCTTCCGCACCCGGCTTCTTGTACGGGTCGGCCTCACCGGCGTAGGCGGCGCCCGCGGAGGAATCGCGGACCTTCTGGTCGGACTGGCGCGCCCGGTCGAGGAGGTCCTCGATGTTCCGGGCGGTGTCCGGCAGGGCGTCCGCGACGAAGGCGAGGGTCGGCGTGAACTTCACGCCGGCGGCCCGGCCGACCTCCGACCGGAGAATGCCCTTGGCGCTCTCCAGACCGGCGGCGGCGGCCTTCCGCTCCTCCTCGTCGCCGTAGACCGTGTAGAAGACGGTCGCCTCCCTGAGGTCACCCGTGACCCGGGTGTCCGTGATGGTGACGTGGGTGCCGAGCCGCGGGTCCTTGATCCCGCGCTGCAGCTTCTGGGCCACCACCTCTCGGATGAGGTCCGCCAGCCTCTTAGCCCGCGCGTTGTCGGCCACTGGTCCGTCTCCCGTTCTTTCTTCTTGTCGTTCTCAAGGTCTGGTCGTCGTCGCCGTGGAAGCGTTCTAGTCGTCGTCGCCGTGGAAGCGCCGTCGCACGGACAGCAGCTCCACCTCGGGGCGGCCGGCGACCAGCCGTTCGCACCGGTCGAGGACGTCGGTCAGGTGCGCGGCGTCGCCGGAGACCATGGCAAGGCCGATGCCGGCCCTGCGATGAAGGTCCAGGTGGTCCACCTCGGCCGCGCTCACGGCGTACTTCCGCTGGAGTTCGGCGACGATCGGGCGGACGACGGAGCGCTTCTCCTTGAGCGAGTGGATGTCGCCGAGGAGGAGGTCGAAGGACAGGGTCCCCACGTACATGTATGTATCCGGTTAACCCGCCGGTACGGGATCGATGGCCCTGTCAGGAACGGTACCCCGTCCCTGCCGGGGGCTCGACCGACTTTCCCCAGCCGTCACGGGGCTCCGCCAGGGGCTCGGCCCCGGACCCCGGCCTTCGCCCACCCACCACCCGATTCGGTGAGCTGAAAAGGCGCCCCTTCAGGCGGTGCCTTCTCGGTCGACCGAGTCGGGTGGTGGGTGGGCGAGGTCGGGGTCCGTCACGGAGCCCCGTGGCGGTCACGTCCCGGCCCACCGAGTCAGGTGGGCGGGCGGGAAAAGTGCCGGCCGACGGTACCGAAGTCCCGTCGGCCAGCTACCAACCGTAGGCCTTACACCCGCGGCTTCTCGCGCATCTCGTACGTCGCGATGACGTCGTCGATCTTGATGTCGTTGAAGTTTCCGAGGTTGATACCGCCCTCGAAGCCTTCGCGGATCTCGGTGACGTCGTCCTTGAAGCGGCGCAGGCCCTCGATGTTGAGGCTCTCCGCGATGACCTTGCCGTCGCGGATGAGGCGCGCCTTGGTGTTGCGCTTGACCTCGCCCGAGCGGATGAGGACACCGGCGATGTTGCCCAGCTTGGACGACTTGAAGACCTCGCGGATCTCCGCCGTACCGAGCTCGACCTCCTCGAACTCCGGCTTCAGCATGCCCTTCAGGGCCGCCTCGATCTCCTCGATCGCCTGGTAGATGACCGAGTAGTACCGGACGTCCACGCCCTCGCGCTCGGCCATCTGCGCCGCGCGGCCGGCCGCGCGGACGTTGAAGCCGATCACGATGGCGTCGGAGCCCATCGCCAGGTCGATGTCGGACTCCGTGACCGCACCGACGCCGCGGTGCAGGACGCGGATGTCGACCTCTTCGCCGACGTCCAGCTGGAGCAGGGAGGACTCCAGGGCCTCGACGGAACCAGAAGCGTCACCCTTGATGATGAGGTTGAGCTGCTGGACCTCGCCGGCCTTGAGGACCTTGTCCAGGTCCTCGAGGGAGACGCGGCGCGTGCGCTTGGCGAACGCGGCGTTGCGCTCACGGGCGGCGCGCTTCTCGGCGATCTGTCGGGCCGTACGGTCCTCTTCGACCACCAGGAAGTTGTCGCCCGCACCCGGGACGTTGGTCAGGCCCAGGACCTGGACCGGCGTCGACGGGCCGGCCTCGGCCACGTTGTTGCCGTTGTCGTCGAGCATCGCCCGGACACGGCCGTACGCGTCGCCGACCACCATCGTGTCGCCGACCCGCAGCGTGCCTCGCTGGACGAGGACCGTCGCCACGGCACCGCGGCCGCGGTCGAGGCGGGACTCGATCGAGATGCCCTGCGCGTCCTGGGCCGGGTTGGCCCGCAGGTCGAGCGAGGCGTCCGCGGTCAGGACGACCGCTTCGAGCAGCTCGTCGATGTACAGACCCTGCTTGGCGGAGATGTCGACGAACATGGTGTCGCCGCCGTACTCCTCGGCCACCAGGCCGTACTCGGTCAGCTGACCGCGCACCTTGGTCGGGTCGGCGCCCTCGACGTCGATCTTGTTGACCGCGACGACGATCGGGACGTCGGCCGCCTTGGCGTGGTTGAGCGCCTCGACCGTCTGCGGCATGACGCCGTCGTTGGCCGCGACGACCAGGATCGCGATGTCGGTCGACTTCGCACCACGGGCACGCATGGCGGTGAACGCCTCGTGACCCGGGGTGTCGATGAAGGTGATCCTGCGCTCTTCGTCGTTGACCTCGGTCGAGACCTGGTAGGCACCGATGTGCTGGGTGATGCCGCCGGCCTCGCCCGCGATGACGTTCGTCTTGCGGATGGCGTCGAGCAGTCGGGTCTTGCCGTGGTCGACGTGACCCATGACGGTGACGACCGGCGGGCGGACCACCAGGTCCTCCTCGTCGCCCTCGTCCTCGCCGAACTCGATGTCGAAGGACTCGAGCAGCTCGCGGTCCTCCTCCTCGGGGCTGACGATCTGGACCGTGTAGTTCATCTCGCCGGCGAGGACCTCAAGGGTCGCGTCGGAGACGGACTGCGTGGCCGTGACCATCTCGCCGAGGTTCATCATGACCGCGACGAGGGACGCCGGGTTGGCGTTGATCTTCTCCGCGAAGTCGGTGAGCGACGCGCCGCGGGAGAGACGGATGGTCTCGCCGTTGCCGCGCGGCAGCATCACGCCGCCGACGCTCGGGGCCTGCATGGCCTCGTACTCCTGGCGCCTCTGCCGCTTCGACTTGCGACCGCGACGCGCCGGACCGCCGGGACGGCCGAAGGCGCCCTGCGTGCCACCACGGCCGCCGGGACCGCCGGGACGACCGCCGAAACCGGGACGACCGCCGCCGCCACCGCCACCGGGACCGCCGCCGAAGCCGCCGCCACCGCCGCCGGGGGCACCGCCGGGACGACCGGCGAAGCCGCCGCCACCGCCCGGACGGGCGCCACCGCCGCCGCCACCGGGACGACCGGCGAAGCCGCCGCCGCCACCGGGACGACCGGCGCCGCCGCCGGGACGACCCGCACCGGCGCCGGGACCGCGACCGCCGCCGCCGGGGCCGGGACGCGGGCCGGCAGCGGGACGCTGCGGCATCATGCCGGGGTTCGGACGCGGACCCGCGGAGCCGCCGCCGGGACGCGGACCGCCCTGCGGGCGGGGCATGCCGGACGGGCTCGGACGGGAACCGCCGGGAGCCTGCGGACGCGGACCGCCGCCCTGGGCGCCGGGCGCCTGCGGACGGGGACCGGCGCCGGGGGCACCGGGGCCACCCGGGCGCGGACCGCCCTGCGGGCGCGGGGCCTGCGGGCGGGCCATGCCGGTGGAGCCACCGGACGTGAAGGGGTTGTTGCCCGGACGCGGACCGGCCGGACGGGCACCGCCCGGACGGGGGGCGCGCTCACCGGGACGCTGGCCACCGCCCTGGCCCGGACGGGCCTGGCCCTGACCGGGGGCGGGACGACCGCCGGGACGCGGAGCGCCCTGACCCGGACGGGCACCGCCGCCCTGCGGACGCTGGCCCTGCGGCGCGGCGGCCGGGCTGGGCGCCGCGGCGGCCGGAGGCGCCGGCGGGGCCGTGAACTCGGGCGCGGCCGGAGCCGGACGCGGGGCGGGCTTGGGACCCGGACGCGGGCCGGAGGCGGCCGGCGCGGGGGTGACCGGAGCCGGAGCCGGAGCCGCGGGCGCCGCCGAGGCGGCGGGCGCGACCGGGGCCGCGGGCTGCGGGGCAGCCGGGCGCGGGGCCGGCTTCGGGGCAGCCGGACGAGCCGCCTGCGCCGGAGAGGGCGCGGCGGGCCTGGGCGCCGCCTTGCGGGGGGAGGGCTTACCGCCGCCCTGGAAGGCGTCGGTCAGCTTGCGTACAACGGGCGCCTCGATCGTCGAGGACGCCGAACGGACGAATTCACCGAGTTCCTGGAGCTTGGCCATGACGACCTTGCTCTCAACCCCGAACTCCTTGGCGAGTTCGTATACCCGGACCTTAGCCACTTCGCTCCTTTTAGGTCCGGGTGCGTCCGGACCGTTGCTACTTCATGGGCGTACTCATCGCGTGCTCATCGAGTGCTCATCGCAATCTCGACCTACTTCCAACTCGCGGGGTACCAGAGCCGCACGGACGTTCCGTACGACGCTTCTTACGGTGTTACTGCTCGACGTACCGGCGCAACGCCTTTACGTCGAGCGGACCCGGGACGCGGAGCGCCCTCGGAAGTGCCCGGCGGCGTACCGCCTGGTCCAGACAGACCTGGGCGGGGTGTACATATGCACCCCGGCCGGGCAGCGTACCGCGAGGATCGGGGACGCATTCGTCCTCGACCGCCACGATCCGCAGCAGTTCGGTCTTGGCCGCTCGCTGCCTGCACCCCACACAGGTGCGCTCAGGGCATGCGCGGGCACGCGTCCGGCCAGACACTGCTAAGTCTACCTCCCCGCACCGACCTCACCCCTTCGGGGCAAAGATCGAACGGCTGTTGTCGTAATCCAAGCGACCTGCGGCTTGGAACTATTCCCCTCGTCCGGGTGAACCCCGACCGAGGGCGGCATCATCCGCCGGGTGATCTACTCGGGCACCTGTTCGGTGTCCGGGCGGATGTCGATCCGCCAGCCGGTGAGCCGGGCGGCGAGCCGGGCGTTCTGTCCCTCTTTGCCGATCGCCAGCGACAGCTGGTAGTCCGGCACGGTGACCCGGGCGGACCGGGACGCCAGGTCCACGACCTCGACCTTGGAGACGCGGGCCGGGGACAGCGCGTTCGCCACCATCTCGGCCGGGTCGTCCGACCAGTCGACGATGTCGATCTTCTCGCCGTTCAGCTCGCCCATGACGTTGCGGACCCGGCCGCCCATGGGGCCGATACAGGCGCCCTTGGCGTTCAGACCCGAACGGGTGGAGCGGACCGCGATCTTCGTACGGTGACCGGCCTCGCGGGCGATGGCGGCGATCTCGACCGACCCGTCGGCGATCTCCGGCACCTCCAGGGCGAAGAGCTTCTTCACGAGGTTCGGGTGCGTACGGGACAGGGTCACGGACGGACCGCGGACACCCTTCGCCACCCGTACGACGTACGACCGCAGCCGCAGCCCGTGCGCGTAGGTCTCGCCGGGCACCTGCTCCTGCACCGGCAGGATGGCCTCCAGCTTGCCGATGTCGACGAGCACGTTCTTCGGGTCGCGGCCCTGCTGGACCACGCCGGTGACGATGTCGCCCTCGCGGCCGGCGTACTCGCCGAGCGTGGCGTCGTCCTCGGCGTCGCGCAGCCGCTGCAGGATCACCTGCTTGGCGGTGGTGGCGGCGATCCGCCCGAAGTCCGACGGGGTGTCGTCGAACTCGCGCGCCTCCTGCCCCTCCTCCAGGTCCTCGGGGTCCTCCTTCGCCCACACGGTCACGTGTCCGGTGCCCCGGTCGAGCACCACGCGCGCGTGGCGGCGGCTTCCCTCGGTGCGGTGGTAGGCGATGAGGAGGGCCGACTCGATCGCCCCGACCAGCAGGTCGAAGGAGATCTCCTTCTCCCGAACCAAGCCCCGCAGGGCGCTCATGTCGATGTCCACGGCTACGCCTCCTCCTCTTCCGTCATGTCCTTCTTGTCCTTGCGGTTGAACTCGACCTGCACACGCGCCGTGCCGATCTCGGCGAACCCGATTCTGCGGCCGGTGGCCTTGCGGCCCTTGACGCCGGGCACCTCGAGGTCCAGGCCCTCGTCGTCGACGTCCAGGATCCTGGCGACCAGTTCCCCGCCCTCGGCCAGCTGGAACCTCACCAGGCGGTCCACGGCACGCAGGTAGTGCCGGTGCTCCGTGAGCTGGCGCTCCGCACCGGGGGTGCCGACCTCCAGGGTGTACTCCCCCTCGCCCATCGCGTCCGTCTCGTCCAGCCTGGCCGAGAGCTCACGGCTCACATCGGCGATCTGGTCGAGGTCCGCCCCGGCGTCGGAATCGACGACGACACGCAGCACGCGCTTTCGTCCGACGGAGTCCACGGCGATCTCTTCGAGATCCAGTCCCTGGGAGGTGACGAGCGGTTCCAGGAGCTCTCGCAGCCTCTCGCTCTGGGTGGTGCTCATCCGGGTGACTCCTCGGCCGCGTGTGCTGTTGTGGGATGGATCGCGCGTCTGGTCAAAGGGTATCGGGTCGCGGGGGGTGTTGCGTCCGGGTGCCTGCGGTGGGAGGGCCGTTCGCCTACGGGGGTGGGGGCCGGTGGTGTGCGGGCGGGTGCGGGTTGGTTGTGGCTGGTCGCGCCCACGCGGCGGAGCCGCAGACTGATACAGCCCCGCGCCCCTTCGGGGTTGTCGCCGAGGGCGTCGAGGCGGTGACGTCAGTCGTGGGTATGCGCGGGTAACGTGATCACGGCGGAGTGCATGTCCGCCCGTGTGTTCGTACGAGCCCCTTGAGGACGTCTGCCGTGTCGTTCCCCTCGCTGTTGCGAAGAAGGAGCCTGATCGTTTCGGTGGCCTCGGCTGCCGTGCTGGTGGGCTGCTCCGCTGATCCGGACTCCGCCGGGAGTGATGGGGGTGGGAGTACGTCGGTGTCCGAGCGGGTACGCGCACGTGCGGCACGGGACAGTCGGGGGCTGCTGCGGCAGTACGACGCCGTCCTCGCCGCCCATCCAGGGCTCGCGGCGCGGTTGCGGCCGCTGCGCGCGGAGGTGGCGGCACATGCGGCGGCGTTCGAGGAGGGCACGGCCTCGCCCACGGCGACCGGCTCGCCGTCGGCCACGGCGTCCCCGTCGGCCTCGCCGACCGTGCCCGCCGACGAGAAGTCAGCGCTCGCCGCGCTGGCCGCCGCCGAGCGGAGCCTCGCCGACCTGCGGGCCAAGGCGCTGCTCGACGTGCCGGGCGAGCTGGCGCGGCTGCTGGCCGGGGTGTCGGCGGCGGGCGCCGGGCACGCGTACCTGCTGACGAAGGGTGACCAGTGAGCGACGAGGCGAAGGCGGGCCTGCTCAAGGCGCTCCAGGCGGCGCTGGCGGCCGAACACGCGGCGGTGTACGGCTACGGCGTCGTCGGCGGCCGGATCGGCGGACAGCGGGTGGCCGAGGCACGCTCGGCCTACGACGCGCACCGGGCCCGCCGGGACGCGCTGGTCCGCGAGGTGCGGGACCTGGGCGGAGCGCCCGTCGCCGCGAGCGCGGCGTACGCGCTGCCGTTCGCCGTCACGGACCCGGCGACGGCCGCACGGCTTGCCGCCGAGCTGGAGGGGCGGGTGGCCGACGTGTACTCCGACCTGGTCCGGGCGTCCTCCGGCGAGCGGCGCGGCTCTGCGGCCGGGGCGCTGCGGGAGGCCGCGGTGCGGGCGGTGCGCTGGAGCGGGGAGAGCGTAGCCTTCCCTGGGCTCGCCGAGCGGGCGGGTTCCGGGGCGACGGCCGGTGGGTCGGCCTCGCCCTCGGCTTCGACCTCGGCTTCGACCTCGGCTTTGGCTTCGGCGACTCCCTAGAGCTGGAAAGGAACGACTCGCGTATGGCTTTCGAACCGCCGCGGCGCCTGGTGAGGGCGCTCGGTGAGACGGCGCCGGACGGTGACGAGTGGCTGGAGAAGCTGCCAGCGGCGGTGGAACAGGCCGTCGCGCTACGCGAGTTGACCGTCGAGCGGGTGCAGGTTCCGGGCGGGCGCAGCAGTGTGGTGCTGCTGGTGCGGCGGGCGGACGACACGCCTGCCGTGCTGAAGCTGGCGCCACGGCGGGCCCGGCCGGAGAGCGAGGCGGCGGCGCTGGCGCACTGGGGCGGGCTCGGTGCGGTGCAGGTGCTGGAGGCCGACGGGGCCGCGGGGGTGCTGCTCCTTGAGCGGCTGCATCCGGAGGTGTCGGTGCGGTCGCTGCCCGAGGCGAAGGCGCTGCTGGAGGCGGCGGGGACGCTTCGGCGGCTCTGGGTGCGGCCGCCGGAGGAGCACGTCTTCGAGACCGTGGCCGAGCGGACGGGGCGGCAGGCCGCGGCGATGGCCTGGGCGGCCGGCGACGCCGAGTTGGCGCCGTTGGTGGCGGCGGCGGTCGCGGCCCGGGAGGAGTTGCTGGCCGCGCCGCCCGAGCGGCGGCTGCTGCACGGCACGTTCCGGCAGAGCAAGGTGCTGGCCGGGGAGCGGATGCCGTGGCTGGCGGTGGGCCCGGATCCGGTGGTCGGGGAGTGTGCGTTCGATCTGGCGCGGCTGGTGCGGGACCGGGTGGAGGATCTGATCGCGTCCCCCTCCGGGGCGTCCATCACACGGCGGCGGATCAAACGGCTTGCGGAGTCCTTGGAGGTCGACCAGGAGCGGCTGCGGGGGTGGACCCTGTTCCGGGCGGTGGAGTCGGGTGTGCGGGCGCTTCGCGTGGGGCGGCCGAGGGATGCGGAGCTGTTGCTTGAATTCGCCGGGTGGGTTTGACGGGTTCGGGTGCGCGTTCGGTGGGGGCTGGTCGCGCCCACGCGGCGGAGCCGCACATTTGATACAGCCCCGCGCCCCTGACGGGGCGCTCAGCCTTCCCTCAGTTTCAAGGCCAGGACGGGACAGTCAGCCGCTGCTCGGCGGGCTCGTCTCCTCGTGCGTGGGGGTATGGGGCGGCCGTCGACCAGTGGGTAGCCCCATTCGTCGAGGGTGATGTGCTCGGGAAGCAGCTCCGCGCACAGGCCGTGGCCCTGGCAGGACGTCCAGTCGATGGTGATGTGCTGGTCCATGTCAGATCCTTTCCGCCGGTACGGGGAGCAGCGGGGTGTGGTCGGTCGCGGTGCAGTGGCCGTGGGCGTGGGCGTCGAGTTCGGTGGCGAAGGTGGTGAGCGCGCTGCGGACCAGGCGGATCGTGCCGTCGGGGTGGTGGCAGGCGCCTCTGCCCTCCACCAGGCCCGCCCAGCGGGAGATGTCCGTGCGGGTGGTGCCCTGGGGGCCGGGGGTGGCCAGGGTCTGGAAGGCCGCGGCCATGCGCGGGAGGCCGTTGAGACAGGGGCCGCACTGGCCCGCCGACTGCAGCGCCAAGTAGCGGAGGACCCGGGCGGTTTCGGCCGGGCCGCAGCGGTCGGCGGGCAGGGCGGCCAGCACGCCTGCGCCCAAGTAGGCGGCGGAGAGCGGGACCTGGGCGGCCTCGGCGGCCGGGATCCAGGTGCCGTGGTAGCCGCCGATCAGGGCCGCGGACGCACCCTCCAGGGGCAGGAGCCGGCCGACGGGCATGCCGAACGGGGCTTCCACGACCCGGACTTCGCGGCCCGGCACGTGCAGGGTGCAGAGGGTGCTGCCCGGTTCGGCGGGGGTGCCTGCCGAGCGGAACCAGGCGGCGCCGTACCGGGCGATCAGCGCCAGGTGGGCCAGGGTCTCGACGTTCTGGACCAGGGTGGGGGCGCGACGCACCCCGCGTTCGCGGACCGGCGGGACCGGGTGGGTGGGGCGGGCGGGGCCGCCCGAGAGGTACTGGACGAGGGCCGAGGCCTGGCCGGAGAGGAAGCGGGCGGGCAGGCGTACCACCTGCACGCGCACCGGGTCGTGGCGCTGGGCGAGGGCCGACTCCAGGTAGGAGGCGCCGTCCTCGACGGCGAGGTACGCCTCCGCCGCGCCGATCGCCTCGGCCGCCAACTGCAGCCCGTCCAGGACCAGATGGGGCGACAGCCGGAGCAGGGTCCGGTCCTTGCGGCTGGCCGGTTCGCTCTCCGCGCCGTTCGCGACGACGACCGGTGCGCGCTCGGTGCGGCGGGCCGCGTCGGCGACCGCGACGAACTTCCGGTACGCCGGGAAGCCCGCCCCGCCGCGTCCGGTGAGCCCGGATTCGGCCAGGGTGCGCAGAAGGGCCGCCGGATCGCCGTACGCGAGCGGGCCGTAGCGCTGTTCGTGCGTGGTGAGGTCGGCCGGGGTGCCGCCGGGGGCCAGCAGGCGCGGGGACATGTAGACGTCGGTGAAGAGCGTGGTCATCAGTGGGCCCCTTCGGTGTGCAGCAGTGCGGCGGGGGTCTGGCGGGAGGCTCGGACGGCGTGCGCGGCGCGCAGGGCGAAGGCGGTGATCACCGTCGCCACGCAGGCCACGGTCAGCCAGGTCATCCAGTCGGTGCCGGCGTCCGTGCCGATGCCGATGCCGTGGACCAGGGCGACGGGCCAGGAGGCGTACGCCAGCCAGTGCACGGCCCGCCAGGTGCGGTGGCCGAGGCGGTCCCGGAGGAGGCTGGTGACCAGGACCGCGAGCAGCAGGTCGAAGGCGACCGTGCCCAGGCCGAGCCAGAGCGGCTGGTAGTCGGAGACGAAGGGGACGAGCGCGTCGAGGGGGCTGATGCCGACGTAGCCGTCGACGACCGCGGTGGTGATGTGCAGGGCCAGGAACGCGGTGGCGGAGAGGGAGAGCGTGCGGTGCAGGCTCACGGTGCCGAACCGCGGCAGGCCGGGGAGGCGGGTGCGGAGGCGGACGGCGATGCCGAGGAGGACGACCACGGTGAACAGGGCCAGGCAGACGGCGCCGGTGGCCCGGTTGGCGTACCAGAGGGTCTCGGAGGTCACGCCGCCGCCTCCAGCGCCGTGCGGGGGGCGGGCCAGCCGGGCGTGGTGACGACGGTGCCGTTGTGCGCCACCAGGCGGGCCGGCAGGCCCAGGCGGGTCAGCCAGCGTTCCGCGCCCGTGCCCCTGACCAGGGCCGCCGTGCTGGCCGCGTTGGCGTCCGCGCAGGTGGCCGCGGCCACCGAGACCGTGCGCCACGGGGAGCGGACCGGCAGTCCGGTGCGCGGGTCGACGATGTGGTGGAGGTCGTAGCCGCCCCGCCGCCAGCGGCGGGCGCCGGTGCCGGAGGTGGCGAGGCCGCCGGAGCGCAGGCCGACGGTGTCGTACGACCCCTGCGCGGGTGTCTCGTCCACCGGTCCGGTGATGTCCTGGACGCGGATCTGCCAGCCGCCCGCCGGGGGCTCGCCGGCGACGGCGGTGTCGCCGCCGAGGCTCACCAGCACTCCGCAGCCGGCCGTGTCGGCCAGCATCCGCGCGGCCCGGTCGGCGGCCCAGGCCTTGGCCGTCGCGCCCAGGTCGAGGCGGACACCCTCGGGGACGGTGACCGTGCCGGTCGCCGGGTCCAGGGTGACCTTGCGCCAGCCCGGGGCTCGGCGCACCCGCAGGGAGACCGGGCGGTCGTCCTCGCGGACGAGGGTGAAGTCGCGGTCGTAGCCGATCGCGTCCATCGCCGAGCCGACGGTCGGGTCCACCGCGCCGTCCGTCGCCCCGGCCGCGCGCAGGGCGACGGCGAGGGCCTCGGCGAGCAGCGGGCTGACCCGGACCGGGCGGCCGTGGGTGGTGTCGAGGGCGGCCAGTTCGGAGTCGGTGCGGAACCTGCTGCAGGCCGCGTCGACCTCGGCGAGCTGCCGGGCGAGCAGCAGGTTGCAGGAGTCCAGCAGGGCCGGGTCGGTGACGACCAGGCGGACGGTGGTGCCGAGGGCCCGCCACTCGGCGGCGGCCGTCGGCCGCGGGGCGAGGGCGGCGGTCATGACGCCCCCGACGTGGAGTCGGTGGAGCCGCTGCCGGAGGTGAGGCCGTCGGAGGAGGACTGGAGGTCCGAGGAGGACGAGCTGGAGGAGCTGGAGGAGCTGGAAGAACCGGCGGAGCCGGACGAGCCGGTCGACTTGGAGGACGACGAACTGTCCGTGTCCGAAGTCGAGTTGGAGCTGCTTCCGGAGCTGCTGGAGCTCGACGTCGTACCGCTGCCGCTGCTCGCCGTCGTCTCGGCGTCCGACTGCATCGTGCCGACCAGGGCGAACACCCCGGCCGCCGCGGCGAGCGTGACCGCCGCCGCCAGGGCCGCCGTGCGCCGGGTCCCCCGGCGGACCGCCGCGGCCGCGCCCCTCTCCCGCCGGTCCCCCGGCTCCCTGCCTTGCACTCTCTCGGTCATGACCGATCCCCTCCTGCGTGACTCTCTGTCACGCATTACGTTCGGGTATCGGCCTGAGAGAAGTCTGTGAGGCTCCCATACGGAGCGGAAGAACTGTCTGAGACGTTCCTGAAAAGCCGCGGCGGCCCCCGGTGTGTCACCTGGGGCCGCCGCGGCGGGAGTTGAGGCTCAGCTGGCGGTGAGGCGGGCGATCGCCTCGTCCACCGTCAGCTCCTCGCGCTCGCCGGTCTTGCGGTCCTTGAGCTCCAGGACGCCCTCGCCGGAGCGGCGGCCCGCGACCAGGATCTGCGGTACGCCGATGAGTTCGGCGTCGGTGAACTTCACGCCCGGGGAGACCCCGGCCCGGTCGTCGACCAGGACGCGCAGCCCGGCCGCCCGCAGCTTCTCCGAGACGTCCAGGGCGAGTTCGGTCTGCAGGGCCTTGCCGGCCGCGACGACGTGCACGTCGGCCGGGGCCACCTCGCGCGACCAGACCAGGCCGTGCTCGTCTGCGGTCTGCTCGGCGAGGGCGGCGACGGCGCGGGAGACGCCGATGCCGTAGGAACCCATGGTCACGCGGACCGGCTTGCCGTTCTGGCCGAGGACGTCGAGCTTGAGGGCGTTGGTGTACTTCTGGCCCAGCTGGAAGATGTGGCCGATCTCGATGGCGCGGTCCAGCCTGAGGCCGGTGCCGCACTTCGGGCAGGGGTCGCCCTCCAGTACGACGACGACATCGACGTACTCGTCGACGGTGAAGTCACGGTCCGCCACGACGTTCCTGGCGTGCGTGCCCTCCTTGTTGGCGCCGGTGATCCAGGCCGTTCCGGGGGCGATGCGCGGGTCGGCGATGTACTTGACCTTCTCGCCGAGGCCCTGCGGGCCGACATAGCCGCGGACCAGGTCGGGGCGGCCGGCGAAGTCGGACTCGTTGACCAGCTCGACGGCGGCCGGGGCGAAGTGCTCCTCGACCTTGCCCATGTCGACCTCGCGGTCGCCCGGTACGCCCACGGCCACGATCTCGCCGTCGACCTTCACCAGGAGGTTCTTCAGGGTGTCGGAGGCCTGGACGCCGAGGTGGGCGGCGAGGGTCTCGATGGTCGGCGTGTCCGGGGTCGGGATCTCCTCGAGAGCGGGCACGCCGGAGGCGTCGACCGGCTTCAGCGTGTACGAGATCGCCTCGGTGTTGGCCGCGAAGTCGCAGTTCGGGCAGTCGGCGAAGGTGTCCTCGCCGGCCTCGGCCGGGGCCAGGAACTCCTCCGACTTCGAACCGCCCATGGCGCCGGCGGTGGCGGCGACGATGCGGTAGTCGAGGCCGAGGCGCTCGAAGATCCGCTGGTATGCCGCGCGGTGCAGGGCGTACGACTTGGCGAGGCCGTCGTCGTCCAGGTCGAAGGAGTAGGAGTCCTTCATCAGGAACTCACGGCCGCGCAGGATGCCGGCCCGCGGGCGCGCCTCGTCCCGGTACTTGTTCTGGATCTGGTAGAGGATGACCGGCAGGTCCTTGTAGGAGGACGCCTGGTCCTTCACCAGCAGGGTGAAGATCTCCTCGTGGGTCGGGCCGAGCAGGTAGTCGCCGCCCTTGCGGTCCTGGAGGCGGAACAGCTCCTGGCCGTACTCGTCCCAGCGGCCGGTCGCCTCGTACGGCTCCCGGGGCAGGAGGGCCGGCAGGAGCACCTCCTGGGCGCCGATCGCGTCCATCTCCTCGCGGACGACCCGCTCGATGTTGGACAGCACCTTCAGGCCGAGCGGCAGCCAGGACCAGATACCGGCCGCCGTACGGCGGACGTAACCGGCGCGGACGAGGAGCTTGTGGCTGAGGACCTCGGCGTCCGCCGGGTCGTCACGCAGCGTCTTCGCCATCAACTGGGACATGCGTTGGACCGGTGCGTTCGCCATGGTTCTCGTACTCCTGCCGGGAAACGTTGATGGCTAGGAGGTTAGCCGGGCTTGCTGTGCCGGTGGAAATCGGTTAGCGACGACGGGTCACTTACGGCGGAGCGGCAGCGGCGCGCCCATCACGGCGTACGGCTTCGGAGCGCTGGGGAAGTTCACCCGGCGGGCCAGGTCGGTGTAGCCGAGGGAGTGGTAGAGGCCACGGGCCGGGCTGTCGGTGTCGATCGCGGAGAGGATCGAGCGGGGCTCGGCGGCGCCGTCGGTGATGAGCGTGATCAGACGGCGGCCGATGCCCCGGTTCTGGTGGTGGGGGTGCACGTGCAACTCGGTGATGACGAAGGAGTCGTCGAGCCAGTCGGCGTTGCCCTGGGCGCGGAGGTAGGGCTCCACGACGGTGGACCACCAGTGCGTGCGGGAGTTCGGCATACCGTAGACGAATCCGACGAGCAGGCCTTCGGCCGTGGCGCCGAGGGCCCTGGCGCCGGGGTACTGCATGTGGCGGAGGACGATCTGGCGGCGGACCGCTACCTCGTCGGGGCCCAGGCCGAAGGCGATCGCTTGGACTGCCAGGGCCTCGTCCACGTGGGAGGGGAGGTCCAGGGGGCCGATCACGAGGTCCATGGGGGGGAGGGTACAGGGGGCGGAGCGCCGTCGTCCGGGTGCGGCCGGGTTGTGGCTGGTCGCGCAGTTCTCCACGCCCCTTCGGGGCGCGATTCCCTTGGTGCCTGTCAGAGAAGAACCGTCAGAACAGCACACTCATGAAGGCGCCGACCTCCTGGAAGCCCACCCTCAGATACGTCCGTCTGGCCGCGGTGTTGAAGTCGTTGACGTACAGGCTGACCACCGGGGCCACGTCGGCCAGGGCATACCGCAGCACCGCTGCCATTCCGGGGGCCGCCATGCCCATGCCCCGGTACTCGGGGGCGACCCACACACCCTGGATCTGGCAGGCCGCGGCCGTCGCCGCGCCGATCTCCGCCTTGAAGACGACCTTGCCAGTGTCGTCGAGCCGGGCGAACGAGCGTCCGGAGCCGACGAGTTCGGCGACCCTCGCCTGGTAGAGGAGGCCGCCGTCGCCGGCCATCGGGGAGACGCCCACCTCCTCGGTGAACATCGCCACGCACGCCGGCATGATCGTCCCCATCTCGTCCTTGCGGATGCGGCGGACGTACGGATCGGGGGCGATGTCGGCGGGCATCCGGTCGGTGACCATCAGGGGCTGGTGGCCGCGGACCTCGCGGGCCGGGCCCCAGTGCGGTTCCAGGAGGCGCCACAGCTGGGCGGTGGCCTCGGCGGGGCCGACGATCGAGGAGCAGCGGCGGCCGGCCCGGCGGGCGCGGTCGGCGAAGGCGCGGATGGCGCGCGGGGTGGCGCAGATCGGGACCAGGTTGGCGCCGGCGTAGCAGAGGGACGTGAGCATGCCGTCCTCGTACCAGCCCCACATCTCGCCGCCGAGGCGCCAGGGGTCGAGGCCGGCCACCTGGACGCGCGAGGTCACGAAGGCGTTCGTGACCGGCTCGCGGTCGAGTACGGCGAGCGCGGCGTCCAGGTCACTCGGTTCGAGCACCCGTGAGGTGGTCTGCGTCAACACGTGCGGGGCCTCACACTGAGGGGTTCTGCTTGATCTCCGCACTGTACCTGCGGAAGCTTGGCCGCGCCGCCCCGTGCGCTGTGAAGTGGCCGCCGGCAGGCGTTCCGTCCCTGGGGGCTGCCGCCCCCAGCCCCCCGCGTCGGCCTCCGGCCTCGGCCTCAAACGCCGGACGGGCCAAGTAATCCAGCCCCTCCGGCGTTTGAGGAGCGGGGTCCAGGGGCGGAACCCCTGGCGGGGTTGAAGGGGCGGAGCCTCTTCAGGACGGGACGGGTAGGGGCGGCGGGGGTGAGGAAACCCCCCGTCGCCCGAAGGCGGCCTCAGCCCGCCACCGACACCGACGGCTCCCCCGACTCCGTGCCCTCCGCCTCCATCTGCTCGGCCAGCTTCATGGCCTCCTCGATGAGGGTCTCCACGATCTTGGACTCGGGGACCGTCTTGATGACCTCGCCCTTGACGAAGATCTGGCCCTTGCCGTTGCCGGAGGCGACGCCGAGGTCGGCCTCGCGGGCCTCGCCGGGGCCGTTGACGACGCAGCCCATGACGGCGACGCGGAGCGGGACCTCCATGCCGGTGAGGCCGGCGGTGACCTCTTCGGCGAGCTTGTAGACGTCGACCTGGGCGCGACCGCAGGACGGGCAGGAGACGATCTCCAGGCCACGCTGCTTGAGGTTCAGGGACTCCAGGATCTGGTTGCCGACCTTGACCTCCTCCACCGGAGGCGCGGAGAGCGAGACACGGATCGTGTCGCCGATGCCCTGGGACAGGAGAGCGCCGAAGGCCACCGCCGACTTGATGGTGCCCTGGAAGGCCGGGCCGGCCTCGGTGACGCCGAGGTGGAGCGGATAGTCGCACTGGGCGGCCAGCTGCCGGTACGCCTCGATCATCACGACCGGGTCGTTGTGCTTGACCGAGATCTTGATCTCCCGGAAGTCGTGCTCCTCGAAGAGGGACGCCTCCCACAGGGCCGACTCGACCAGGGCCTCCGGGGTCGCCTTGCCGTACTTCTGGAGCAGCCGGCGGTCCAGGGAGCCGGCGTTGACGCCGATACGGATCGGGGTGCCGTGGTCCTTGGCGGCCGCCGCGATCTCCTTGACCTTGTCGTCGAACTGCTTGATGTTGCCGGGGTTGACACGGACGGCGGCGCAACCGGCCTCGATCGCGGCGAAGACGTACTTCGGCTGGAAGTGGATGTCCGCGATGACGGGGATCTGGGACTTCTTCGCGATGATGGCGAGCGCGTCGGCGTCGTCCTGGGTGGGACAGGCCACGCGCACGATCTGGCAGCCGGACGCGGTCAGCTCGGCGATCTGCTGGAGCGTCGCGCCGATGTCGGACGTACGGGTCGTGGTCATCGACTGGACCGAGACCGGAGCGTCTCCGCCGACCGCCACGGAGCCGACCTGGATCTGCCGGCTCTTCCGGCGCTCGGCGAGCTTGGTCGGAACGGACGGCATGCCGAGAGAAATCGCAGTCATCTGCTGTGCAACCCCAAGTCGTGGATCTAGGTCCAGGTCCCGTCGTAAGCGGGTTCCAGGCTTCGAGATTACGGCACCGGCACAGGAGTGAGCACATCCCCCATCCGTAAACCCACTCGATGGAAGCGGCCCGGAACACAGTGTTCCGGGCCGCTTCGAACGTCGTGTGGCTAGGAGATTTTCACGAGGTTAACCACCTCGTGCCCGTCATGAACGCCCAGGACAGCTGAAGGGTCGGGCGCCACGACCAGCGTGACAGAAAACGACCGATTAGCTAACTGATTCGCACGGGATTGACTACATCTGCCACCAAGACCAGCAAGGTGAAGCAGACGAAGATCCCGGCCACCACATAAGCCACCGGCATCAGCTTCGCCACGTCGAACGGGCCCGGGTCCGGGCGGCGCAGTACCTTCGCCAGGCTCCGGCGCAGCGACTCCCACAGGGCGCCCGCGATGTGTCCGCCGTCCAGGGGCAGCAGCGGGAGCATGTTGAAGAGGAACAGGGAGAGGTTGAAGCCGGCCACGAGCATCAGCGCCATGGCCAGCTGCTCCGTGGGCGGGATGTCCAGGGTGAAGATCTCACCGCCGACCCGGGCCGCGCCGACTACGCCCATCGGGGAGTCCGGCTGGCGGGGGGCGCCGTCGAAGGCCGCGTCCCACAGGGCCGGGATCTTGCCGGGCAGGCTCGCGATGGAGTCGACGGCCTCGCCGAGGCGGTCGCCCATCCAGGTCACCGAGTCGCCGAAGTCCTGGCGGACGATGCCGGTGGCGGCGCTGAAGCCGAGGAAGCCGGCGGTGACGTACTGGCCCTGGACGATCTGGCCGCTGGAGTCCTTCTTGGCGACCTGGTTGGTGGCGATCTTCGCGTGCAGGGTGACGTCCTGGCCCTTGCGGTCGACGACGATCGCGACGTCCTTGCCGGGGGCGGACCGGATCAGGTCGGAGAGCTGGTTCCAGCTCGACGTCTGCACCCCGTTGAAGGAGAGGATCTTGTCGCCCGCCTTGAGGCCCGCCGCGGCGGCCGGCGCGGCCGCGTCGGTCTTCTTGCAGGTGTCGCGGTTCTCGCTCTGCGCGATCACGCACTGGGAGACCGAGCTGACCGTGGTGGTCTGCTGGCTGATGCCGAAGCCCATCAGGACGGTGAGGAACAGCGCCACCGCCAGGATCAGGTTCATGAACGGGCCCGCGAACATCACGATCACGCGCTTCCAGGGGGCGCGCGTGTAGAAGAGGCGGGTCTCGTCGCCGGGCTGGAGCTCCTCGAAGGCGGCCGAGCGGGCGTCCTCGATCATGCTGCGCCAGGGCGAGGTGGAGCGGGCGGTGACCCGGCCGTCGGCGCCCGGCGGGAACATGCCGATCATGCGGATGTAGCCGCCCAGCGGGACGGCCTTGATGCCGTACTCCGTGTCGCCCTTGTGCCGCGACCAGATGGTCGGGCCGAAGCCGACCATGTACTGGGGGACGCGGATGCCGAAGAGCTTGGCGGTGGAGAGATGCCCCAGTTCGTGCCAGGCGATCGAGATCAGCAGGCCGATCACGAAGACGACTATGCCGAGGATCATCATCAGGGCTGTCATGCACGCGCCTCCGCGGTCGCCTTCTGCGCTGTCAGTTCCCGGGCCCGGACCCGTGCCCAGGTCTCCGCTTCGAGTACGTCCGGCACGGTCAGTGAAGTTCCCGTACGAGGGGTGCCGTGTTCCTCGACCACCCGCGTCACGGTCTCCATGATGCCGTTGAAGGGCAGCAGACCACCGCGGAAGGCTTCGACGCACTCCTCGTTGGCCGCATTGAACACCGCCGGCGCCGTGCCCGCGAGCTCACCGACGTGCCGGGCCAGGTTCACGGACGGGAAGGCCTCGTTGTCCAGCGGGAAGAACTCCCAGGTGGACGCCTTGCTCCAGTCGAAAGCGGGCGCCGCGTCCGGGACCCGTTCGGGCCAGCCGAGACCGATGGCGATCGGCCCCCGCATGTCGGGGGGCGTCGCCTGCGCGATCGTGGATCCATCCGTGAACTCGACCATCGAGTGGACATACGACTGCGGGTGCACGACCACCTCAATGCGGTCGAAGGGAATGTCGTAGAGGAGGTGCGCCTCGATGACTTCCAGCCCCTTGTTGACCAGGGTCGCGGAGTTGATCGTGATGACCGGTCCCATCGCCCAGGTGGGGTGGGCGAGGGCGTCCTCGACGGTGACGTGCGCCAGGTCGGCCTTGGTACGACCGCGGAAGGGCCCGCCGGACGCGGTGACGACCAGCTTGCGGACGTCGGCCCGGGTCCCCGCCGCCAGCGACTGGAAGAGCGCCGCGTGCTCGGAGTCGACCGGGATGATCTGGCCGGGCTTGGCCAGCGCCTTCACCAGCGGGCCGCCGACGATCAGCGACTCCTTGTTGGCGAGCGCGAGGGTGCGGCCCGCCTCCAGGGCGGCGAGGGTGGGCGCCAGGCCGATGGAGCCGGTGATGCCGTTGAGGACGGTGTGGCAGTCGGACGCGGCGACCTGGGTGGCCGCGTCGGGTCCGGCGAGGATCTCGGGGAGCGGCTCACCGGGGCCGTGGAGCGCCGTGAGCGCCTCGCGCAGCGCCGGTACGACGTCCTCGCGGGCGACCGCGACGGTGCGCACCCGCAGCCGGTGTGCCTGCTCGGCGAGGAGGGCGACCCGGCCGCCGTGGGCGGACAGTGCGGTGACCCGGAAGCGGTCGGGGTTGCGCAGGACGAGGTCGATGGCCTGGGTGCCGATCGATCCGGTGGAGCCGAGGATCACCACGTCCTTGGGGCCGTCGCCCGCGAGCGGGTCGTACACGAGGTGCGGGTCGGCGAGGGGTGCCGGACTGGCGGGACTGTCGGTCATCCCCCCATTGTGGCGGCAATGGACGGCCGGGAGGACAGGGCGTCCCCTTCATGTGCGGCGCGGTACTCTATATACGCAGGACTCGACTTGATATACGAGGAGTGTCGCCATGGCCAAGACTTTGATCGACATCGACGAGGAACTGCTGGCGCAGGCGGCCATAGCGTTCGGGACCAAGACGAAGAAGGACACCGTGACCGCCGCCCTGAAAGAGGGCGTCGAGCGTAAGAAGCGTGCCCTCGCGCTGGCCCGGCTGGCCGCGCAGGCCGACGCGGGCGACTTCGACATCCTCCTGGACAAGGCGAACTATCGACGATGACCACGGCCAAATACCTCATCGACACCAGCGCCCTCGTCCGGGTCCTCAGGCAGCCGACGCTCGCCCACTGGGAGAGCCCCCTCGCGGAGGGACTCGTCGCCCGGTGCCCGGTGACCGAGATCGAGTTCCTCTACAGCGCCAGGAACGCCGAGAACCGCGTGCAGATGGTCGAGGACCTGGACGCCCTGTTCTGCTGGACACCCCTGGACGACCGCGCGCTGACGCGGGCATGGCGCGTCCAGGAGGAGCTGACCGCCAAGGGCCGGCACCGCTCGGCGGGGACGGTAGACCTCCTCGTAGCCGCCACCGCCGAGATACAGGGCCTCACCGTGCTGCACTACGACAACGACTTCGAGACCATCGCGTCGGTCACCGGCCAGCCCACCCAGTGGCTCATGCCACCGGGCAGCCTGGAGTCGAAGCCGTAGCAGTCCTCACCCGAACGGGCGGCGGACGTTGTCCCGCTGGGACGGCCCGGGGGTCGCGTCGGCGATCCACGGGCCCTCGCCCGACGGGTCGACGATCCCCCGCTCCAGCCATTCGAAGGAGCCGCCGAGCACGCCCTTGACGACCTTGCGGTCCAGGTCGTCGGTGTTCGACCAGAGGCGGGTGAACAGCTCGTCGACGCGGATGCGGGCCTGCCGGCAGAACGCGTCGGCGAGCAGGTAGGCCTCGCGGCCGTGGTCGCCCTGGCGGCGCAGCAGCTCGGCGCGCACGCAGGCAGCGCTCATCGCGAACAGCTCGGCGCCGATGTCCACGACGCGGCCCAGGAAGCCCTGCTTGGTCTCCATCCGGCCCTGCCAGCGGGACATGGCGTAGAAGGTGGACCGGGCCAGTTTGCGGGCGTGGCGTTCCACGTAGCGCAGGTGCGGGGCGAGGTCCACGCCGTGCCTGAAGTCGCCGTACGACGTCGGGAGCTGGCCCGGTCCCGCGACCAGCTTCGGCAGCCACTTGGCATAGAAGACGCCCGCGTTCGCGCCCGCCCGCGCCTTGTCCTGGAGGGACTTGTCGGGGTCGATGAGGTCACCGGCGACCGAGAGGTGGGCGTCGACGGCCTCGCGGGCGATCAGCAGGTGCATGATCTCCGTGGAGCCCTCGAAGATGCGGTTGATGCGCAGGTCGCGCAGGAGCTGTTCGGCGGGGACGGCGCGTTCGCCGCGGGCCGCCAGCGACTCGGCCGTCTCGAAGCCGCGGCCGCCGCGGATCTGGACCAGTTCGTCCGCCATCAGGCAGGCCATCTCGGAGCCGTAGAGCTTGGCGAGGGCGGCCTCGATGCGGATGTCGTTGCGGTTCTCGTCGGCCATCTGGGAGGACAGGTCGACGACCGCCTCCAGGGCGAAGGTGGTCGCCGCGATGAAGCTGATCTTGGAGCCGACCGCCTCGTGCAGCGCGACCGGCTTGCCCCACTGCTCGCGGACCGCCGACCACTCGCGGGCGATCTTCAGGCACCACTTGCCGGCGCCCACGCACATCGCGGGGAGCGAGAGCCGCCCGGTGTTGAGCGTGGTGAGTGCGATCTTGAGGCCCGCGCCCTCGGCTCCGATGCGGTTGGCGGCCGGGACCCGGACCTGGTGGAAGCGGGTGACGCCGTTCTCGAGGCCGCGCAGGCCCATGAAGGCGTTGCGGTTCTCGACGGTGACGCCCGGTGAGTCCGCCTCGACGACGAAGGCCGTGATGCCGCCCTTGCTGTCCTCGGTCTTCGGCACGCGGGCCATGACCACGAGGAGGTCGGCGACCACGCCGTTGGTGGTCCAGAGCTTCACCCCGTCGAGGACGTAGTCGTCCCCGTCCGGTACGGCGGTGGTGGCGAGGCGCGCCGGGTCCGAGCCGACGTCCGGCTCGGTGAGCAGGAACGCGGAGATGTCGGTGCGGGCGCAGCGCGGCAGGAAGGCGTCCTTCTGCTCCTGGGTGCCGAAGATCTTCAGCGGCTGCGGCACACCGATCGACTGGTGGGCGGAGAGCAGCGCGCCGACCGCCGGGTTCGCGGAGCCGACCAGGGACAGGGCCCGGTTGTAGTAGACCTGGGTGAGGCCGAGGCCGCCGTACTTGGTGTCGATCTTCATGCCGAGGGCGCCGATCTCCTTGAGGCCGGAGATCACCTCGTCCGGGATGCGCGCCTCGCGTTCGATGAGCGCCGAGTCGATCTTCGTCTCGCAGAACTCGTGCAGCCGGGCCAGGAACTCCTCGCCGCGCTGCACGTCCTCGTCCGCCGGGAGCGGATGCGGGTGGATGAGGTCGAGCCGGAGGCGCCCGAGGAACAGTTCCTTGGCGAAGCTGGGCTTGCGCCAGTCCTGTTCCCGGGCGGCCTCCGCCACCTGGCGGGCCTCCCGCTCAGTGACGGTGGGTTTCTTGGCGGTGGGGGCGGACATTGAGGCTCACCTCGCCACAAAAGGGGTTATTGAGGACCGTTCGTTACCGACCAGTGCTACTGGATCGTTGGTACCCGAAACGGGCCGCCCCCACCAGTCCTCGCGGTCCGATCGGCTGACGGGCCGGCCGGCGCGACGCGCTTCTCAGCCGATGTCGACGGAGTACGACTTGGTGTCCAGCCGCCCCGAGCCCTTGAAGACCTCGGTGCCGGACTCGATGCCGGAGAGGTACTTGTCGTTGCCGAGCAGTTTGCGGCGGACCAGGGCCTGGGTGAAGTCGTCGATGTTCAGCGTGGCACTGGTCGTGTTGGCGCGGCGGACGAACGAGTAGACGTTCCAGCCGATGTCGCCCTGGTAGATGTCCCACATCGCGCCGCCGAGGCTGACGCTGCCGTACTTGGTGCCCAGCGGGCCGGCGCCGCCCTGGCGGTCGAGCCAGATCATGATCTCGTCGGTGGGCTGGTCCTGCCAGTCCGCGGTGTTCTTGGCGTGCAGCCACAGGTCGTAGGCCACGTCCAGGGTCCCGGGGCTGGAGCTGAGGGCGAAGTTCCACTTGGTGGTGACCTTCTTGCGGTCGCCGACCCGGATCGGCAGTCCGGTGGACGCCTTGTCGACCTTCCAGCCCCAGTGCCAGCCGAGGACCGTACTGGCGTACGACTTCACGTCCGAGTCGGTGCCCTTGCTGTTGTTCGCCCAGGTGTACGACGTCCCCCAGGAGATCGTCGAGCCCGACCGGGAGTTGTCCCAGACGCACTGGGTGCCGGTGCCCTTGTCCTGACCCCAGAGGTTGTTGTTCACGTAGTACTTGCCGAGCGTGACGGTGTCGAAGGCGGTGCACTTCTTGCTCGACTCGCCGGCCTGCGCCACGGTGACACCCGCGGCGGCGGCGAGCGCGACCGAGGCGGCCAGCAGCGTCCTCGCCGTCTTGGACAGGCGCGGTCTGCGGTGTTGCATCGAGGGGTCCTTCCGGGGGACGGTTCGTGGTACGACCCGTCGGACGGCCGTACGACCTCCTTGTGGCCGCCGCCCCCTGGAAAGGTTGCCGAGGACGTCTCGGCAATTCGCTGTCGAAGCGCTTCGACAGACTATGGACACCCACCCGCACTGAAGCTACTGTCGAACCACCCTCACTCGCCCCTGTCAGCAATGCGCACTGTCGAAGCGCTTCACAAAGCTTGGAGAGCTGGATGGTCACCCTCGCCGAGGTCGCCCAGCACGCCGGAGTCTCGGCGAGCACGGTGAGCTATGTCCTCAGCGGCAAGCGGTCCATCTCCACCACCACCCGGCAGCGGGTCGAGCAGAGCATCCGGGAGCTGGGATACCACCCGAACGCAGGCGCCCGCGCCCTGGCCAGCAGCCGGTCGAACATCATCGCGCTGATGATCCCGCTGCGTACGGACATGTACGTGCCGGTGATGATGGAGATCGCGATCGCGGTGGCCACCACGGCCCGCCTGCACGGCTACGACGTCCTCCTGCTCACCGGCGAGGAGGGCCCGGACGCGGTGCGCCGGGTCACCGGCAGCGGTCTCGCCGACGCCATGATCCTGATGGACGTGGAACTGGAGGACGAGCGGCTGCCGCTGCTCCGGGGGACCGACCAGCCCTCCGTACTCATCGGCCTGCCCGCCTCCACCTCCGGCCTCACCTGCGTCGATCTCGACTTCGGGGCGACCGGAGCACTGTGTGTGGAGCACCTCGCGAAGCTCGGTCACCGTGACATCGCCGTCGTCGGCGAGGCCCCGGCCGTCTACGAGCGGCACACCGGCTTCGCCGAGCGCACCCTGGACGGACTCCGGTCCCGGGCCCGGGAGTTGGGCCTTCGGGTGCTGCACCGGCCGTGCGAGGGCGGGTACGACGCGATGGCCGTCACGCTGGCCCGGATCTTCGACGAGCGCCCGGGCACCACGGGCTTCGTCGTCCAGAACGAGTCCGCGGTGGAGCCGCTGCTCGCGCTGCTGCGCCAGCAGGGCCGGGCCGTGCCGGAGGACGTGTCCGTGGTCGCGATCTGCCCGGACCAGGTCGCCGTCCAGGCCTCGGTGCGGCTGACCTCGGTCGCCATCCCCGCACAGGAGATGGGCCGGTACGCCGTGGAACACCTGGTCGCCAAGCTGGACGGCCGGGGCAGTGACGAAGTCGTGCTGATCGCACCCGAGTTGACGGTACGGGCGAGCACGGGACCGGCGCCGGCCGGAGCCTGACCCCTTCGCAGTGCCCCGCCCTTCCGGGGCACCCCCCTGTCTGCACTCCTTCAGGAGCACGTGACATGAACCAGTCTGCCGAAATCCAGCCCGCGGACAACCAGCCCAAGGTCAGCCTCGCGCAGTCCTCCCCCACCGTCGGCACCTTCCGTGAGCGGGACGGAGCCCTGGAGTGGAGCGGCCGTCAGGAGACGCTGCGGATCGAACCGTGGGGGCCGGACGCGGTCCGGGTCCGTGCCCGGCTCGGCGGGCCGATCCTCGAAGGCCTGCCGGGGGCTCTGCTCGACGTGCCTCCCGCCACCGAGTCGACCGTCAAGACCGGTGACGGCGAAGGGCAGTTGACGGTGGGGGACCTGACCGTCGAGGTGTCCGCCGAGGGCCTGGTCCGGTTCCTGCGCACCGACGACCGCTCGGAGGTGCTGGCCGAGGAGCGCGCCCACTTCTGGTGGCCCGGCTCGCGCCTCTACACCGCGGTCGGCAACGGCCACCACCGCCTGGAGCAGCGGTTCGCCGCCTACGAGGGTGAGAAGCTGTTCGGCCTGGGCCAGCACCAGCACGGGCGGCTGGACCAGAAGGGCCTGGTCCTGGACCTGGTCCAGCGCAACGCCGAGGTCTCGGTCCCGGTCCTGGTCTCCAGCCGCGGTTACACCCTGCTCTGGAACAACCCGGCGATCGGCCGCGTCGAGCTGGCCGGCAACGGCACCCGCTGGGTGGCCGACTCGGCCCGCCAGCTCGACTACTGGATCACCGTCGGCACCCCGGCCGACGGACAGCGCAACTACAGTGCGGTGAGCGGCCGTTCGCCGATGCTGCCGGAGTGGGCGGCGGGCTTCTGGCAGTGCAAGCTGCGCTACCGCACCCAGGACGAACTCCTGGCCGTGGCCCGGGAGTACAAGCGGCGAGGCCTGCCCATCTCGGCGATCGTCTGCGACTTCTTCCACTGGACCCACCTGGGCGACTGGAAGTTCGACCCGAAGGAGTGGCCGGACCCGGCCGCGATGGTCCGCGAACTCGACGAGCTCGGCATCAAGCTGGTGGTGAGCGTCTGGCCGTCGGTGTCCCCGCTGAGCGAGAACCACCCGGTGATGGAGCAGCGCGGCTACTTCATCGGCACCCAGTACGGTCCGACGGCGCACGCCGACTGGCCGGACAAGGGGGTGGCGTCGACCGTCCAGGTGGCGTTCTACGACGCCACCAACCCGGACGCCCGGGAGTTCGTGTGGTCGAAGGTCAAGGAGAACTACCTGGACCCGTACGGCATCACGGCCTTCTGGCTGGACGCCTGCGAGCCCGAGCTGAAGCCGGGTTTCCAGGAGAACCTGCGCTACTGGACGGGCCCCGGCCTGGAGGTCGGCAACAGCTATCCCGCCGAGAACGCCCGGACCTTCCACGAGGGCCTGCGGGACCGGGGCGAGGAGGTCGTCACCCTCAACCGTTCGGCGTGGGCGGGCAGTCAGCGGTACGGCGCCGCCCTCTGGTCCGGCGACATCGGCACCGACTTCACGGCCCTGCGCCAGCAGATAGCGGCCGGCCTCAACACGGCCCTGTCCGGCATCCCCTGGTGGAACACCGACATCGGCGGCTTCCACGGCGGCGACCCGGACGACCCGGCCTACCGCGAGGTGATGGTCCGCTGGTTCCAGTTCGGCGCGCTCTCCCCGCTGATGCGCCTGCACGGCTTCCGCGACCCGGGCATGCCGCTGGGCCCGGACATGACCGGCGGCCCGAACGAGGTGTGGTCGTACGGCGAGGAGGCCGGCGCGATCCTGGAGAAGTACCTGCGGCTGCGCGAGCGCCTGAAGCCGTACGTCCTCCAGGTGATGCGGCAGGCCCACGAGCAGGGCCTGCCGGTGCTGCGGCCGCTGTTCCTGGAGTTCCCCGAGGACCAGGCGGCCTGGGCGGTCGACGACGCCTACCTCTTCGGCCGTGACCTCCTGGTGGCGCCGGTGCTGACGGCGGGCGCCACGGCCCGGACGGCGTATCTGCCGGCGGGCGCGCGGTGGACGGACGCGTGGACGGGTGAGTCGTACGAGGGCGGTACGGCGGTGACGGTGGACGCGCCGCTGGACCGCATCCCGCTGTTCCTGCGGGACGGGGCGGAACTACCGGTCACGGAGTAGTCCGGCCGGATTGCGACGCCTCCCGTTACCGGCTGGTAAATGTCTCAACTCGGCGGTGTGGTCGGGCAGTTGGAGGGGGTAGTCAGTATCCCCTCCCCTGTCCCCCCACGAAGGGTTCCGCTGCCGTGCCCTCAGGTCCGTTCCCCCTCACGCTCGCCAACCTGCTCCTCAGACCCGACTTCCGCGCCCGCCGCACGCCGGACCGGGCCTTCGACCGGCTGCTCGATGCGGCCGGGACCGCGGAGGACGACGAGCGGTTCACCGACGACTTCCGTCACCTGCTGCGATGTTGGGCGGGAGCCGAGCATCTCACCCCGGTCGGCTGGCTGTCCGCGCGCGGACACGTCGGCCGGCATCTCGCCAACCGGGCCCGGATCCGCCGGCTGCTCGCCGAACACCCCGAGATCGAGCGGGAGCCCGTCGAGCGACCGGTGTTCGTGGTGGGCCTGCCGCGCACCGCCACCACGCTCACCCACGGCATCCTCTCCCTCTCCGCGGACCACCGCTGCCCGCTGCTCTGGGAGTTGCTCACCCCCGGCCTGGAACTCCCGCCGGAGGAGCGGGAGAAGGCGATCACTACCGCCCGTCGCCTGGTCGGCGGCATCAACCTCTTCTCCCCGCGCTTCCGGCACATCCACAACCTGCGGCCCGAGGGCCCCGAGGAGTGCACCTTCGCGCTGCCGCACACGGTGATGCCGCTGTCCCAGGCGGTGATCCCCGAGTACCTGCCCTGGCACGAGACGCACGACTTCGGCGCCGACTACCGCTACCTCAGGCAGATCTACCAGGTGCTCCAGTACGGCCGCCCGCGCCGCCGCTGGGTGCTGAAGTCGCCGCTGCACCTGGAGAACCTGGACGCACTGCGCGCGGTCTTCCCGGATGCCACGATCGTGTGGACGCACCGCGATCCGGCCACCGCCGTGGCCTCGTTCTGCAGCCTGGTCGAGCACGGCATGGCGGTGAACACCCGCCCCCTCGACCTGCACCGGATCGGCACCACCTGGCTGGAGCTGCTCGCCCGCTCGGCCACCCGCGGCCTCGCGTCCCGCACCCGCATCCCCCGCGAGTCCCTAGTCGACGTGCCGTACTCCTGGCTGGGCGCCGACCCGGCCGCGGGCGCCCCGAAGCTCTACGCGGCCGTCGGCGCCCGCTGGACCGAGGCTGACGCGGCCCGTCTCCCGGCCGTCGCCGCCCGCCCCAGGGGGACCCGCGTGCACAGCTACGACCTGGCCCGCTACGGCCTGACCCGCGCGGACGTCGACACGGCCTTCGCGGACTACAACGCGCTGCGCGCCGAGGTCGACCGGGCGTGACGGCGCAGGGGGCGGCCCCCCCCGGGGGGGGGGGGCCGCCGGGGGGGGGGGGCGGGGGCGGGGGCTCAGTGTCGGCGTGCTGCTGCCGGGTGGCGGGGCCTCGCGGTTCGGGCAGTTCGACCGGCCGTTCATCGAGCAGAAGCTGAAGCAGCTGT
>NZ_JBHXLU010000086.1:0-50669 GCF_042720695.1 Streptomyces sp. NPDC058457 | reverse complement strand
TCGTACCGCCGCGGTGGGCGCTGCGCTAACGGCGTCGCCAGGGCAGCGCCTCCTGCTCGTCGCTGTCGGCGTCCATACGCTGCAGGGCGTTGTTGACGGCCTCGCCGATCGCGGCGAACTGGGTCACCTGCTCGGGGGTGAGGGAGTCGAAGACGGCCCGGCGGACCGCCTCGACATGGCCGGGGGCCGCGCGCTCCAGGAGGCTCATGCCGGCCGGGGTGAGGACGGCGTGCTGGTTACGGCGGTTGACGGGGTCCTCGCGGCGGTCGACGTAGCCGGCCTCCTGGAGGCGGGTCACCGCGTGGGTGAGGCGGCTTCGGGTGATCTTCAGGCGTTCGGCCAGCTCGGACATGGTCAGACTGTGATCCTTGACCGAGGAGAGGTTGGCGAGCAGCGTGTAGTCGGCATGGGTCATCCCCGCGTCGCGGCGCAGCTGGCGGTTCAGGTGGTCCGACAGGTGGGTGGAGAACTGGACGTAGGCGAGCCACGCCCGTCGTTCCTCGGGGTTCAGCCAGCGTGGCGTGGTGGTCATGGCCGCAGTCTAACGATCTATGTTTGAATATTCAAACCTTAGTGGAGGCCGACCGGTGGGGCGGGAGCCCGGTCCCCGCCCCACCGGTCGGCCCGGCTCAGGCGCCGATGTACTGCGCGAGGTGTTCGGCGGTGAGGGTCGAGCGGGCGGCCACCAGGTCGGCCGGAGTCCCCTCGAAGACGATCCGGCCGCCGTCGTGGCCGGCGCCGGGGCCGAGGTCGATGATCCAGTCGGCGTGGGCCATGACCGCCTGGTGGTGTTCCACGACGATGACCGACTTGCCGGAGTCGACCAGCCGGTCCAGCAGGCCGAGGAGCTGCTCGACGTCGGCGAGGTGCAGGCCCGCGGTCGGCTCGTCGAGGACGTAGACGCCGCCCTTGTCGGCCATGTGCGTCGCCAGTTTGAGGCGCTGGCGCTCGCCGCCGGACAGGGTGGTGAGCGGCTGGCCGATGGTGAGGTAGCCGAGGCCGACGTCGTTGAGCCGCTGGAGGATGCGGTGGGCGGCCGGGGTGTGCGCCTCGCCCGCGGCGAAGAACTCCCCGGCCTCGGTCACCGGCATCGCCAGCACCTCGCTGATGTCACGGCCGCCTAGGTGGTAGTCGAGGACCGACGCCTCGAACCGCTTGCCGTCGCACTCCTCGCAGGTGGTGGCGACGCCCGCCATCATCGCCAGGTCGGTGTAGATCACGCCGGCGCCGTTGCAGGTGGGGCAGGCGCCCTCGGAGTTGGAGCTGAACAGGGTGGGCTTGACGCCGTTCTGCTTGGCGAACGCCTTGCGGATCGGGTCGAGCAGTCCGGTGTACGTCGCCGGGTTGCTGCGCCGGGAGCCGCGGATGGCGCCCTGGTCGACGGAGACCACCCCGGCGCCGGCCGGGATCGAACCGTGCACCAGGGAGCTCTTGCCGGAGCCCGCGACACCGGTCACTACGGCCAGGACGCCGAGCGGGATGTCGACGTCGACGCCCTGCAGGTTGTGGGTGGACGCGCCGCGGATCTCCAGCGTGCCGGTGGACTTGCGGACCGTGTCCTTGAGGGCGGCCCGGTCGTCGAAGTGGCGGCCGGTGATGGTGCCGCCGGTCCGCAGCGCCTCGACGGTGCCCTCGAAGCAGACCGTGCCGCCGCCCGCCCCGGCGCCGGGGCCGAGGTCGACGACGTGGTCGGCGATGGCGATGACCTCCGGCTTGTGCTCCACGACGAGCACCGTGTTGCCCTTGTCGCGCAGCCGCAGCAGCAGGCCGTTCATCCGCTGGATGTCGTGCGGGTGCAGGCCGGTGGTGGGCTCGTCGAAGACGTAGGTGACGTCGGTGAGCGAGGAGCCGAGGTGGCGGATCATCTTGGTGCGCTGTGCCTCGCCGCCGGAGAGGGTGCCGGCCGGCCGGTCGAGCGAGAGATAGCCGAGGCCGATCTCCACGAACGACTCCAGGGTGTGCCGGAGCGTGTCGAGGAGGGGGGCGACCGACGGCTCGTCGACACGCCTGACCCAGGCGGCCAGGTCGCTGATCTGCATCGCGCAGGCGTCGGCGATGCTGATCCCGTCGATCTTCGAGGAGCGGGCGCCCTCGCTCAGCCGGGTGCCGTCGCAGTCGGGGCAGGTGGCGAAGGTGACCGCCCGCTCCACGAACTCGCGGATGTGCGGCTGCATCGACTCCTTGTCCTTGGAGAGCATGGACTTCTGGATGCGCGGGATCAGACCCTCGTAGGTCATGTTGATGCCCGCGATCTTCATCCGGGTCGGCTCCCGGTACAGGAAGTCCTGCAGCTCCTTCTTGGTGAACTTGCTGATCGGCTTGTCCGGGTCGAAGAAACCCGACTCGGCGTAGAGGCGGGAGTTCCAGCCGCCGCCCTTGTAGCCGGGGACGGTGATCGCGCCCTCGTCGAGGGACAGGGTCTCGTCGTAGAGCTGGGCCAGATCGAGGTCGGTGACGGCGCCCCGGCCCTCGCAGCGCGGGCACATGCCGCCGGTGATGCTGAAGCTGCGCCGCTCCTTCACCTTCTGCCCGGCGCGTTCGACGGTGACGGCGCCCGCCCCGCTGATCGAGGCGATGTTGAAGGAGAACGCCTTGGGTGAGCCGATGTGCGGCTTGCCCAGGCGGCTGAAGAGGATGCGCAGCAGGGCGTTGGCGTCGGTGGCGGTGCCGACGGTGGAACGGGGGTCGCCGCCCATCCGCTGCTGGTCGACGATGATCGCGGTGGTCAGGCCTTCCAGGACGTCGACCTCGGGGCGGGCCAGGTTGGGCATGAAGCCCTGGACGAAGGCGGGATAGGTCTCGTTGATCAGCCGCTGCGACTCGGCGGCGATGGTGTCGAACACCAGCGAGCTCTTGCCCGAGCCGGAGACGCCGGTGAAGACCGTCAGCCGGCGCTTCGGGATCTCGATGCTGACGTCCTTGAGGTTGTTCTCCCGCGCGCCGTGCACGCGAATCAGGCCGTGGCTGTCGGCCACGTGCGGCGCGGACGTGGTCGTTCCGGTCTCTCTGGCCATGCTCAAACCCGTCTCCGTCTGCTGCGCGGGGTCTCGGTCGACGGCCGTCACGCTAGCCGGGGAGGAGGAGTAACGCTTCTCCATTCCTGACCGGCCCTGCCGCCCGGACGGTCACATACGGCTTCCCAGGCGCTTGGCTACGAAGATTTTGCGTTCTCGCGGTATGCCCATGAACCGGCCCCCACCTGCGCCGAGTCCGCTATGTCCGCCCGTACGCCGCACAGGTAACGGTGAGTTCACCCGGCTTCTCTTCCTCGGCAGTCTACGCGCGTGGTGTCATGCCCACGCTCACCCACCCCCCACGTGAGCGTCTATCCGACTAGGAGTCACGCACATGCTGTCGAAGCTTCTCGTTCGCGCGGGGGTCGCCCTGGCGGCCAGCGCGGCCGTGGTCGCCACCGCGGTCCCCGCGAACGCCGCGAGCTACACCGCGTTCGCCTTCTCGCTCAGCAGCAGCGAGCCGACGATCTACGACTTCATCAACTCGGCCACCAGCTCGCTCGACATGACGATGTACGAGCTGGAGGACACCACGGCCGTCAACGACCTCATCGCCCTCAAGAACAAGGGCGTCACCGTGCGGGTGGTCCTGGACCAGGCGCACAAGAGCGCCAACAACTCCGCCTACACCTCCCTCACGAACGCGGGTGTGGGCGTGGCGTGGTCGTCGACCAGCTTCGTCTACACGCACCAGAAGACCATCACGGTCGACGCCACGAAGTCGCTCGTCCTGACCGGCAACCTGACCTCCCAGTACTACTCGACCGGCCGGGACTACGGCGTCTTCACCGACGACACCCGTGACGTCGCGGCGATCGAGAAGGTCTTCAACGCCGACTACGCCGGCACCTCGATCACCCCCACCGACGGCGACCACCTGCTCTGGTCCCCCACCGACTCGCGCAGCCGCCTGCTGACCGTGATCAACGCCGCCACCAAGACGCTCGACGTCGAGGAGCTGGAGTTCAGCGACAGCACCGTGGTCAACGCCATCGTCGCCAGAGCCAAGGCGGGCGTGAAGGTGCGGGTCGTCCTGGAGACGCCGGCCGACTACTCCAGCGAGGTCTCCTCGATCAAGAGCGCCGGCGGCACGGTCGTCGGCTACTCCGACCCCAACGGCTTCTACATCCACGCCAAGGCCATGGTCGCCGACTACGGCCTGTCCACCCAGGAGGTGGAGGCCGGCTCCATGAACATCAGCAGCAACTCCCTCTCCAACAACCGTGAGCTGGGCATCATCCTCACGGGTACCGGGGTGGCGCAGTCGGTGGCCACGACCGTCGAGACCACGTTCAACAGTGACTACTCGGGCGGCACCGCCGCGTAGTTCCGCTTTCGCGGGCCCGCCCCGGCCGCGCTTCGTCCCGCCCCGACCGCGCTTCGGCCCGGCCGGGGCGGGTGTTGCCCGCTGCCTCGGCACCCGTCAACCGGGCACGCCGCCCGGCGTGCCACCCGCGCCGTGGACGTCGGCCACGTGGCCGTAATCTTGCGCACGTGAACGCCGAGACGGTCCCGGAACCCCTGGACGCCCCGCAGCCCCGACCGCAGTCGCTCCTGCTCGCCTTCTTCGGCAACCACGTGCTGGAGCAGGGGCCGCTGGCCGTCTACTCCGGCAGCATCATCACGGTCCTGGGCCGGGCGGGCGTCGGCGAGCAGGCCGTACGCTCCACGCTCACCCGCATGGTCAACCGGAACCTGCTGCAACGGCAACGGCAGGGCCGCAGGATGTACTTCGGCCTGACGCCCCTCGCCACCCAGATCCTGCACGACGGCCGGCGTCGTATCTGGGACACGGGCGCCGTCAACGACGACTGGGACGGCTCCTGGACCCTGCTCGGCTTCTCACTGCCGGAGTCCTGGCAGCGCCAGCGGCACGATCTGCGCTCCCAGCTCGGCTGGTCCGGCTTCGGGCCGCTCTACAGCGGGCTGTGGATCGCGCCCGGCCGCGTGGACGTCTCCGCCGTGGTCGCCGAACTCGGGCTCTCCGCCCATGTGAAGATCTTCCACGCGCTGGCCGACGAGGCGACGGACATCGACCTCATGATCCGCGACACCTGGGACCTGGGGTCGATCGCGGCCCGCTACGAGGACTTCCGCGCCCGCTGGGACGCGTGGCGGGCCGACGCCGACGACGACGCCGTCGTCACCCGGCTGCGGCTGGTCAGCGAGTGGCTGGGCATCATCCGCACCGATCCGCGGCTGCCCGTGCGGCACCTGCCCGCCGACTGGCCGGCCCATGAGGCGGAGACGACGTTCCACCGCGTCGCGGCCGAGACCGAGGCCCCGGCCCGCGAGATGGCCGCGGCCCTCCTGGAGACCACGCCCCTGTGACCTGCCGCGCACGGCCGGCCGCCGTGTGCGGCCAGCCGCCGCGCGGCCTGCGCAGAATGCCTGGTCAGCCCAGATCATCAGGCGATCTATGCTGCTTGGGGCAGGAGGTTCGCCAGTCCGTCGAAGGATCGAAGGAGAGGGTGCCCGTGTACGGCGACGCTCCCTGTCCGGCATCCGCACCGTGTCCGTCTCTCCCGAGGAAGCCCCGTTGAACTTCTGGTCGATCTATGAGCACGGTTTCGCCCGCGTCGCCTCGTGCACGGGCCACACCGTCATCGCCGACCCGCGCGCCAACGCCGAGGCGGTACTGCGGCAGGCCCGCCGCTGTGCCGAGGAGGGCGTCGCGGTGGCGGTCTTCCCGGAGCTCGGCCTGACCGGTTACTCGATCGAGGACCTGCTGCTCCAGGACGCGGTGCTCGACCAGGTCGAGGAGGCCGTCGCGACGGTGGCGGCCGGTTCGGCCGGCCTGCTGCCGGTCCTCGTCGTCGGCGCCCCGCTGCGCCACCGCAACCGCGTCTACAACTGCGCGGTGTTCGTGCACCGCGGCCGGATCCTCGGGGTCGCGCCCAAGTCGTACCCGCCGAACTACCGGGAGTTCTACGAGCGGCGCCAGATCGCCGCGGGCGACGACGAGCGGGGCGGCACCATCCGGATCGGCGGCGAGAGCGTGCCGTTCGGGGTGGACCTGCTGTTCGAGGCGGAGGACGTCCCCGGACTCGTGCTGCACGCCGAGATCTGCGAGGACATGTGGGTGCCGGTGCCGCCCAGCGCGGAGGCGGCGCTGGCCGGGGCGACCGTGCTGGTCAACCTCTCGGGCAGCCCGATCACGGTCGGCCGTGCGGAGGACCGCAAGCTGCTGTGCCGCTCCGCGTCGCAGCGCTGTCTCGCCGCGTACGTCTACGCGGCGGCCGGGCTCGGCGAGTCGTCGACGGACCTGTCCTGGGACGGCCAGACCATGATCTACGAGAACGGCGCGCTGCTGGCCGAGACGGACCGGTTCCCGCTGGACGACCAGTACGCGGTCGCCGACGTGGACCTGGACCTGCTGCGGCAGGAGCGGGCCCGGATGGGTTCGTTCGACGACAACCGCCGTACCCACGCGGCACGCACGAGCGGCTTCCGGACCGTCCCCTTCCGCCTTGACCCGCCGACCGCCGACCTCGGGCTGCGCCGCCGCGTCGAGCGCTTCCCCTTCGTCCCCGCCGACCCGCAGCGGCTCGCCCAGGACTGCTACGAGGCGTACAACATCCAGGTCGCCGCGCTCCAGCAGCGGCTGGCGGCGATCGGCGGCCCGAAGGTGGTCATCGGGGTGTCCGGCGGCCTCGACTCCACGCACGCGCTGATCGTCGCCGCCCGGGCGATGGACCGCGCGGGCCGCCCGCGCAGCGACATCCTGGCCTTCACCCTGCCGGGTTTCGCGACCGGCGAGCACACCAAGGGCAACGCCCACCGCCTGATGAACTCGCTCGGTGTGACCGCGGCCGAGCTGGACATCACGCCGACCGCTCGGCTGATGCTGCAGGAGATGGGCCACCCGTTCGCCGCCGGCGAGCCGGTCTACGACGTGACCTTCGAGAACGTGCAGGCCGGTCTGCGCACCGACTACCTGTTCCGGCTGGCCAACCAGCGCGGCGGCATCGTCCTCGGCACCGGGGATCTGTCGGAGCTGGCGCTGGGCTGGTCGACGTACGGCGTCGGCGACCAGATGAGCCACTACAACGTCAACTCCGGGGTACCGAAGACCCTGATCCAGCACCTGATCCGCTGGGTCATCAGCAGCGAGCAGTTCGACGCGGAGACCGCCGAGACCCTCGCCGCGATCCTCGACACGGAGATCAGCCCGGAGCTGGTGCCGGGCGAGGAGCTGCAGTCCACCGAGTCCAAGATCGGCCCGTACGCGCTGCACGACTTCACCCTCTACCAGGTGCTGCGGCACGGGTTCCGGCCGTCGAAGATCGCCCTCCTGGCCTGGCACGCCTGGCACGACCGGAACGCGGGCGCCTGGCCGCCCGGCTTCCCCGAGGCCGAGCGCAAGGCGTACGACCTTACGGAGATCCGGCACTGGCTCGACTACTTCTGCCGGCGCTTCTTCGCCTTCGCCCAGTTCAAGCGCTCGGCGATGCCGAACGGACCGAAGGTCTCGGCGGGCGGTTCGCTCTCCCCGCGCGGCGACTGGCGTGCTCCGTCGGACAGTTCGGCGAAGGCCTGGCTGCACGACCTGGCCCGCGTCCCGGAGTAGCCGCCCGCCCGCGAAGAGCCCCGCCCTGGTCCGTCAGGGGCGGGGCTCTTCGCATGCTTCGCACGGGTCCGCTGCGCCGTCGGTCGCCTGGGTCCGGTGCGCCGTCAGTCTCCGGCCGGCCGCATGACGAGGCAGGTGGTGGTCGCGTGGGCGATCAGTTTGCCGCGCTCGTCCAGCACCTTGCCCTCGGCGGTGGCGGTGGAGCGGCCGACGTGGATGACGTTCCCCTCGGCGGTGAGCGTCTGGCCTCCGGTGTGGGCGGCGCGGATGTAGTTGACCTTGAGTTCGAGGGTGGTGTAGCCGACGCCGGCGGGCAGGGTGGTGTGCACGGCGCAGCCCATCACGGAGTCGAGAAGGGTGGCCGCGATGCCGCCGTGGACGATGCCGAGGGGGTTGGTGAAGTCGGGGCGGGTGTCGAGCGAGATGACCATGCGGCCGTGCTCCACCGCGTCGAAGCGCATGCCGAGCAGCCGGCCGATGGACGGGGTGACGCTGCCGGCCGGCTGGTCGGACTGTATCCGGCGCATCAGTTCGAGGCCGGACAGGGCGGCGAGTTCGGTGGTGGACACGGGTGGCTCCTCGGTGTGCTGGTGGTGGTGCGGGCCGGGCCGCCGTCCGGGCAGCGGGCCGCGGTGGTCGTCACTGGTCGTGGAAGGCATGGGTGAGCAGTTCACGCAGCTCGGCGGCGGCCGCGTCCAGAGGTGCGGTGGTCTGTTCGGCGCGGCACATGATCACGGCGCCTTCGAGGGCGGCGACGACGAAGGCCGCCAGCCGGGTGCTGCGCGGCTGCGGGAGGCCGTGCCGGTGGAAGTGCGCGGCCAGTGCCTCCTGCCAGCGGGCGAAGACGGCGGCGGCGGAGCGGGCGAGCTGGGGTGCCTCGTCGTTGGTCTCCGCGGCCACGGCCACGATCGGGCAGCCGACGCGGTAGCCGCTCTCCGCCAGCCGCTCCCGCCACAGCGCGAAGAAGGAGTCGACCGCCTCCAGGGGGCCCTCGGCCTCCATGGCTGCGTCGATCCGCCTCAGCATGTGGTCACCGGACATGGTCACCGCCTCCTCGACCAGCTGCGCACGCCCGCCGGGAAAGTGGTGGTAGACGGAGCCGCGGGGTGCGCCGGTGCGGGCGAGGACCCGGTCGATGCTGGTGGCGCCGGCGCCGTACTCACGGAGCAGCTCCGAGGCACCGCGGAGCATCCGTTCCCGGCTGTCGCTCCTGCGCGGGCTCATGCGGCCACCACCCCTCCCTCGGAGACACCTCACATCCTTACGCAACAGTAACTTATGGTGTATGCCATAGAACATGCAAGAGCCACCGACGAGCACCTGCTCCGGTTTGTGGCCGACACCCCGGTCGGGGTAGAATCGATCTTGAGCGAGGCGCCCAACTCCGGGTGGCACGCGATGCGTTGGTGGTCCAAGGAAAGACGCTCCGCTTCCTGCGGGGAAATGCAGGTGCAAGGCCTGCCCGGCGCTCGACGCGAAGAGCCCCGCCCCTGATCCGTCAGGGGTGGGGCTCTTCGCATGTGCGGTCGGCGTCGGCCGCCGGGCGCACCCTGACGGGCGAACATCCGACCGACACCCGGACGGAGCCCCGGAGCGACGTAAACCACCTGGTCAGGGCCGTCACCATGGCGCGCACGACGCCGTTCACGGCCGGTGACCGGTTGCGGGGCCTCCCCCCGCTTTCCACGGTGGGCGCAAGACAGCAGTTCTCGAAAGGAAACCCATGCGCGCCCTAGTCTCCCGCGGCCTCCTCGTCTCCCCCCTGGTCTGTGCCGCCCTGGTTCTCGGCCCGGCCGCCGCCTCCGCTGCCGCCGCCGACGCCGGCCGAGAAGCGTCGGGACCCGGTGCCGCGCGGACGGTTCTGCGGCCCGGCACCGACATCGCCACGCTTCTCGACCGGATCGACGCGGCGGACACGTCGCGGTACGACCGCGCCCTGACACCTCTCCTGGACGCGCTGCCCGACCTCACCACGGCGCAGGGCACCCGGATCGACCCGGCCAGGGCCGCCGCCTACGCCAAGGTGGTACGGGAGTGGAGCAGCACGCTCCAGAAGCGGCTGCGGCATCTGGAAACCGGCTCCGCCGACCGCGCGCACCGGGTGGCGCCTCGCGCGGCCGACCCCGTCTCGGACCTGCTGAGCGCGATCCAGTCCGCCGTCGACAGCCTGCTCACCTCGCTGACCTCGCTCGACCTCGGCGGGGTGCTGAGTGCCGTCACCGGGCTGCTCGCCCCGATCCTCGACACGGTCACCGGTCTCCTCGGCGCCGTGCCCCCGCTGCCGACGCTGCCCTCGGCGGGCAGCCTCGTCTCCGCAACGACCGTCGCTCCGTGAGCAACTGACGCACCACGTCGGCACGGTCCCCGCCGCCGGACCGCCCACGGACCCGGGCGGCCCAGCGGCACACCCGGTCCCTGCCGGGGCCGTCAGTGCCCGTTCCAGCCCGGGACGGTCGGCAGCACCTGCTCGGCGACCCGCACCAGGGCCGTGTCGTCCGGCGGTACGTCGTCCTGCCGCCATAGCGAGACCTCGTACGTGCCCTTGCCGTCGTCCTTGCCGTGCTTGGAGACCAGGACGCAGCGCGCGGTGCCGCCGGGGCCCGTGCTCGCCTTGCCGCCGCCGAGGTCGAAGCCTATGGAGAAGGTCGGGCTGGAGTAGAGGAGGGCGGGGTGCCCGAGGACGGTCGTCCTGCGGGCGTCGCCCAGCAGGCCACCCGCCTCGGAGACGGTCATGTCGTCGTACGACGCCGTCAGCTTCACGGAGTACGTCTCCAGGGTCACCGTCGCCTCGGGTTCGGCGATCTTCGTGCCCCCGGCGAGCGTGAGCCACTCCCCGCTGCCGTCGGCGGTCTCGATCCGCTCACGCGAGGTCCCCAGCAGGGCCGGCAGGTCGGGGCGGTTGAGCGCCGCGCACAACCGGGCGCCGGAGACATAGCGGGCCGGCAGGTGGTCGTCCGAGGTCGAGCAGGTCGCCGGTTCAGCGGACGCGTCCTTCTGGTGGACGAACTGCTTCTGCGCCCACAGAGCGCCCACGACGACCGCGAACAAGGCCACCGCCGCGATCGCCTGAAGTCCCGGTCTGCCGTTCTTTTCGGGCTCGCTGAAACCCTCGGTCATGTCCCCCACCCCCGCTGTGCATCCCCTGTGCGCGCTGGAGCCTAACCGATGTTCACGGGGAAGGCACGCGCCGCACATGCCCCTGGTGGCAGGGGATTCCTCCGGCAGTGTTTGATGGCGAGAGCACGCTTCAAGCCGGAGGAAACAGGGGGGACACGGTGACCGACGGACGGGTCGTCGAGGCGGGCGGGAGCGCCCTGGTGGTGCGTCGCAGCCCGCGGGACCGGACGCGCGCGGCGGTGCTCGTCCTGCACGGCGGCCAGGAGAACGGACGCCGTCGGGCGCACCGCTGGCAGCCGGCCGCGGTGCGTATGCGCCCGTTCCTGAGCGCCGCCGCCTCGGTCTCCTCGCCCCGCGACGTGCTGATCGGCCAGGTGCGCTACCGCTACCAGGGCTGGAACGACGCCGCCGACCCGCTCCAGGACACCCTGCGCGCCCTCGACGAGCTGCGCGGTCTGGCCGGTGACGCGCCTGTCGTACTGGTCGGCCATTCGATGGGCGGCCGGGCGGCACTGCGCGCGGCGGCCGACCCCTCGGTGCGCGGAGTGCTCGCGCTCGCCCCCTGGTGCCCGCCCGGCGACCCGGTCGACGATCTCACCGGGACGCGGATCGTCGTCCTGCACGGGGACCGCGACCGGACCACCGGCCCCGCCGACTCCGCGGCATATGTACGGCAGGCCCGTACGGCAGGCGCACAGGCCGGGATGGTGCTGCTCAGGGGCGGCGATCACGCGATGCTCCGCCGCAGCCGTGACTGGCACCGCGCCTCCGCCGCCGCCATCAGGCGGTTGCTGCGCCCCGAACGCGACCTCGAGGGGTGGACGGCCGAGGCCTGCGCGTCCGACGGGCCGCTTCTGCGCTGACCCGTGCCCTGGTAGGGTGCCTCGCCCCCACGGGACATCCATCCAGAGGACTGCCGATGCCGATCATACGATCGTTCCGGATTGTCACGTACCTGACAGCCATGTTTCTGGTTCTCACCCTGTCCGGCACGGCCCCCGCCGCCGCCACGCCGGCTGCGGCCGCGTCGGCCGGCGGCACCTGGCAGCCCCCGCTCTCCACCCGAGGCCGCTACATCGTCGACGCCGCGGGCAACCGCTTCCGCCTCAAGGCCGCCAACTGGGACGGCGCACAAGGCTCCTGGACGGGCAGCGGCAGCATCGACGATCCCGCCAACCACCACGCCGGCCAGGACTCCTACGGCATCCCCCTCGGCCTGGACCGCGCCCCCCTGTCCCAGCTCGTCTCGGACTTCCAGGCACTCCGCATCAACAGCATCCGGCTGCCGTTCTCGAACGAGATGATCCACACGACGACTCCGGTGCCGGACGCCGCGCTCACCGCCAATCCGCAGTTGCGCGGCAGGACACCGCTGGAGGTCTACGACGCCGTCGTGACCGCCCTCACCGGCGCGGGTTTCGCCGTCATCCTCAACAACCACACCAACACCTCCCGTTGGTGCTGCGGCGTCGACGGCAACGAACGCTGGAACACCGGCCAGTCGACCCAGCAGTGGGCCGACGACTGGGTCTTCATGGCCCGCCGCTACGCCGCGAACTCCCGTGTCGTGGGTGCCGACCTCTACAACGAGGTGCGCCGGAACGTTCTCGACGACCCCAACTGGGGCCTGGGCGACGACCACGACTGGTACGCGGCCGCCCAGCTCGCCGCCGACCGCATCCTGACCGAGGCGAATCCGAACCTGCTCATCGTCATCGAGGGCATCAACTGGACCGGCCTGCCGGTGGACGGGCTCCCCCACGGCCGCCCGGTCCTCACCCCCGTCCGCACCCTCTCGAACACCCTCGTCGACGCCCACAAGCTGGTCTACTCGGCCCACTTCTACGGCTACACGGGCCCCCGGCACAGCGGCGCCACCGGCATCGGCGAGACCAGCGACCCCCGCTACCAGGACCTGACCCGCGACGAGCTCTACCAGGCCCTCGCCGACGAGGCCTTCTTCGTCACCGGCGAGGGCAAGCACTACACCGCGCCCGTGTGGGTCAGCGAGTTCGGCATCGGCGCGAACGAGACGGGGACCGCGGCCCGCACCTGGTTCGGCAACATCACCGACTACTTCGCCGACCACGACACGGACTTCGCCTACTGGCCGCTGGTCGGCTGGGAGGGCCACGACGACTGGGCGCTGCTGCGCTACGACACCTCCGGGCACCGGTCCGGCATCCTCGACGGCGGCGACTGGCGGGCCACGGCCTGGGACCACCTCATGAACTCCGCCGGCCGCACGGGGTACGTCGAGCCGGGGACGACCTGGCGCATGCTGTCCACGGACCACGGCGACCAGGTCGAGTCGCTGCGGGTGCGGGCCGGCGGCGACTGGGACTCCGGCGCCTACAAGGCGGTCTGCCCGGACGGGCTGCGGCTGATCGGTCTCGCACACTCCGGCGGACGCGGTCTGTGCACCGACGCGACCGCCGGGGACCTGCGCGCAACGGGCAGCGCGCAGACGGTGGTCACGGACGAACGGTACGTCCCGGCGGGCGGCGACTGGGCCTCCGGGTACACCAAGTACCAGTGCCCGGCGGGCCAGTTCGCGATCGGCTACAGCCGTCGCGGGGAGCGGGTGTCGGCGCTGCTGTGTGCGCCCGCGCGCGCCGCGTCGGGCGCGAGCGGCCGGACGGTGTGGTTCGACCGGTCCGACAACCGGCCCGCCGACGGGGCGGGCGACGACTTCGCCTACGGCGCCTACAAGGGCCAGTGTGCCGCCGGCGAGTACCTGGCCGGCGTCGCCTTCACCACCCGGGTGGGCAGCACACCGGGCCCCGCCGCCGTGCTGTGCGTCCCGTTGGCGACCTAGTCGCCGGGGAACCCCGTTCCCCGGTGGAGGTTCAGGGCACGCGGGCCAGTTCGTCGTGGTGCGGCGGTGGGCCGGGGTTCTCGGCGGTGGCCGTGAGGATGGACTGCTGGAGGCGGCGCAGGCGTGCCGACGGCTCCAGTCCCAGCTCCCTGACGAGGAGGGCGCGCAGCCGCTGGTAGACGAGGAGGGCCTCGCCGCGCCGGCCCGAGCGGTAGAGGGCGAGCATGAACTGCGCGTGCAGGTTCTCGTGGGAGCGGTAGCGGCTGGTCAGGACGGTGAGTTCGGCGAGCAGCTCGCGGTGCCTGCCGAGCCGGAGGTCGGCCTCGATGCGCTGGTCCAGCACGCACAGCCGGCTCTCCTCCAGCCGCCGCGCCTCCATGCCCAGGTGGACCCCGGTGGGCACGTCGGCGAAGGGCGGGCCGCTCCACAGGTCGAGCGCCTGGCGCAGGGTGCTGGAGGCGCCGGCGAAGTTCCCGTCGTCCACGGCCCGGCCGCCCTGTTCGCGCAGCCGGTCGAACTCCCGGATGTCGCTGCCGCCGCCTCCGGCGGCGAGCAGATAGCCGCCCGGCAGGGTCACCAGCACGTCCTTGGCGGAGCGGGCGGCCGCGTCCCCGGGATCCGCACCCCGGCGCAGCGCCGTCGCGATGAGCTCTCTGAGCTGGAGCACGTAAGTCTGCAGGGTGGTGCGGGCACTGCGCGGTGGGGTGCCCGCCCAGAGTTCCTCGATCAGGGTCGGGACGGGCACCACCTGGTCGGCGTGCAGGGCCAGCAGGGCCAGCACCTGGCGGGGCTTGGGTGCGGTCGGGGCGATGGAGGCCCCGTTCTCCCGTACGTTCAGTGCGCCCAGCAGCCCGATGTCCACACGCGTCTCCCTGGTCCTCTCATCTGACACGCCGCCAGTAGAAAACAGCATGGACGGTCTGTCAACAGACCAGCGACGGGACCAATTCTGACGAACTGCCGGAGAACGGTGGCGGCACTCCAGCACGCCCCTCTCGGTCACCGAAGTCCCAGCGTAACGCGACTGTTTCGGCGACCGAGAGGGCGACCCCGACCGGATCGGGTCACTCGATTCGGCCACCGAATCAGGCGGAATCTCTCCCTCGGGGATCGCTATAAAAAGACCATCTGGTCGGTTACTTTGCCGTCACTCGGGTCGGGTGCCCCGCCTGCGACTGCCGAAGGGTACGGCGAGGAGCACGATGCCGAGCGCCAGCACCGCCAGTCCGCACCAGGAGAGGCCCGGCAGGCGCTCGCCCAGGACCGCGACTCCCAGGACCGCGGCCACGGCCGGCTCGGCCAGTGTCAGGGTCGTCGCGGTCTGGGGGGCGGTGCGGCGCAGGCCCTGCCCGAACAGGCGGTAGCAGAGGAAGGTGGTGACCGCCCCGAGGTACAGGACGACCAGCGCGCCCCGCACGGTCAGCAGACCGCCACCGGCACCCCACAGCACCACCGGCAGCACGAGCAGCGCCGCTCCCCCGAACATCACGCCCAGCACGGCGCCGGAGGCATGCCCGTGGGCGATGAGCCGCCCGCCGACCAGGGCGTACACGGCGTACGACAGCCCCGCGAGGCCCGCCGACACGACACCGAGGACGTCCACGGGGGCGCCGTCACCGGCCAGCCCCGGCCCGAGGACGAGCACCGTGCAGCCGAGGACGGCCGTCGCGGTCGCGGTGGCCCAGCGGGCCGAGGGGTGCGACCGGCGGATGCACCAGGCGAGGAGGCCGGCGAAGACGGGGGCGCCGCCGAGCGCGATCACGGTGGCCACCGCCACGCCCGTGCGGGCCACGGCGGGGTAGAAGGCGAGGGGGTACCCGGCCACCGCGAGGGTGCCCAGGGCGAGCAGCCGGCGCTCGCCACCGGTGCAGGCCCGGGGCAGGGAGCGGCTGCCGGGCGCGGTCAGGAACAGCAGCAGACCGCCGAGGACCAGGCCGGCGGCGCCGATGGCCGCGGCCGGCACTCCGGCGGGGGCGAGGGAGCTCGCGGTCCCGGTGGTGCCCCACAGCACGGCGGCAGTGAGGATCGGGAGCGGCCCGGCGAAGGGGCCTGCACGGCGGGGCCGTGGGCGCGCGGCGGTGCCGAGCGCGCGGGAAGAGCGGGGTGAGGTGTGGTTCGGCACAGTCGTGAACTTCCGTCGTCGAATACCGTCTGCGGACTGGTTTCGATACGGGCGCACGACATGAGCCCCGGGCCGCCTCGGAGGCAGGGCCGGGAGCGTGGGTTCGAGCTGTCAGCGGGTGCGCCCGGTCAGGCGCAGAGCGGCGGCAGAACGACGTGCCAGTAGGTGTTCACGGGAGGATCCTACCGGGGCGGCCCGCCGGCCGGCGTCGACCGGTCCTGTCGGTTCCGTGATCACCGGCAGCCGTCCGCCGCACGTCAATGACATGCTTGACGTCACTTGTCGCATGGTTCGACCAAGTTTTGGCCAACGTGCGTCGATATCGTTTCCCGGTACCCGCCCCTGGGAGAGACTCACCCGCGGAGGGGGGACGAGCACGTCTGTTTCACGCCGGACGTGCCATCCCGCAGTGTCGCGCCGCCTTGGGGAAGGCGGCGAGCAGACAAGCGGAGGAATGCATGACGCAGTCGCTTCCGGGGCAGCGCCCTGCCCAGGAGCAGACGTTCGCCGGACACGGGCGGCCACCCGTCGTCGTGATCGGTGCCGGGCCGTACGGACTGTCGGTGGCCGCCCATCTGCGGGCGGCGGGGGCACCGGTCCGCGTCTTCGGTGACGTAATGGGCAGTTGGCGGCACGCCATGGCCACCGGGATGTACCTGAAATCGACGCCGGACGCGACCGACCTGTCGGCGCCGGAGCCAGGTGGCCGGCTGGCGGACTTCCGGCGCGCGCAGAGCGAGCCGGAGCTGACCGAGCTGACACCGATCCCGTGCGATGTCTTCGTGCGGTACGGACAGTGGTTCCAGAAGCGGTACGTCGGCGAGGTCGAGCCGGTCCGGGTGACGGCGGTCGACCAGCCCGCGGACGGCCCCGGATTCGTCGTCCGGCTGGACGACGGCAAGGAGATGGCGGCCTCGGCCGTCGTGGTGGCGACCGGCCTGAACGGTCTCGCCCATGTCCCGGACGAGTTGCGGCAGCTCGCCCCCGAGGGGCCGGGCCCACGGGCGCGCGTCTCGCACACCAGTCACCACACGGACCTGTCCGTGTACGCGGGACGGCGGGTGGCCGTCATCGGCGGTGGCCAGTCCGCGCTGGAGAGCGCCGCGCTGCTGCACGAGGCGGGCGCCGAGGCGCAGGTCCTGGTGCGCGAGCGGACGGTGCTGTGGGGCATGACGCCCGACCTGGCCCGGCCCTGGACGCAGCGGGTGACCAAACCGGCCTCGCCGCTCGGCACGGGCTGGATCCTGGCCGCGGTCTGCGCGTCGCCCGGTGGTGTGCGGTGGCTGCCCGCGCCGGCCCGGCTGCTGCTGTTCCGGCGGGCGCTCGGGCCCTCGGGCGGCTGGTGGCTGCGGGACCGGGTGGAGGGTGTCGTACCGGTGCACACCGAGCGCCGGGTCACGGCGGCCGCGGTCCGCGGGCCGGAGGTGCGTCTGGATGTCTCCGGTCCCGGGGGCGAGCGTGAGTCCCTTGCCGTCGACCATGTGCTCGCGGCCACCGGTTACCGGCTGGACCTGGACGCCCTGCCGTTCCTGTCTCCCACGGTGCGGCGCGCCGTGGCGTGCGTGCCGGGTTCGAGGGCGCCTGCCCTGCGGGGGACGTTCGAGTCGTCGCTGCCCGGTCTGTATTTCACCGGTTCGCTCGCGGCGCCGATGTTCGGGCCGATGATGCGGTTCGTGGCGGGCACGGAGTTCGCCGCCGTCCGCATCGCCCGGCACGTCGCGGCGGCCGTCTGAGGAGTCCGGCAGCCGGTTCGGGCGGGCCCGTCAGCCGATCCGGGCGAGCGGGTCCGCCGTACCGGGACCGGGCGCCGGAACGTCGTCAGCGGGGACCGCCAGCACCGACTGCCGAATCCTGCCCAGCGCGGCCGAGGGTTCCAGTCCCTGGTCGCGCACCAGGGTGGTGCGCAGTCGCTGGTAGGCGTCCAGGGCGTCGCTCCGGCGGCCCGAGCGGTGCAGGGCGAGCATGAGCTGGCCGCACAGGCTCTCGTGGGTGGGGTGGCCGGCGGCCAGTACGGTGAGTTCGGGGATCAGTTCGCGGTGCCGGCCGAGCCGCAGGTCTGCCTCGATGCGCTGGTCCAGCGCACACAGCCGGCTCTCCTCCAGTCCCCGGATCCGGGCGTGGAGGTACTCCCCCGCGGAGATGTCGGCCAGGGCCGGGCCCCGCCACAGGTCGAGCGCGGCGCGCAGCAGCCGGGCGGCCTCGCGCTGGTCCCCGGCCTCCCTCGTCCGGTATCCCGTGTCGGCGATCCGCTCGAACTCCCGGACGTCGCTGGTGCCTTCACCGCTGTCGAGCAGATAGCCGCCGGGTACGGTACGCAGGACCGTCTTCGCGGTGCGCGCGCCCGCGCCGTCACCGGCCGCCGCCAGCGCCGAGGCGATGAGGTCGCGCAGGTGCATGATGTACGTCTGCAGGGTGGGGCGTGCGCTGCGCGGTGGCCGTCGCCCCCAGAGTTCCTCGGTCAGCGTCCCGACGGTCACCGCACGGTCGGCGTGCAGCGCGAGCACGGCGAGCATCTGACGCGGCTTGGGTGCGGTCGGGATGATGGGGACGCCGTTCTCACGCACGTCGAGAGCGCCGAGTATGCCGATGTCCATGCCGTCCCTCTGCTCTCCCGCCACCGTGGGTGGTGCGGGGCGATTCCTGGGCCCCGAGTCAAAAACGGCGCGGGCGGTTTGTCAAACCGAACTCCGGCCGGTTGGCGCGGTCTTGGTCCGCGACCAGGGGTCGGAGCAGGAGTCGGAGAGCACAACGCCCGCGAACTGGTCGCCACGCGCGGCGAGTTGAGGCAGCACCAGGGACCAGAACTGCTCGACGTGCCGGGGTGGGATCCGGTCGCGGTCATCCGCGCCGAGCACTTCCAACCCGACCGTCGCGGCGACTATCACCGCGGCCGCCCGGTCCGGTGACACCCCTTCGGCCAGCTCTCCCGCACTCTGGGCGCGCAGCAGTTCTTCGCACACCCAGGCACGCCACCAGCAGCCGAAGCCCATGGCGTTCTTGCGGGAGGGATCGACGCTCAGCCTGAAGCCGGCGCGGACGACGACGTCGACGGCGACCGCGCCCAGGACTTCCCGGGTGACCGTGACCAGCAGGTGCAGTGCGGAGGCGGCCGACGGCCGCCGGTCGGCGACCAGTTGCTCGACGGACCGCCGGGCCGCGCTCTCCACCTCGATCGCGAGGGCTTCCTTGTTGGGAAAGTGGAAGTGCAGCGCTCCGGCGCTCACTCCCGCCCGCCGGCTGATCGCGGGCAGCGAGGACAGCACGTACCCGTCGGCGGCGAAGATCTCCGCGGCGGCAAGAACGAGGGCCTGGCGGGTTCGGGCCGCCCGGAGCTGCTTCACCATCGCGTCCCCCTGCTGATCCGGGCGAATCCGGAACTGGGCGATCCGATTCCCCCTGGGCCTGCAACATTCCGATTCGAAAGCCTTGGCAAACAGCATGATAGGTAGGTTTGTCGGTGCTCGGGGCCCGATCGGACTGCTCCGGCAGCCCTCACACGTCACCCGCGGCACGGCTTCGGGGACGTAACAAACCAGGAAGGCGGTTTGGTTCGAGGCTGGTCAGGCCTCGGTGGGTACGGGCGATTCCTGCCGGTGATGCTCGACTTCCGCGACGACCCGCGCGCCCCGGTCGGGCGCGGTGTCCAGCCGGACCAGGGCCGCGGGAGTGGCTATGGCCGGCAGTACGTGGTTGTAGAGGACGGAGATGCGGTCGTTGAGGTCGGTCCAGTCGGAGACCACCTCGGACATGAACTGGGTCCCGATCCAGGCCCCGAGGAAGCACTCGGCGGTCTCGCGCGGCGTGACGTGCGGCAGCACCTCGCCGCGCTCCTTGGCCTCCACGAGCTTGTCCGTCACCAGTTGGGTCCAGGCGGGCCAGGCGCTGCCGAACAGGGAGCGCCCCTGGAGGTCGGCGGACAGCCGTATACCGGCGAGGAGGATGACCTCCTTGGGGATCCGGTAGGCCAGCGTCATGCCGATGTCCACCCACTCCTGGAGCTTCAGCTCGCGCGGGACCCAGTAGTCGTCGCTGATCTGGGCGCTGATCACACCCCGCGCGAGGGCTTCCTTGGAGTCGAAGTGGAAGTACAGGGCGCCCTTGGTGACGCCGGCCCGCTCCAGGATCTCGGAGATCGTCGCCGCCGTGTATCCGCGCTCCGCGAAGACCGCGGCGGCAGCCTCGACAACAGCGCGCCGGGTCCGAATCGCACGCTCCTGACGCGCCATGGGGACCCCTCCTCGGTCAAAACAAAACCGGACGTGACGTACCTTACCCCAATCGGGGGTCGGTATTTCGGCCGCACAATATCGATTCCCGGTCGGCCGCGCCCTGATCCCGCGCCGGTTTCGCGCAGGTCCCGCGCCGGAGCCGGAGCGTCGGCACGGGACCTGCCAGGCAGTTCACCAGGCGGTGCGCCCGCCGTCCACGGTAAGTGTGGCACCCGTGACGAAGCTCGCCTTGCCACCGCACAGCCGGGCGGCGGCCTCCGCGACCTCCTCGGGATCGGCGGCGCGGGCCTGCGGGGCGGAACGGCAGGCACGCTCCTCGTTCTCGGGCACCTCGCGAACCGGTCGTCGGCCATCTCGGAGCGGGTCAGGCCCGGGGCGATGGCGTTCACACGGATGTGGTGGGGGCGTACTCGACGGCGGCGGCCTTGGCCAGTCCGGTCACCGCGCGCTTGGAGGCGATGCAGGGGGCGGCCGCCGAGGAGGCGGCCAGGCCGCCCACGCCGCTGGTGCCGACGATCGAGCCGCCGCCGGTCTCCGGCATGGCCGCGATCTCGCACCGCAGGCAGTCCCACACGTGGCGGCCCCGATGCCGCGGCCGACGCCGGCGACGAGAGGAACCCGGCCCGCCACTGCGACCCCGTCCCCTGCGGTCCCTGCGGTCATCCGGTCACCTCACGCGTGCCGGAGAGGGAGTCGGCGCCCTGCCAGACGGTGCCGAGCCCGGCCTCCCGGTCGAGGGTGCGCAGGCGCTCCTCGTCGATCTCGGCGAGACTGCCGACCAGGTGCCGGACGCCGAGTTCGCGCATCAGCTCGCGCTGGAAGCCGTGTTCGAAGGTGCTGGGGTGGCCGACGAAGGGCACGTCCAGTTCCCTGGCGTGGCCGGCGAAGCGGGCGACGTCGTCGATGAAGAGGACCTGGTGGTGGTCGAGGCCAAAGCGGTCCCGGACGATCTCCCGGATGCCGGGGCGGAAGTCGTTGGTGCAGATGTAGTGCGGTGCGGTGAACAGGTGCTCCCAGGCGCCGAGATGGCGGTGGAAGTGGTCCTCGTCGAGGCCGCCGTAGCAGATGACGTCCAGACCCAGGGCGCGCAGCCGGTGCAGGAGTTCCTCGGCGCCGTCGAGGCTGTGGACCGGGTGGTCGCGCAGGTAGCGCTCGCGCTCGGCGAAGTAGTCGGCGATGGCCTCCTGCTCGCTCACCCCGGCGCCGGTCTCCTCCAGCAGCACCTTCGCGGCCGCGAGCCGGGACTGCGAGAAGAGCCGCTGTTCCAGCTCCCGGGTGTACGCGCCGCCGTACTTGCGGACGAGACGGTACAGAACGGGACTGAAACTGTCGTTGAGCAGGACGCCGTCGATGTTGACGGCGGCGAGGCGCAGGGTGCGCAGTGGTTCCATCCGGGTCTCCCTCTCGCAGGCCGTTCGACAATCATGCAGGGGCTGTCGAGGCAGGGCGCGGTTCGGGCACCGCGCCAGGCGGGCCTAGGCCCGGGGAACTTGGCCAAAAGAGACCGTCGGACAGGTTTTCGCGCGGCGGTCCGGATCCCGGACCCATCGACAACGAGTCGTCGACATCTGCCACTTAGTCCGTTTTTCGCCGTGCCTTCGGCGTGGTTGAGCGCAAAAATACTTGGCCAAACCACCACTGAGCGGAGTCATGCATGGATCGAGTCGAACCACGCTTGGTGAATCCTTTACCTAGTGGCCGACCCGAGAAAACCGGTAGGTCCGTATCTTATAGGCGTCGAACAGAGCTTCAAGCCAACGAAGAGCTATCCGACGGGGGGTTGTCGATGAGTCTGTCCGCCGGCGAGATCGGAGTCGGTCTGCCCGTACTGCCTCGGCTGACCACCACGGTCCCCAAGGAGTACGTCCACCGCGCCTCCCTCGCCGAGGTGTTCCTCACCGGCTGTACCGCCCAGGACGACGGACTGCGGTTCTCCCTCACCGGACAGTGGCCCCGCGCCCACACGTTCTTCAACAGCCCCGACGGTTCGCGCCATGACCCGCTCCAAGCCGCAGAGACGTTTCGGCAGGCCGGCATGTTCGTGACGCACGCGGAACACGGGGTCCCGCTCGGCCATCACTTCGTGCTGTGGTCGCTCAGCTGCCACACCGATCTGGAGCGGCTGCGGATCGCCTCCCGGCCCACCGACTTCGAACTCGAGGTGACCTGCCCGGACTCCGCGCCGCGCGGCCGGGCTTCCGCGCGCCGGATGAGTATCGGGTTCGTCCTGCGCCGGGACGGCCTGCCCGTGGCCCACGGGGAGGGGCGGTACTCCATCGTCACGCCGCCCGTCTACGCCAGGCTGCGCGCCAACCGGCCCGAGAGGCAAGCGGCTTCGGCCGGCCCCGTGGTCGCGGCCGACCCGATGCCACCTGCGGCCGTGGGCCGCACCTCCCCCGGCGACGTGGTGCTGACGGCCACGGACACGCCGGACCGCTGGCTGCTCACCCCGGACCTGGACCACCCGATCCTGTTCGACCACGGCGGCGACCACCTGCCCGGCATGGTCCTCATGGAGGGCGCCCGCCAGGCCGCCTGCGCCCGGCTGGCGCCCGGCGCGCTGATCCCGGCGAGCACGTCCACGTCGTTCAACCGGTACGTCGAACTGGACAGCCCCTGCTGGATCGACATCACGGGGGTGACGGCCGGGGGCGACGGCACGGCGACGGTCGACGTCGTCGGCGTGCAGGACGGCGAGGTCGTCTTCACGTCCGCGGTGAGCGGGCCGGTCGTCCAGGGCTGACAGGGGGCCGCCGCCGGACCCCCGCAAGGGCCTGGCGGCGGATGTCCCACGTGTCAGTGACGGTGGCCGAACGCGTGCCGGTCGTCCGCGTCACGGTGACCGAAGGCGTGACCCTCGTCAGCGTCACGGTGGCCGAACGCGTGCCGGTCGTCCCCGTCGCGGTGACCGAACGCATGCCGGTCGTCCCCGTCACGGTGACCGAACGCATGCCGGTCGTCCCCGTCACGGTGACCGAACGCATGCCGGTCGTCCCCGTCACGGTGACCGAAGCCGTGCCGGTCGTCCCCGTCACGGTGGCCGAACGCGTGCCGGTCGTCCATGTCGCGGCGGTGGTGCAGACCCCAGGAGGCGGAGTCGACGTAGCGCCCGTGCTCGGTGCGCAGGGTGGCGGTGTCGGCGTCGTGGTTCCACACGGAGGAACGGCGGTCCTGATACAGGTCCGTCAGGGTGTCCCGACCTTCCCCGGTGTGGACGCGGACCGTGGCTTCGCCCGCCAGCCGGTAGTGGCGGAAGGTGTAGCTGTGACCGTCGGCGTCCGACAGCGTCCACCCGCTGAGGTTCACGTCCCGGCGGGAGGTGTTGGTGACGTCGACCCACTCCCGGTTCAGGGCGCGGCCGGAGAAGACCGCCCGGCCCTGTACGTCGTGCTGTACGGCACTGATGACGACCGCCTCGCGGTGCGACAGGGCGGGGTGCGCAGCGGTCGCCGCGGCCGGCAGGGCCGTGACACCCACCAGGGCGGCCGCCACGGCGGCGGCGGAACCGAGGCGACGGGCGGTCGCGGAAACGGAAACGGACACGTGGTCCCCCTTCACGGGGTTCGAGCACACTCCAGCCGCGTGCGACGCGAAGCCGCAGGCCGCGAGGGGTGTGTGGGGCTGGTCGGCGGCCGGGTGGCCGCGCATCCACACCTTGCAACCCGGCCTTGCGGCCTTCGGGGCGCACACGGCGCCTATTACGGATCCTTCGCTTTCCTATGACTCTCGCATGTAACGTCCATTTAGTAGTTGAATGGGCGGATTTGACACCTCATCAACCCCTTCCGCCCCGCAGGCAACGGCCTCGGCCACCACCCGACCACTGGGCGAAAAGTGCCCGGCTCACCCGAAAGTGAGTAACAGTCAGCGCCCGATCGGACCCGCGGAGCGGAAGTCGATCTTCTGGGCGTCACCCGGAATTTCCAAACTGGTTAGTAACAAGAGGGGGTCCGAAGAAAGCGTTTGCCGCTACGTTTTGGCGTGCCTCATTGGCATGCCCACAACTCTCAGCGCACACCTCCCCGTAGGAGACACCCCCATGCGCAGACTCGTTGCCTGTCTGGCGGCCGCCGTCGCCGCTCTCGGCGGGCTCACGGCGACGGCCACCCCGGCCGCGGCGGCCGCCTCCGGCACGTTCAGCGTGCTCACGTACAACGTCGCCGGCCTTCCGGAAGGCCTGTCGAGCGCACCCACCCCGCGCGACACCAGCACCACGGAGATCGGCAAGCGCATCGCGCCGTACGACATCGTCAACGTCCAGGAGGACTTCAACTACCACGCGTACCTGTACGCCACCGACACCCACCCCTACCGCACCGCGACCAGCGGCGGCGCGGGCATCGGCAGCGGTCTCAACACCGTCTCCGACTACGCCTGGGACGGGGACGACTTCGAGCGCGTCGGCTGGAACTCCTGCCAGATCGACTCCGGTGACTGCCTGACGCCGAAGGGCTTCACCTTCATGCGCGAGCGGCTCGCCGAGGGCGTCTACGTCGACTTCTACAACCTGCACACCAACGCGGGCACGAACGACGGCGACGAGGCCTCCCGGGCCGACAACCTCAGCCAGCTGACGTCCTTCATCAGCACGCACTCGGCCGGCAACGCCGTCGTGGTGATGGGTGACACCAACACCCGCTACACCCGTACCGCCGACACCATCGCCGAGTTCGCCTCGAACAACGGGCTCACCGACGCCTGGGTGCAGCTGATCCGCGGCGGCAGCGCGCCGGCCAAGGGCAGCGACGCGCTGGTCTGCGACCAGTCCGGGGCGACCGTGCCCAACACCTGCGAGGTCGTGGACAAGGTCCTGTACCGCAGCAGCAAGCTGGTGAACCTCAACGCGACCTCGTACAACAACGAGCACGCCAAGTTCCTGACGTCCGACGGGCTGATGCTCTCCGACCACGACCCGATCACGGTCGGCTTCTCCTGGTCCGAGAACGCCGACTTCCAGCTGAGCGACCAGTTCGGCGGTCCGCACGGCGACTACTACCAGGACATCGACAAGGTGGCCGCCGGCGCCCGCGCCACCAGCATCTCGCTGCGCTCCGGCTCCCGCGTCGACCAGGTCGGCATCACCCTCGCCGACGGCACCGCGCTGACCCACGGCGGCACCGGCGGCACGGCGTCCTCGCTGACGCTGGGCAGCAGCGAGTACGTGACGACGGCGTACCTGTGCGAGAGCAAGTACAACAACACCACTCGCATCTTCTACGCGAAGTTCACCACCAACCTGGGCCGCACCCTCGCCGGTGGTACGACGACCTCGGACTGCGTGACCCGCACCGCCCCGTCGGGCTGGCAGATCGCCGGCTTCCACGGCCGCTCCGGTGACGAGCTCGACAAGGTCGGCTTCATCTACACCAAGCGCTGACCGCGCCCGGCCGGCCGGCGGGCGTCACGAACGGTCCGCCGGCCGGACGGACGGGGGCGAATTCACGATGATCCGCCGGGGCCGAGCTGATGGTCGACGCGGTCCCCTGCGCGGTGGCCGAGGCGGCGGTGCGGGACGGGCCGCTGGTCGGCCGGCTCGGGGTGACCGACGCCCGGGGCATGCCGCTGTGCGCACGGGTCGTATTGCCGGCCGTCGTCCGGAGTGCCGGGAGCGGTCCTCAGCCGAGTGCCTCGCGGTACTCGGCCAGAGCGGTCTCGGTGGCCGTCAGGGGGAAGCGTGCGCCGAGGTGGCCGTCCGGACGGACGACGAAGCCGGTGGGGCCGTCGGGGCGGTAGAGACGGGCGAACTCACCAGCCGTGTCCAGGTATTCGGGGACGAGGGGCACATGGGTGCCGTCCTCCGTGCGAATGGCCAGGACGTCCCAGCCCGGGGCGAGGACGGCCTTGATCACGTCGGTGGGGTCCGCGGCGTAGAGCAGCACGACGTGGTCCGGGCGGCCCCGCAGGATGTCGAGCAGGCGCAGCGGGTAGGCGGCCAGCGGTGTGGTCAGACCGGCGCAGTCCGGGGCGCGGTCGCCGGGTTGCGGAACGTCCGGAGGGCCGTAGGGAGCAGTGGCGAGGGGCCCTTCCCGGTAGCCGACGAGGAGCTGGGCCTCACGGAGCATGATGGTCCGCGGGTCGTCGGGGTCGGCCGCCGTCCCGTGCACGGCGTGGCGTACGGTACGGCCGACGACCTCCTCGCCGACCGGGCGGCGCTCGGCGTCGTAGCTGGCGAGCAGGGCGGGACCGGCCTCGCCGCGCAGGACGAGGGCGAGTTTCCAGGCGAGGTTGCAGGCGTCCTGGATGCCGGTGTTCATGCCCTGGGCGCCGGTGGGCGGATGGATGTGCGCGGCGTCGCCCGCGACGAAGACGCGTCCCTCGCCGTAGCGGTCGACGATGCGGTGGCTGATGCGGAAGACGGCGGACCAGCGCAGCTGGGAGAGGGTCGCCGGCCGGGGCGCGAGGCGGTCGACGACGGCCTGGAGGTCGGGCAGCTCGGGGAGCCTTCGGCCGCCCACCGGGCCGTGGGCCACCGCGTCGGCACCGTTGGTGCCCCTGGCTGTGTCCCCGGTGTCCCCGGTGTCGTCGGCGGCGGGTTCCGGCGGGACCAGCATCGACATGCGGTAGCGGCCCGGTCCGGGCAACGGGATGCAGACCAGCAGGTCGTCGGTGGCGCCGTCGGCACCGCGGTGCTCGGACCTGATGCCGTAGCCGGCCGGCATGTCCCAGTCGGCCACCACGTCGCCGAGCATGTACTCCTCGGTGAACGCCCCGCCCGCGAAGTCGAGGCCGAGGCCCTTGCGGACGGCACTGTGCGCCCCGTCGCAGCCGACCAGGTAGCGGACGCGCAGTTCCTCCTCCGTGCCCGAGGCGGTGCGCAGCCGGGCGGTGACCCCGTCCTGGTCCTGGGCGAAGGAGAGGAGCTCGGTGCCGCGTTCGACGACCGTGCCGAGCCCGTTCACGTACTCCTCGATGATCCGCTCGACCTCGTACTGCGGCAGCGCGGCGAAGCCGTACGGCACCTCGGGCGGCAGCGTCAGCTCGATCCGGCCGGTCTCCGCGCCGTTGACGTAGCTCAGCTGCCCGCGCATGGGCACGGCGTGCTCGACGACGGTGCGGGCCAGGCCCATCCGGTCCCAGAGCTCGATGGTGCGCGGCTGGATGCCGACGGCCTTGGCGTACGGCAGCCGGGCCGGCAGCCGGTCGACGAGACGGCAGTCCGCACCGTGCCGGCGGAGTTCGGCGGCGGCGCTCAGCCCGACCGGGCCGGCGCCCACGATCAGGACGTCGGTTGTGTGCGTCACGGGCGTCTCCCAGCAGGTAGCCCCGGACCGGTTGCGTCCCTCCATGGTCGCCCCGCTGCGGGCGGGCGGCGAGCCGAGCCGCCGCCGGCCCACGGCGCGGCCGGGTGACCGGGTTGCTACGGGTGGCTGCCGTAGGTCCGCAGCTTGCGGTAGAGCGTCGCGCGGCCGATGCCCAGGGCGGCGGCCGTCCGGGCCTTGTTCCCGCCGTGGCGGCGCAGGGCCTCCAGGATCGCGGTGCGCTCCGCGTGCTCCATGGGGCTCAGCGGGCGTCCGGCGGATCCTTCGCGTACGGGGTCGGGCAGTTCGGCGCGCCGGACCGGCCCCACCACCCGGCGCTGCTGTGCCAATGACCGTACGACATGGGCGAGTTCGGTGACGTTCCCGGGCCACGGGTACCGCTCCAGGGCGCGCCGGGCGTCGAGTGACCAGGTGAGCGGAGGCTGCCCGGGTTCCGTCGCCGGGGTCACGGCGGTAAGCAACTCCCTGATGTCCTCGGGGCGTTCGCGCAGTGCGGGCAGGGTGACCGAGCGGGCGGCCAGGGTGTCGAGGAGACGCTGGAGGCAGGGGCCGGGTGGCGCTCCCGGGGTGTAGGTGACCAACAGGGCTGCGGTGGGCCGGGCTTCGAGGTGGGCGACGATCGCCGCCACGTCCGGCTGTGCGAGGCGTTCGGCGTGGCGCAGCACGAGACTGCCGCGGGGGTCGGCCGGCAGGGCCTCGTGCACGTCCCCTTCGGCTGCGTCGACGACGAGCGGCTCGGTTCCGCCGAGCAACTCGCGGGCCAGGGAGGTCTTTCCGGTGCCGCGTTCGCCGACGAGCAGTAAGGGGGCGCGGGTGGTGGCCAGTTGGGCGGCGCGCTCGGTGGCGTGCCGCCAGGGCACCGAGTGCCCGGCCAGCGTGGTGTGCGGGCGTCCGGCGGGGGCTGCGGGGGCACGGCCGTACGCCGGTTCCAGTACGGCGACGGCGCCGACGGTCTCGCCCAGGTGGCGGACGACCTGGACCGTGGCTCCGCACGGGAGCCGGGATCCGGGCGCGTCCTCGCGCAGCTCCGTGTGGACGGCCCGTTCCAGGTCCTCGATGTCCCGGGCCGCCAGCAGCCGGCCCGCGGCCTCGCTCACCAGGCGGCTGTGCCCGGCGAACGCCACCACGGGCCGGTCCTGCTGCGCGCAGGCCGTGAGGTAGGCGTCGAGCAGGGCCCGCTCCGGCGGACGGGTACGCGCCCGCAGTTCCGCCTCCACCACCGCGGCCGTCGCCTCGGCCAGGGCCGACTGCGGGTGCGGTGCGCAGCCGCCGCACAGGGCCGAGGCCACGGTGACCGTGCCGACCGGCCTGCCGTCGCCGGGGGCCCGCAGCGGCACGCTCACCGCGGAGACCTCCTGTCACATGTCCAGGAAGTGCTCGGGTCCGTGCACTTCGGCGCGGTCGCCGGTGCGCAGGGCCAGGGCCGCGCTGTTGGGGCCGACGCTCTGCTCGGAGAGGTCGGGGCAGAGCGTGTCCCGGGGGGCGTGCCCGGCGGACCAGAGCACGCGGAGCCGGGCATCGGTGAGAAGAAGGGTGGCGTCCTCGTGGTCGAGCACCGGGCCGAGTCGCTCGAGGACCGGCCGGGCCGCTTCAAGCAGTGCGGGGTCGGGCCGCTGCGGGGCGCGGCCTTCGAAGGAGGCCGCGGAATCGTGCCGTACGCCGTGGAAACGGGCGCGCCGCCAGGCGGCCGCGACCTCGTCCGGCACGTCCGCCGGCAGCGGGTGCCCGGCGAGGAAGCGGGCGCGGGCCCGGCGCAGTTGGCTGAGCGCGGGGCGGGCCGAGGGCTGCCGGCCGGCCGAGGGGGGATGCTCTGCGGTGGTCATGGCGCCCCTCACCGTACCGCGAACGGTTGAACGGGCAACGACCGGCGTGCCCCGCGGGGTTCCGCCGTACACGGCATGTCTCGGATTGAGACACCCACGGCCGCCCGCAGCGTTTCATGATCTTGAGCGGTCGGTTTCCCCAGGCCGCCGCCGAGAACACGGAGGCGTTGTTGCGCGAGGCGCCGGGGCACATCCGCGGCCGCGCCTGACAGTCGAGCCACAACAGGGGCGGACGACGGCCGTACCGCCCCTTCTCCCCCCACACACACGACACGAAAGGTGAACAGCATGGCCCTCGGGCTGCTCAGGCGCCGGTGGTCCAAGGACGCCCCGGCCCGTTCGGCGGGACTCACCCTGCCCCTCCCGCCCGGTGCGGGCGGGGTCGCCCGGACCGTCCTGGACCCCGTCGACCAGCCGCTCGGCGGCGCCGACGTCACGGTCACCGCGCTGGACACCCACCAGGTGGCGGCCCGGGGCACGACCGATCCCTTCGGCTTCTTCATGGCAGCCCTGCCGCCCGGGCGCTACAGCATGCTGATCGTCGCCGAGGGCCTGGACCCGCACCGGGAGACCGTCGAGATCGTCGCCGACGGCTGCCCGGCGCCCGCACACATCCGGCTGCAGCCGGCCCGGCAGCTGCCGCTGCCGCCGACCGGCGGCTGGGTCTTCGATCCGCCGCACACCGCGATCCGGTTCATCGCCAAGCATGTCGGCATGGCGCACGTCCACGGCCGTTTCGAGCGTTTCGACGGTGCCATCACCGTCACCCCGGACATGAGCCAGTCGACCGTCCGGGTGCGCATCGACGCGTCGAGCATCAACACCGGGAACACCACCCGCGACAACCATCTCCGTTCCGGGGACTTCCTGGACGTCGAGCGGTACCCCTACATCGACTTCGCCAGCACGCGCTTCGCCTACCGGGGCGGCAGCAGGTGGACACTCCTCGGCACCCTGACGATGCACGGCGTCAGCCGTTCGGTGTCGCTCGACACCACCTACCTGGGCACGGTCAACGGCGGCTACGGCGAGGAGCTGCGCTGCGCCGCGCTCGCCACGGCCGAGCTGCACCGGGAGGACTACACCCTCAACTGGCGGTCGATGCTGGCGCGCGGCATCGCGGTGGTGGGTCCGACGGTGCAGCTGGAACTGGACGTGCAGGCGATGTACCGCTCACCGGAGACACCCACGCCGCCGGAGTGACGGTGCGCCGCGACCCCTCACCTGTTTGGGTGAAGACACCTGAGAGGTCGGGTCGTACGGTCTGGGTGGACCGATGACCGGCGCCGCCGGCCCTTCGAGGAAAGGTGCCCAGGAGCCTTGGCCATTGAATATGTCCTACGCACCGCCCTTGAGCGGCACATAATCAGTACCCGACGGCACTTCACGGATGTCATCCGGGACATCCGCGCGGAAATCGACGCCCGGGAGACGGCCGGCGGGCAGGCCGACCGGCTGGCCATGGCCCGGTGCGGAGAAGTCGGTCCGGACCGGGCCTCCGTGCTCGCCCCCGGGGTGAGCCGCCTGGTCCGTCTGGCTCTCGACAAGCCCTCGACGACCGCGGAACTGGCCCGGACACTGCCGGACGTCGGCTTGTACTGTCCCGTGTCGGTCCTCGTGCAGCAGATCACCGACGGCGGAACACGGCTGAGCTACGACTCCGTCGCCGGCGCGATAGCCGTTCACCAGGACGAAGCCGCCACAGCGGTCGCCCAGAGCTTCGACATCGAGATCCTGGAACTGCTGCGTCGCGTCGCGAACCGGGACTGAGTCCCGGACCGCACGAAGCAGTCGCCGCTGTCCGCTCCCTCAGGGCCTCACGATCGCCGACCTGCCCGTCCCGGCATAGCGTGGTAGGGCACCGATCGGCTGAAGAGCCCAACGGAGTGATTGCCATGAACGAGACCCGGACCGAGCGGAACAAGGCCGTCGTTGTCGAATTCCTGACGACTGCGTTCAGTACCAAGGACTTCGCTTCGCTGGACCGGTACGTGCACCCGGACTACATCCAGCACAACCCGTTCATCCCGCCGGCGAAGGCCGGACTGCGCGGATTCATCGCCGGACTGCCCGACGACACCCGGTACGAGCCGGGCGCGATCATCGCCGAGGGCGACCTGGTCATGGTCCACGGCCGGTACTCGGGCGGCGCCGACAAGCCCCTCGTCGGAGTCGACATCTTCCGTTTCGAGGACGGTCTGGTGGTGGAGCACTGGGACGTCCTGCAGAACGAGGTAGCCGCGCAGGACACCGTGGCCGGCAATCCCATGTTCACCAACCCGCAGACCGGCGGGGCCGGTCGACCGGCCTGAAGCGCACGTGGCCGAGTAACGCCGGCCTTCGGGACTGCCCTTCAGGGGGGCCGACCCGGCCGTGGTCCGGGACGCAGAAACCGCTGTCCGTGCTCCCGCCCGCCGCCATGCGTCAGCCCGCCGGGACCAGCCCTGTCCGTTCGCCCCGCCGAACGCACCAAGGGGCACAGGCCGTCTCCCTCAACATCCGTGCGTTGACCACCGATGGTTTTGGTTGAGCTTTGTACCATTTCGGAGAAACCGCTTCACCCAAACACCGGTCGATCGCGATCGCTGGGTGTTAGAACTTGGCCACATAACGTCGGGCCACACACGGTCCTGCACACCATCCCTGTTGTGAAAAGGGACGATCTTGTCCAAGTCCAGACCTCTGACCGGCAATTGGCGCGTCGCAAGACGCCTCCAGGCCATTCTGCTCATCCCCGTACTCGTCGCCCTCGGCCTCGGCGGCGTCCGGGTGAAGAACTCGATCGGCACCCTGCAGGACGCCAACGACGCGGTGCGCGTGGCGGAGTTGGTGCAGGCGGCGAACGCCTACGCCAGTGACGCGATCAACGAGCGCGACGTGTCGGTCATCCCGCTCCTGCAGGGCAAACGGGACGCGCCCACCGTGGTGGCGGCCCGCAAGGTCACCGACGCCGACGCGAAGGCGTTCGACACGGCGGTGGCCCGGGCACCGAAGACCGCGGGCCTCGCCCGGCGGATCGAGCTGGTGCGGGAGGGCGAGAAGCAACTGCCGACGGTACGGGCCAGCGCGTTCACGGCCAAGGTGTCCGGGGTGCAGACGGAGGAGAGCTACCACGCCGTCCAGCACCCGCTGATGGAGATCTCCAACGAACTGGGCTTCGGCAGCAACAACCAGGCGAGCTTCGGGCGCACCCTCTACGCCATCTCTCTGACCCAGGCGGCCGAGTCCCTGGTGCGCGCCATCGGCACGCATCTGCTGGTCGAGGACCGCGACGCGCTCGCCGACGGCGAACTCCAGACCCAGCTCGGCTCGTTCAGCTCCTACGTCTACCTGGAACAGGTGGGCCTCCAGGAGTACGCGGGCGCCGGTACCGCCGGGGACATGACCCGGCTGCGGGCAGCGCTGGCGGACGCGCAGCAGAAGGGCGCGCAGCAGACGGCCAAGGCCGCCGAGGAGGCCAAGGCGGCCGGGCAGACCTTCGTGGCGCCGCCGGCGCTGACAAAGATGATCAACGCGATCGCCGCCGGGACGCCGACCGACCAGCTGGCCGCCGAGGGCATCACACCCGAGTCGTTCTTCGCGGCGTCCGCGCTCTCCTTCGACGCCTACCGCGGCATCGAGGTCCATCTGACCGACACGGCCCTGGCCAGTGCCCGCAGCATCGCCGCCGACGCCAGACGGGACGCGATCACCAACGGCTCCGTCGCGCTCGGCGCCGTTCTCGTGGCCGTCCTGCTCGCGGCGTGGGTGGCCCGCACGATGAGCCGGGGCATGCGCAGGCTCAGTGCCTCGGCGATGGAGATCGCCGAGCAGCGGCTGCCGGCGGTGATCACCCAGTTGTCGCTGGCCGTTCCCGGCCAGGTCGACACCAAGGTCACGCCGATCCCGATCACCACGACCGACGAGATCGGCGAGGTCGCCCGTGCCTTCGACCACGTGCACCGGGAGGCGGTCCGGCTGGCCGCCGAGCAGGCCGTGCTGCGCGGCAACGTCAACACGATCTTCACCAACCTGTCCCGCCGCAACCAGTCGCTGATCGAGCGCCAGCTCACCCTGATCACCGAGCTGGAGGAGCGCGAGGCCGACCCCGAGCAGTTGTCGAACCTGTTCAAGCTGGACCACCTGGCCACCCGGGTGCGCCGCAACGGCGAGAACCTGCTCGTGCTCGGCGGCGAGCGCCCCACCCAGCAGTGGGACCACCCGCTCCCCCTGGTCGATGTCATCCGGGCGGCGGCCTCGGAGGTGGAGCAGTACGAGCGGATCGAGCTGGCGGGCATCCCGGAGGCCGAGATCCACGGCCGTGCCGTCACCGACCTGGTGCATCTGCTCGCCGAGCTGCTGGAGAACGCCACCTCGTTCTCCTCGCCGCGCTCCACGGTCCGGGTCACGGCGACCCGGCTGCCGGACACCCGGATCATGGTCGAGATCCATGACAAGGGCATCGGTCTGGTGCCCGAGGACTTCGCGCTGATCAACCACAAGCTGGCGAATCCGCCGACCGCCGACGCCGACGTCTACCAGTACATGGGGCTGTTCGTGGTGGGCAGGCTCGCCGACCGGCACGGTATCCGGGTGCAGCTGCGGCCGGCCGCCGGGGAGTCCGGTACGACCTCCCTCGTCATGCTGCCCGGCACCATCACCTGGCGCAGCGGCACCGAGTCCGACGCCGACACGCTGGCCCTGGCGGCCTTCAAGGCACGCGCCACGCCCGGGCTGGCCGCCCTGCTCGCGGAGGGGCCCGCCGACCCGTTCGGCGGGCACGAGGCGTGGGACGACGGCATCCCGGCATCCGGCCCTGCCACACCGTTCGGCTCTGCCGCGCCGTCCGGTGGTCCCGGCACAGCAGGTGCTCCGGCCACCGGTGGGCCCGCCGCCTCCCGTGGTCCCGCCGCGCCGGACGTCCCGGCGCAGGCCGGACCACCCGCGTCGTCCACGTCATCTGCGTCGTCCGGGCGCCCCCGTCGCGCCTCCAAGCGCGGCCGGCGCCCCGCCAAGGACGGCTGAGCCGCCGGCACCTGCGGGTCAGGGCGGCGGCACCGGGCGCAGGGCCCGTGCCACCGCCCAGATGACGGAGATGAACGGCACGGCCACGACGGCGCCGATCACCCCCGCGACGATGCTGCCGGCGATGACGGACACGGCGACGACGAGGGGGTGCAGCCGCACCGCCCAGCTCATCACCAGCGGGTGCAGCACATGCCCCTCCAGCTGGCCGATCACGACGATGAGCACGAGGACGGCGGCGGCCGTGAGCGGACCGCGCCCGGCCAGCGCCACCACCGTGGCCACGCTCAGCGCGACCGGTGAGCCCACCAGCGGGACGAACGCGGCGAAGAACTCCAGCAGGGTGAGCGGCAGCGCGAGCGGCACCTGGAGCACGAGCAGGGCGATGCCGACGAGGACGGCGTTGGCGGCGGCCACGATGATGATGCCGCGGGTGTATCCGGCGAACGTCCGCCAGGCCGCGTGCCCCGCCCGGTCCCAGGCGCTCCGGGCGCCGGCGGGCAGCAGTTCGCGGCTCGTCCAGGCCCACAGCCGTTCGCCCGAGTGGATGAAGAACACCGAGGTGAAGAGTGCGAGCGCGCCGCCGGTGATCAGTTCGACGAGGGTGCCGAAGCCGCTGAGCGCCCTGCTGGCCAGGTTGGAGCGGTGGGACTGGATGTAGTTCACGATCTGCTGCTGGAGATGCGACAGGGCGCCCGGCCCGAGCCGGAAGGGCGGGCGCTGCAGCCAGACCTCGATCCGGTGGATGCCGCCGCGGAACTCGTCGGCCAGCGTCGCCGACTCCTGCGCCACCGCGTTGCCCACCAGGGCCAGCAGACCGAAGAAGACGCAGATGCTGCCGACCAGGCTCACGGCGACGGACAGCGGCCTGGGGAGCCACCGGGCCAGCAGGTCGGCGAGCGGGCGCAGCACCGAGGTGATGACCAGGGCCAGGAACACGGCGACGGCGATCAGCTGGAAGCGGCCGAGGATGACGAAGACGCCGTAGACGACGATGCCGACCGCGATGAGCCGCCAGGCGTAGGCGGCGGCGACCCGGAGGGCGGGGACGACGATCGCGCTGACGGAATCGGAGGCGCGCGGGTCGTGGAGCCGTTTCGGGAGCCGGATCGCGCGTGCGGTCCGAGTGTCCGGTGCCGTGCCCCGCGGGCGGCGCACGCGGCGGCCCCGTCCGGCCGCCGGCCCGCCCGCACCCGCCACCGTGCCTCCCGTTGCCGGCCTCCGTCGCGCCTCCGTCACCTTCAATGCACGTTAGGGGCATTTCGGACGGCGGGCGGAGTGCAGTGGGCCAAGGGGGTCAGTGGGCCGCCGTGTCGGAGACGGCGGTGCGGACGGCTCGTTCCACCAGGTTCACACCGTCGGCCATGGACGTGTTGCCGTTGGAGAGGACCGCGACGAGGTAGTGGTGCCCGCCGGCCGTGATGCGTCCGATGCTGTTGATGTCCCACAGTCCGGTCGTGGTGCGCATGAGCCAGCCGTTCTTCAGCGCCCACCCCGAGTCGGCGGCGGCCGAGACGCCCCAGGACTGGTCGGCGGCGATCTCGGTCATCAGGGTGCCGATACGGCCTCGGGACGCCGCGTCGAGGGGGGTGGGGCCGGTGCCGAAGACCGCGCGCAGCAGTCGTATCTGATCGGCCGCGGTGGTCCGGGTGAGCCCCCAGCGGCCGCCGGGGCCGCCCTGGGTCGAGGTCAGCCCGAGGCGCTTGTTGGCCGACTCCAGGCCGGGGGCCTCGCCGATGGCCCGCCACAGGGCGCTGGCCGCGGTGTTGTCGCTGTCACGGATCATCACCTCCGCCTCGGCGCTCTCCCGTGCGGTGAGTTCACGCCGGTGGTCCCGGGCGTGGAGCAGCATGGCGGCGAGGATGTCGACCTTCACGATGCTCGCCGTGTCGTACGGCGTGTCGTCGCCGTAGACGGCGGGTTCCCGGCTCGTGCCGCCCAGGTCGAGGACGGCGGCGGTCACCCGTGCCTTGCCCTGTGCCGCCACGGCGGTGCGGAAGGCGGCGGGGCCGGAACCGGCGCCGGCCGCCAGGGCCGTCGGCGCGGCTCCGACGAGCAGGGCCACCGCCGCGGCCACGAGGGACAGGGTTCGGTTGAGCATGGCGGGAGCCTTCGCAGTTCGGTGGCAGGGACACAGAACTGCGAACGTAGACAAAATGGCCGGTCCGCGACATGACCGCCGCCACGTCGCGACCGGTTCGGGGCCGTTTGTGAGCAGAGCAACAGGGCCGCCTGTGACCGCGGCGACAGGGCCACGCACGGAACGAGATTTCCGGTGTACGGAACAGGAATTCCGCATGCCTCATCCATATCCATCCGGGGGAAGAATGTGGTCACAGTGACGGACTGGCCCCTGGGAGGTGCCATGAGCACATCGGCGGAACCGCGGGTGAGCGGTCTGGAGGTCCGGTCCATCGACTACGTGCCGCTGGACGAGCGGCACGGCAAGCTGTGGCATCTGGGACCGCTGTGGTTCATGTCCAACGCGCAGATCGCCACCCTGGCCGTGGGGCTGATCAGCATCACGGAGGGCGGCAACCTGATCTGGTCGCTGCTGGCGATCGTCGCGGGCACCCTGATCGGCACGTTCTTCATGGCGTTCCACTCGGCGCAGGGGCCGCAGCTGGGACTGCCGCAGATGATCCAGTCCCGCCCGCAGTTCGGCTATGTCGGGGCGCTGCTGGTGTGGCTGTTCGCGTATGTGCAGTACGCGGGCTTCAACGTGTTCAACACCGTCCTGGCCGGTGAGGCCCTGGACACCACGATCCACGGTGGCGTGAAGCTCTGGGTGGTCGTGGTCACCGTGGTCGCGCTGGTCGTGGCGCTGGTGGGGTACGACATCATCCACAAGGCCGAGCGGTTCCTGACCTACACGTTCCTGGTCATCTTCGGGATCTTCACCGTCGGCGTCCTGGTCACCCTGCACTACCCGGCGGGCTCGTTCGACCTCGGCGCCTTCAAGGTCACGCCGTTCCTGGCGCAGTTCGGCGTGGTCGCCGGCTACCAGATCAGCTGGGCCATCTATGTCTCGGACTACTCGCGGTACCTGCCGCCGGACGTCACCGTCCGCAAGACGTTCTACTGGACCTACTTCGGCTCGGCGCTCGGCGGCATCTGGCTGATGGTGCTCGGGACGCTGCTGGCCGCCTGGGCGGGCGACAGCTTCGACACGATCCCGTCGATCAACGCCGCCGGTGACAAGGTCTTCGACGGCTTCGGCGCGATCGTCCTGCTGTTCTCCGCGCTGGGCCTGATCTCCGTCACCGCACTGAACATGTACGGCGGCTCACTGACCCTGATCAGTGCCATCGACTCGTTCAAGCGGGTGCGCCCGACCCTGGCCGTGCGCCTGGTCACCCTCGTGGTGACCGCGGCGCTCTCGCTGATCGGCGCACTGGCGGCGACGACGAACTTCCTGACGAACTTCAACAACTTCCTGCTGCTGGTGCTGTATCTGTTCATCCCGTGGACGTCCGTGAACCTGATGGACTACTACGTGGTGCGCCGGGGTCACTACGCGATCGCGGAGATCTTCAAGCCGAACGGCATCTACGGCCGCTGGGGCTGGCAGGGGATCATCTCGTACCTGGTCGGGTTCGCGGTCATGATCCCGTTCTTCTCGGTCGGCACGCTCTTCGTCGGCCCCGCCGCCAAGGCCCTGGACGGGGCGGACATCTCGCTGTTCATCGGGCTGCCGGTGTCGGCGCTGCTGTACTGGCTGCTGACCCGTTCGATCGACGTCGAGGCGGAGACCCGCGTCGCCGAGGCGGAGGCCGCGGCCCTGGAGCAGGCGGCGCACGAGCACCGCGAGCCGTAGGACCGGGCTCCGGTCCGGCCGGTCGCCGTCAAGGTCAGTAGGCCGAGTTGACGTTGTCGATGGAGCCGTACCGGTGGGCGGCGTAGTTGGCGGCCGCGGTGATGTTGGCGACCGGGTCGGTGACGCTGTGGGCGGTGCCGGTCACGTGGTACGCGTTGAAGGTGGGGTCGATGACCTGGAGCAGGCCCTTGGAGGGGGTGCCCTTCTGCGCGTTGACGTCCCAGTTGTTCTGGGCGCTCGGGTTGCCGCCGGACTCGCGCATGATGTTGCGCTTGAGGCCGTCGTAGCTGCCGGGGATGCCCTTGGCCTTCATGATCTGCAGGGACTGCTTGATCCAGCCGTCGAGGTTGTTGGCGGAGCCGCTCCGGGAGGCGGTGCGGCTGGTGTCGCCGGAGGAGGCCGTGACCGCGGTGGAGGTGTGCGCCTGCGTCAGTTCGGCGGCCTGTGCGTTCGCCGGCATCAGGGTGAGGGCGGCGGCCGCGGCACCGGTGGTGGCGAGGCCGGCGAGGCCGAGGGTGCGCAGGCGGGCGATGCGGGTGCGAGTGGTCATGGTCATGCGAATGCAACTCTCCGGTGGGGGACGGCGTCGGCGCCGGCCGCGGTGTGCGGCGGCGGTGGGCGGAGCCCGTACTACCGGCGGGAGTGGGCGGGTCCGGCGGAGATCCGCTCGGCCCGTCGCCCGTCTCCCGGCGACGAGAGCAATGGTTAGCGGCAGCCGGAGCAGGCCGCAATGATGTGACGTACTACCCGACTTCGGATTGAATGCCCGAAATGGCCGTTAATGGGTGTCTTATAGCCAGTTCAGGGCGTTCCGTTCCTACGATGCCGCATAGGATGTGATGTGGCTCCTATGGGGGGTGTCACGCGTTCAGGGCCCTTCGCGGGGCTCTCGGGACGGGGTGGGCTCGCTCCACAGCTCTCGTACAGGCCGTCGCGAGAGCATCCGCCCATGTCTGACACCTCCACACCGGCGCCGGGGGCGATCCGGGTGCTGATCGTCGACGACGAGCCCGAGCTGACCGAACTGCTCTCGGTCGCCGTCAGCGCGGCGGGCTGGCAGCCGTTCGTGGCGCGCAACGGGTACGGCGCGCTGCGCACCGCCCGCACCTGCGGACCGCACGCCGTCGTGCTGGACGGCATGCTGCCCGACCTGGACGGGATCCAGGTGCTGCGCCGGCTGCGCTACGAGAACGCCAGGGTGCCCGTGCTGATGCTGACCGCCCGGGACGCGGTGGAGCACCGGCTCGACGGGCTCTCGACCGGCGCCGACGACTATGTGACCAAGCCCTTCTCCCTGGAGGAGGTGATGCTCCGGCTGCGCGGTCTGCTGCGCCGCTCCGGGGCCGGCGAGGCCGCCGCGGAGGACGGGGTGCGGCTGCTCGGCGACCTGGTGCTGGGTGACCGGACCCGCGAGGTGCGCCGGGGCGGCACGCCGATCTCGCTCACCGCGAAGGAGTTCGACCTGCTGCGGTTCCTGATGGACCACCCGCGCCAGGTGCTCAGCAAGACGCAGATCCTCGACCACGTGTGGAACAGCTCGTTCGACGGCGGCGGAAACCTGGTGGAGGTGTACGTCTACGGTCTGCGCGCGAAGATCGACAAGGACCGCCGGCCGATGATCCACACCGTGCGCGGCGCCGGGTATGTCATCAGACCGGCGGACGACCAGGCATGACGGTCGTCGGGCGGGCCCGCACCCGGCTCCGCGGGCGCTCGCTGCGGGTCCGGATGGTCCTCGTCCACTCCCTCACCCTGGCCGCCGTCTGCACGGCGATGGCCCTGGCGACCGTGCTCGTCCAGCGCTACTACCTGATCAGGGACCTGGACCAGCGGGTCACCGACGCCGCCGAGCACAGCCAGGGTGGCCGGGAGCACGCGCCGCCCGGGGCGAGCCTCGGCTTCCTCCACGAGCGCGGCCAGCACACCGGCACCCTCGCCGCCCTGATGGACGGCGCGGAGATCACCACGGCCGAGGTGGTGACGGACGACGGCCCGCGCTCCCTCAGCGCCGCCCAGCGCGCCGCCCTCGGCGGCATTCCGGCCGACGGAACCCTGCACACCCGGACGATCCCGGGTCTGGGCGCCTACCGGCTGACGGCCGTCAGTGAGGGCGGCACCGCCATGCTGGCCGGGCTGCCGGTGGGCGGCGTGCGGCAGATGATCGACTCCCTGGTGGTGATCGAGGCCTGTATCGCCGGGGTCGGGCTGGTGCTGGCGGGCTCGGTGTCGGCGGTGGCGATCCGGCGTCAGCTGCGGCCGCTGCGGCGGGTCGCCGCCACCGCCGTCGCGGTCTCGCAGGCACCGCTGGACCGGGGCGAGGTCAGCGGGCTCACCCGGGTACCGGCGCCGGACACCGATCCGGGCACCGAGGTGGGCCAGGTCGGGGTAGCTCTGAACCGGCTGATCGACCACGTGGAGTGGTCCCTGTCCGAGCGCCAGCGTGCCGAGGAACACATGCGGCGCTTCCTCGCCGATGCCAGTCATGAGCTGCGCACCCCGCTCGCCTCGATCGCCGGGTACGCCGAGCTGATGCTGATGGGTGTGGACACCCGGAAGATCGAACCGGAGCTGGCCTGGCGCCGGGTCTCCGACCAGTCGGCGCGGATGACGGGACTGGTCGAGGACCTGCTGCTGCTCGCCCGGCTGGAGGAGGGCAGACCGCTGGAGGCCGCCGAGGTGAACCTGGCGACCCTGGTCGGGGACGCGGTCTGGGACGCCCGCGCGGCGGGGTCGGACCATCACTGGCAGCTGGTGCTGTGCCTCGACGCGCCCGCCACGGTGACCGGCGACCCGTCCCGGCTGCACCAGGTGGCGGCCAACCTGCTGGCCAACGCCCGGGTGCACACCCCCGCCGGGACGCGGATCACCGTCACGGTGGAGACGGCGGACGGGCACTGCGTGATCCGTGTGCACGACGACGGTCCGGGCATCCCGGGCGAGCTCCTGCCGACGGTCTTCGACCGCTTCACCCGGGGTGACGCCTCCCGCTCCCGCGCCCCCGGCACCGCGGGCGGGGCGGGTCTGGGGCTGGCCATCACGGCCGCGATCACCCAGGCGCACGGCGGCCGGGTCGAGGTGGACAGCGCGCCCGGCGACACCCGGTTCACCGTCACGCTGCCGCTCTCCGGCACCGCCGTCCAGATGCCGGCGACCACCACGGCGGGGAACTGACCCGCCGGCGCCGCCCGACGTCACCGCACCACCGGCAGCTCCTCCCCCGCGGGCTTCCACCGCAGATGGACGCTCTCCCCCGGCTGTCCGGCCCGCAGCAGCGACAGGCGGGGGCGGACGGCGTCGGTGCGTGCGGTGGGGGGTTTGCGGCGGCCGGCCCTGAACTGCGCGGGCCACTCGGCGGCCGCTCCCCGGTACTCCTGCTCGGCCGCCGCGTGCAGGGTCCAGTGCGGGTCGTACAGGTGGGTACGGCCCAGGGCGCACAGGTCGGCGCGCCCGGCGAGGAGGATGGAGTTGACGTCGTCGTAGGAGGCGATGGCGCCGACGGCGATGACGGCCGCCCCGGTGGCGGCGGCGACCTCGTGCCGGATGCGGTCGGCGAACGGGGTCTGGTAGGAGCGGCCGTAGGCGGGCCGCTCCTCCTTGGTGACCTGGCCGGTGGAGACGTCGACGCCGGCCGCGCCGTGGGCGACGAAGGCGCGGGCGATCTCGACGGCGTCGTGCTCGGTGTTGCCGTCCGGCATCCAGTCGGTGGCGGAGATCCGCACGATCACGGGGCGTTCGGCGGGCCAGACGGCACGGACGGCGTCGAAGACCTCCAGGGGGTAGCGCAGCCGGTTCTCCAGCGACCCGCCGTACGCGTCGGTGCGGTGGTTGGCGATCGGCGAGAGGAACGAGGAGAGCAGGTAACCGTGGGCGCAGTGGAGTTCGAGGAGGTCGAAGCCGGCGTCCGCGCCGCGCCGGGCCGCCGCCGTGAACTCGTCCCTGATCCGGTCCAGGTCGGCGCGGGTGAGCTCGCGGGGTGCGGGTGAGCCGGGGCCGTACGGCAGCGGGGAGGGGCCGACGGTCTCCCAGTTGCCGTCCGGAAGCGGTTCGTCCATGCCCTCCCACATCAGCCGGGTCGAGCCCTTGCGGCCGGAGTGGCCGAGCTGGAGGCCGATGCGAGCGGTGCTGCGGGCGTGCACGAAGTCCACGACGCGGGTCCAGGAGTCGCGTTGTGCGTCGTTCCACAGGCCGGTGCAGCCGGGGGTGATCCGGCCCTCGGGCGAGACGCAGACCATCTCCGTCATCACCAGACCGGCCCCGCCCATGGCCCTGGAGCCGAGGTGGACGAGGTGGAAGTCCCCGGGGACCCCGTCGACGGCGGAGTACATGTCCATCGGGGAGACGACCACCCGGTTCTTCAGCTCCAGTCGGCCGATGCGGAACGGCTGGAACATCGCGGGGGCCCGGTCGCTCAGGCCCTGCGCCGCGGCGAAGGCGGTGTCGACGCGGTCGGCGAACTCGGCATCCCGGGTGCGCAGGTTGTCGTAGGTGATGCGGCGGGAGCGGGTGAGGAGGTTGAAGCAGAACTGGGTGGGTTCCTGGCGGGCGTACATGCCGATGTTCTCGAACCACTCCAGCGAGGCCTGCGCGGCCCGCTGTGTGGACTCCACCACCGGGCGCCGCTCGCTCTCGTAGGCGCTCAACGCGCTTTCGGTGTCCGGGTGTTCGTGCAGACAGGCGGCGAGGGCCAGGGCGTCCTCCATGGCCAGTTTGGTGCCGGAGCCGATGGAGAAGTGGGCGGTGTGGGCGGCGTCGCCGATCAGGACCAGGTTCTCGTGGTGCCACCGCTCGTTGCGCACGGTGGTGAAGTTCAGCCACTTGGAGTTGTTCGCGAACACCTGGTGTCCGTCGAGTTCCGCGGCGAACAGCTCACGGACCCGGGACACGGCCTGCTCGTCGGAGACACCCGGCGCGAACACGGCGTCCTCGGTGGCGTCGAAGCCCGCCCGGCGCCAGACGTCCTCGTGCATCTCCACGATGAACGTCGAACCGGCGTCGGAGTAGGGGTAACCGTGGACCTGCATGACCCCCCACTCCGTCTCCTTGACGAAGAACTGGAAGGCCTCGAAGACCCGGTCCGTGCCCAGCCACATGTACTTGCTGTGCCGCCGGTCCAGGGAGGGGCCGAAGAGGCCCGAACAGGCCGTACGGACACCGGAGTTGACGCCGTCCGCGCCGACGACGAGGTCGTACGAGGCGCGCAGCTCGGCCACCTCGGGCGCGAGGGTGGAGAAGCGCAGGGTGACGCCCAGCTCGCGGCAGCGCTCCTGCAGGAGGCGCAGGAGTTCCTTGCGGCTCATCGCGGCGAAGCCCTGGCCGCCGACGGTGTGGCTCTCGCCCCGGTAGTGGATGTCGATGTCCGTCCAGCGGGCGAAGCGGCGGGCCATGGCCTCGGCGAAGACGGTGTCGGCGTTCTCGATGCCGCCGAGGGTCTCGTCGGAGAAGACCACGCCGAAGCCGAACGTGTCGTCGGGGGCGTTGCGTTCCCACACGGTGATCTCGTGGGCGGGGTCCAGCTGCTTCATCAATGCCGCGAGGTAGAGCCCGCCCGGGCCACCGCCGATGATCGCGATTTTCACCGGAGTTCCTCTCACTGCTCGGCGACCGGCTCGGCGGCCTGCTCTTGTTCGATGATCCTGCGGAGGGCGAACCGCTGGAGCTTGCCGCTGGTGTTGCGCGGCAGGGTGTCGCGGAAGCGCACGTCCCGTGGGTACTTGTAGGGCGCGAGGACCTGCTTGACGTGGTCCTGGATCTCCTTGACCTTGGCCGCGTCCCCGGTGACGCCCTCGCGCAGCACCACGAAGGCGCACACGACCGAGCCGCGCTCCGGGTCGGGACGGGCCACCACCGCCGATTCGACGACGTCCGGGTGGGTGTCGACGGCGGCCTCCACCTCGGGACCGCCGATGTTGTACCCGGACGAGACGATCATGTTGTCGCTGCGCGCGTGGTAGTGGAAGTAGCCGTCCTCGTCACGGTGGAAGATGTCGCCGGTGACGTTCCAGCCGCCCACGACGTAGTCCTGCTGCCGCTTGTCGTCGAGATAGCGGCAGCCCACCGGGCCGATGACGCCGAGCCGCCCGGGCTCCCCCGGGCCGAGTTCCTCGCCGTCGAGGCCGAGGATCGTGGCCCGGTAGCCGGGCACCGGCCGGCCGGTGGCGCCGGGCCTGATGTCGTCGCCGGCGGCCGAGATGAAGATGTGCAGCAGCTCGGTCGCGCCGATGCCGTCGATGACCTTCAGCCCGATGCGGTCGCGCAGTTCCTCCCAGGTGCTGAGCGGTATGTGTTCGCCGGCCGACACCCCGGTCCGCAGACTGCCCAGTTGGCGTTCCTTGCCGTCGCGCACGATCGCCTTGTAGGCGGTGGGTGCGGTGGCGAGGACCGTGACACCGTGTTTCTCGACCAGGTCGGCGAGCTGGGGCGGTGTCGCCGTCTCCGTGAGCAGGGCACAGGCGCCGGCCCGCAGCGGGAAGACGACGAGCATGCCGAGGCCGAAGGTGAAGGCGAACGGCGCCGTGCAGGCGACCAGGTCGTCCGGCCGCAGCCGCAGGACGTGCCGTCCGAAGGTGTTGTCGATGGACAGGATGTCCCGGTGGAAGTGCATGGTGATCTTCGGGACGCCGGTGCTGCCCGAGGTCGGGCCGAGGAGTGCCACGTCGTCGGCGGCGGTGTCGACGTTCGTGAACTCACCGGACTTCGCTGCGCACCGGGCCACCAGGTCGCCGTCGCCGGTCCCGCCGTACTCGACCACCCGCAGGCCGGGCAGTGCGGTGCGGACGTCGTCGGTGAAGCGGTGGTCCACGAGGGCGAGCGCGGGCCGGGTGCGTTCGGCGATCGGGACGATCTCCCGGGCGCGCAGCGCGGCCATCGTGGTGACCACCACCCCGCCGGCCTTCAGGACACCGAGCCAGCAGGCCACCGTCCAGGGGGTGTTGGGCGCGCGCAGCAGGACGCGCTGCCCCGGTACCAGGTCCAGGTCGGCGGTGAGCACCTGGGCGACCTGGTTGGCGCGGGTGCGCAGTTCGCCGTAGGTCCACAGCTCCCCGGCCGGGGTGCGCAGGGCGGGGCGGTCGGGGCCGTGGCGCTCGACGGCCGCGTCGATGAGCTCGCCGGCCGCGTTGAGGCGGTCCGGGTAGGCCAGTTCGGGAGTGGTGAACTCGATGGTGGGCCACTGTTCGGCGGGCGGGAGGTGATCCCGCGCGAAGGTGTCCAGGTGCGAGGTGGGTGAGGGCGGAAGAGCCAACGCGGGGTTCCTTCCGGGAGCCCGCCGGTGGTGTACGGCGGGCGGCTCAGGCGGGACGGATCATGCCCTCCTGGACCACGGTGGCCAGGTGGCGGTGGTCGCGGGTGAAGAAGCGGCCGCTGCCCAGTCCGCGGCCCGCGTCGGCGGCCACCGCTTCCTGGGCGTAGAGCAGCCAGTCGCCGACCGGTGCGGGACGGTGGAACCACATGGCGTGGTCGAGGCTGGCGGTGACCAGGCCGGGGTCGGCCCAGGCCAGGCCGAGGACGCGCAGGACGGGTTCGAGGATGGTGTAGTCGCAGACGTAGGCGAGGGCGGCCAGGTCGCGCTGGGCGTCGGTGAGTCCCTCGACGGGGCGGAGCGCGTCGAACGGCCGTACCCAGACGGCCTGGTGGGGCAGCCGTTCGCCGTCGACGGTGAGGTAGACGGGGCCGGGTACGTGGCGCATGTCGAAGCCGCGGCCGCCGCTCCAGTAGGCCTTGGACCCGTCGGTCATGGTGCCGCCGGTGCGCTCGGCGAGGTACCCGGCCGAGCCGGGCAGCGTCTCGGGCCCCGGGACGTCCTCGGCGAACTCGGCGTGGAAGGACGAACCCGGCTCCCCCGCCGCGAAGTTGGCGAGGCAGACGTACAGCACCTTGCCGTTCTGGTAGCCGCGTACCTGGCGGGTGCTGTAGCCGCGGCCGTCGCGGAGCACCTCCACCTCGTAGCGGACCTCGGCGCCGATGTCCGCCGGGCGCAGGAAGTAGCTGTGCATGGAGTGCAGTGTCTTGCCGTCGGTCACCGAGCGCATCGCCGCGGCGGCGGCCTGGGCGACGAGGTCGCCGCCGTAGGCCTTGGGCCAGGGGCAGGGCTGGGTGGTCGCGGTGAAGGCGAGGTCGAAGTGCTCGGGCGGGGCGGGTTTCAGGGTGAGGGCCGCCGTGACGATCGCGGAGGTCGGCGCGTTCGGGACGGCCGGGTCGGCGCTCATCGGTTCAGCCAGTCGCGCAGGTCGGTGTCGGCCACGTCGGGCAGGTTCACCACGATGTTCTCCGGGGTCCGGGTGGTCATCCACACCAGTGGCCTGCTGCGGGAGAGGTTGCACTCGACGTGCGGCATGAACGGCGGGACGAAGACCCAGTCGCCCTCCTCCATGTCGAGGTAGTCCTCGAACTTCTCGCCGAAGTAGATCCGGGCCCGGCCCGACAGGACGTAGCCGCCGGTCTCGGCCTCGCCGTGGTGGTGGGAGACCGAGCGGTAGCCGGGCTCGTTGCTGACCTTGCCGTACCACAGGCGGCGCGCCGGGGTGTGCCGGGCGCTGACGCCCGACACGCGGACGGCGCCGCCCGAGTCGGCGGTGTTGACGTCCTCCTGGCCGGCCCGGGTCACGACCGGGGCGACGAGGCCGCTGGGCAGCCGGTACATCGCGTTGTCGCCCTCAAGCCGGTACTTGCCGAGGTCAGGCTCCATGGAATCGACTCCGTTTCCGTGGGCTCGCCGGGGTCCGGACCGGACCGCGCGCTCTATCTCGTATTTTTCACGGTCGTCATTTATTGTCAATACGCCCGGCCGTGCGGCCGGAGCCGGACACCACCGAACCGGAGGCCTGATGACTCCCGTCGCCGTGAACCCGCCCGCCCTGCCGGCCCCGAGCGGCTACTCGCACGGAACCCTTGCGGGGAACACGCTCCACCTGGGCGGCCAGACCGCGCTCGACGCCGATATGAAGATCGTTCCGGGTGGCATCGTCGAGCAGTTCCGCCAGGCGTTCGGCAATGTGCTGACCACGCTGCGGGCGGCCGGCGGCGAGCCGGAGGACCTGGTGAGCGTGACGATCTACCTCACGGACATCCCCGGCTACCAGGCCCACGGCAAGGAGATCGGCAGGGTGTGGCGGGAGCTCGCGGGGCCGGTGTACCCGGCGATGGCGGGCATCGGCTGCACCGCACTCTGGCAGCCGGAGGCGCTGATCGAGATCCTCGGCGTGGCCGTGATCCCGGAGGAGCGGCTGATCAGGCCCTAACGGCTGTGTATGACCGCCAGGGCGTGTGCGCGGGCGGGCTCCCGGAGCGTCTTGTCGAGTTCCTCGAAGAGCGCGCCGGCGGTCTCGCCCATCCAGCCCGGCGGCAGCAGGGACAGCGGCAGCCCGGGGTCGCGGTAGGGGAGCCGGCGCCACTCGGTGAGCATCGGCAGATAGATCCCGAACGCCTCCCGGGCCGGGATCGCGCCCGCCGCCGCGCGCTCGCTCACCGGCCGGTACCGCTCCAGGAAGTCCGAGTAGAGCGCGGTGAGCTCGTCGAGGTCCCACCACTCGCGGACCTTCGCCGACAGGTCGCCGAAGGCGAAGTGGTCGCCGGTGAAGATGTCCACATACGGCGTCAGCCCGAGGCGCTGCAGGGTGCGGCGGGTCTCGTCGGCCAGGATGCCGGGCGCCACCCACACGCCGGGGGCCGCGGTGCCGAAGCCCAGCCGGGTCAGGGCGGTGCGCAGGGCGTGGCGCTTGTCGCGTTCGGACTCGGGCACGGAGAACACGACGACGAGCCAGCCGTCGCCGGCCGCGGCCCGGTTCCGCTCGAAGATGCGCACGTCGCCGTCTTCGAGGACCTCCAGCGTGCCCTGGGAGACGGCGTACCCGGCGGCACCCTCGTGGCGCTCACCGCGCAGCACCCCGCGCCGCTTCAGCCGGGACACCGCCGAGCGCACGGCCTGCCCCTCCACCCCGAGGTCGGCCATGAGGCGTATGACGGAGGCGACGGAGAGCCAGTTGTGCTCGCGGCGCGCGTACAGCGCGAAGAGGGTGATGATCAGCGGGCCCAGCCGGCTGTCCCGGCCGCCCGCGCCGACGGCGGTCGACGGCTCGACGTGCGCTGTCATGCCCACCCACCTCCGGCCGGAGTCACCCTTCTGATCGCGCAGCAGCCTATCGCGCGTGCGGGTGCCGCACCGGCGGTGCGGATCACCGCTCCGGGGCCCGGCGCGCTCACGTCGTGCTGCGGGTCGCCTGCCGACGGCACATGGTGGTGGTACGGCACGGGCGGCGGCGTCCGACCGGGCATCGTCGTCATCGGCGCCGTCGTTGTCCCTGACACCTCTCGATACCTCTGATACCTCTAGTGACTCAGATACCTCTGGTGCCTTCGTCGTCTCTGTTGGGGAGTCCGTCATGACCACACCCCGGGACCTGTTCCTCGTCACCGTGTACGACGCCGCCGCGCGGCCCGTCGAGCAGGGTGACCTCTCGCTGGCGCTCGCGGGAGCCGAACTGGTCGATCTCATCGACGCCGGGGCGGTCACGCTCGACGGCGAGCTCATCGTGCCCGCACCGGCGGGCGCGGCGGGTGACCGGCTCCTCGACGAGGCGGTGACGGCGCTGCGCCGGGAGACGCCGTACGAGTCGGTCGAGGACTGGCTGTGGCGGCGGGGGCGCGGCCTGGGCGCCGCCTATCTGGAGGCCCTGGAGGCGGACGGGACCGTCGCCCAGCAGCGGCGGCGCTGGCTGTCGCTGCCGACGGGGCGGACGGAGGCCGCCGACTCGCCCGAGCGTGCGCGGGCGCACGAGCGCTGGGCGTCGGGCGAGCCGGTGCTCGCCGCCCTCGCGGCCGGGGTGGGGATCGGGGACGAGGCGGCCAAGGACCTCGCGAGTGCGGTCTCCGACGCGATCGTGACGGTGGTGGCCGCCGTGGACGACGCCGTGACGGAACTGGCCGCCGTACGCCAGCGGAGGGAGATCGAGGACGCGGCGTTCGACAACGTCTGGCGCGGCCTGTGACGGTCGCTGCCGTGCGGCGCCGCCCGGATCGCTCCTGAGCACCGTCGCGCTGCCGTCGCACCCACGCGGCCTACCGCTGCGGCAACGCCGTTCCGCCCGTCACTGTGTCGCCTTCTCCCCGGTGGGGCCGACCGCGAACCACTTGCCGTCGAGCCCCTGGCCGTTCAGGTCGCCCGGCTTGCTGTCACCCGAGAAGCGGTAGACGGGCCAGCCGCCGACGGTGATCTGGACCTGGCCGTCCGGGCGGCGGATGGCCCCGACCTCCTTCGGGTTCACGCCCGCCAGATAGACGTTGCCGCCCTCCTGGATGGTCACGGGCGGCCACTTCACCGCGCAGGCACCGGTGCAGGACGACTTCGACGGGTGGGCGGTGTCGTCGTCGAAGCGGTACAGCGCCGCCTGGTTGATGTTGATGAGGTGCGCGGCGGACAGCGGCGCCGAGGTCACCGCGGCCAACTGCACCCACTTGGGCGGCGCTTCCTGCACGGCCGCTCCGACCACGGTCCCGCCGGTACCGCTGAGGCCGGCGTCCTGCGCGGTGGAGTCGACCACCTGGAGCGCCGAGTTGCCCGAGCCCTGGGCCGGAGCGGTGGACGAGGCCGCGGCGGAGGGGGACGGCGACGGGGTGGACGAGGTGGCCGGGGACGAGCTGTCGCCGATGGAGATCGTCTTGCCGCAGGCCGTGAGGCTCGCCGCCGCGCAGAGGGCGAGGGCGGATGCGACGACGGCACGGCGTGCGGCACCGCCGTGGGACGGCGGCCGGGTGAGGAGCGAGGTCATGCCTGCTACACGAGACAGGCACCGGCGAGGGTTCAATGCCGCCTTCGATGCCACCGGCGCCACGCGGAACCGTTCGGCCGTCCGCGACGGGTGAACGTTTTGCGCGGCCGGCCTCGTGTTCCCCGCAGAGACGAATCCTCACCGCACAGGAACGGGGGCCCGCAGTGGCGTCGGACGTCAACATCCCCGGGAGTGAACTCAAGGAGGCCCAGGACATGCTGGGCTTCGTGCACGACTTCATCGACATCGGACACCACACGTTCGACTTCGATGCCGCGTTCGGGCCCGAGCTCTCCCACGGCTCCGCACAGAACTTCGAGAACAAGTGGGAGGACGGCAAGCACCAGCTGCAGAAGCAGGTGCAGGGCATCCGGGACGCCATCGGCAACATCCTGGACTCCTTCGAGAAGACCGACCAGGACGCGGTGTCGAACCTCGACGACGGCAGCGGCCGGTGAACTCCCCCGGCGGATCCCCCGACCTGTCCCGCACTCCCCCGAAGGTGACGGCCGACCGATGAGCACTGCACAACGATTTCTGCTGGACATACCGGACCAGTGGCAGCAGGTGGACCTGAGCGGCGAGGAACTGGCCAGGACCCGCGCCCAGGCCCTCGCCGCGACCGACGACCCGCGCGAGAAGGCACGGATCAACGACATGTTCCGGCAGGGCCGGGAGGTGACCCGGGCGGCCCGCCGCTACGGGGCGCTGCTGGCCGCGGGCACGGCGACGATGTACACCGAGGGCCTCTTCATGGCGTACGGCATGGTCTTCGCCGTCAGCACGCCCAAGGGCGAGGAGCTCACGTTGCCCGTGCTGTCCGCACGGCTCGGGGTCTCCTCGGCGACCGGTGCGGCACCGAAGGACAGGGTCATCGCATCGGCGAAGGTGCCCCACGTGGGCACGGCGGCCCGGGTCACCGGCACCGAGGTGACCCGGCTGACCGGGGACATCGACGTCAAGCTGCTGACGATGCACACGATGATGCCGGTGCCCGGCAGCACCGAGGACTTCCTCGTGGTGACCCTCGCCAGCCCCAACCTGCCGTTGAAGAACGAGGTGTACGACCTTTTCGACGCCATCACCAGCACGTTCCGCTTCGTGACCGACGACGGCGTCCAGGTTCTCCCGGAC
>NZ_JBHXLU010000085.1:0-50737 GCF_042720695.1 Streptomyces sp. NPDC058457 | reverse complement strand
TTTGTGGTCGGGGTTGTGGTGGGGGGGGGCGGGGTGTCCCACCCCCTAAAATCTCGGCCGCCCCTACCCCCCCGGCACTGCCGCCGTGGCTGACGGGACGCAGGTGAGGAGGTGAGGAGGAGAGGTCAGTGCGCCGGGGCGTCGGTGACCACGACCTCGTCGATGCTGCGCTCGATGTCCTGGGCCGTGGAGGCGGTCGCCTTGGCCCAGTAGTAGATGCCGATCGAGAAGACGGCGATGACCACGATGTCCCACCACAGCGCGATGTTGTTCTGTCCGCCGAAGCTGCCCTGCCAGGAGATCAGGCCCAAGCCGATCAGATAGGCCGGCAGCCACTGCGCGGCCCGGAAGTCCAGCCGGGGCGCGTCCGGCAGGTTCCTGCTGTGGGCGTAGAAGGCGTAGCCGCCGAGCAGCAGGTAGCCGAGAATGATCGCGAGGCCGAGCCGCCACAGGATGTCCCAGCCGGACCAGTAGATGATCAGGTTGGCGACCACGAACGACAGCGGAGAGAGCACCTTGCCGAACGGCAGCCGGTACGGGCGCTCGCGCTGCGGCAGCTTGTCGCTGAAGACGCCGTACGCCAGCGGGGCACCGGCGTACATCAGCACGCTCGCCGAGGTGATGAAGCCGACCAGCTGCTGCCAGCTCGGGAACGGCAGGAAGCAGATCACGCCGGTCACGAAGGACATGATGAGACCGAACCACGGCACACCGCGGGCGTCGGTCCGGCTGAAGATCTTCGGAGCGTAGCCGTTCTTCGCCAGGCCGTAGGAGACGCGGGAGGTGGCGGTGGTGTAGATGAGGCCGGTGCCGCCGGGGGAGATGATCGCGTCCAGGTAGAGGACCCAGGCCAGCCAGCCGAGGCCCACCAGGGTGGCGAGGCCGGCCCACGGGCCGCTGATGCCCTCGTACGCGAGGTGGCCCCAGCCGCGCGCGAAGGTGCTGTGCGGCAGCGCGGCGATGAACACGATCTGGAGCAGGACGTAGATGACGGCGCCGATCGCGACCGAGCCGAGCGTGGCGCGCGGCAGGTCCTTCTTCGGGTTGCGGCTCTCGCCGGCCAGCTGGATGGCCTGTTCGAAGCCGAGCAGCGCGAAGATGATGCCGCTGGTGCTGATCGCGGTCAGGACACCCTTGGCGCCGAAGGGCGCGAAGCCCTCCGAGTGGAAGTTGCCCGGGTGGAAGTTGCCGATCGCGATGATGAAGATCGCGGCCAGCGGCACGGCGATCTTCCACCAGGTCGCGGCGCTGTTGGTGTGCGCGAGCACCCGGACGCCGAAGAAGTTGACGCCGACGAACAGGGCCATGAGCACGACAGCCGACAGCAGGCCGCTCGCGGTCAGGGTGCCGTCGGCGTGCTGGAGGTGCTGGGCCCACTTCCAGTGACCGGCGTAGCCGATCATGGCCTCGACCTCGATCGGGGCCACGGTCGCCGCCTGCAGCCAGGAGAACCAGCCGAAGGACATGCCGGCCAGGCCGCCGAACGCGTAGTGCGGGTAGCGGGCGGTTCCGCCCGCCACCGGGAACATGCCGCCGAGTTCGGCGTGCACCAGTGCCAGGAGCACGATCGCGATCGCGCCGATCACCCACGAGATGATCGCCGCGGGGCCGGCCACGCCGACCGCCTTCTCGGCGCCGTACAGCCATCCGGAGCCGATGATCGAGCCCACAGAGGCCCACATCAGGCCGATGAGCCCGACGTCCCGCCTCAGACCGCCCGAAGGTGTGATGTCCTCCGTCGCGGCATTCTCGACACTCACCATGTCAAGTGGCCTCTCAGTTTCTGAACGCAGCTTTAACGAGCAAGAGGGCACAACCTAAGGGCGCGTGTCGCAACTGGAGAAGAGTGTTGCCCAAGATTTGACCCTCGATCTTTCCTGTCTTGGCAAAAGCTTTTACACAGGTCAGCAAGGGTCACGGAATGTCCGTATTCAGTGGCGATATGTGAGAAGAGGGTGAGACAGGAAAGCTCAGATCTTCCTCAAATCCGGCTCAGATCTGGCCCAGGCGCGGTATTTCGATGGCCGGGCAGCGGTTCATGACCATGTCCAGACCCGAGGCCCGCACCCGCTCGTACGCCGCCTCGTCGACCACCCCGAGCTGGAACCACACCGCCTGCGCGCCCCTCGCCACCGCCTCGTCCGCGACCGGCCCGGCCAGCTCGCTGTTGACGAAGACGTCGACGACGTCGACATCGAAGGGGATCTCCGAGAGGGACGCGTAGCCCTGCTCGCCGTGCACCGTCTCCGCCTTGGGGTGGACCGGCACGATCCGCTTGCCGAACCGCTGCAGCACCTGCGCCACCCCGTACGCCGCCCGTCCCCGGTTGGATGACAGGCCGACCACCGCCCAGGTGTCACCCGTCCCGGTCAGAATCCTGCGGATCGTCGCTTCGTCGCCGTACACCGTCGGCCTCCTCGGCTCGGGGAACATTCGCCGTGGCCAACAGTGGCCGCCGGACCCTGATTCCCTGGCCCGCACCGGGCCCGCGCAGTACCGTCGGGACAGTCCGCGCGGCAGGGGGTGTCGCATGTCCCGCATGTCCCGCCACGGTGACCTGAATCGTCGCAAGGTGCCTGCGCACGTCCCGCCGCCCGCCTACGCTCAGCCCGTGCTGCGCATCCTCGACGCCAAGACCGGTCAGACCGTCCCCGCCGTCTCCGCCCGCCGTGCCCTGACCCGGGTCGAGGTCCATGCCTCCGGGTACGACCTGACGGCGCTGCGGGTCCTGCTCACCACCGACCTCCTGCTGCGCGCGCTGGAACTCGGCGGCACCCCGGTCCTGCCCCTGCTCACCGCCGACCACCACCAGGCCGAACTCCACGCGGCCGCCACCACCCTCGGCATCCGCCCCTTCGAGGACGGCCGCGACCTCGCCGCGGGACTGGGCGAGGCGCAGGTGGTCCACGTCACGGCCACGGGCGGGACCGTGGACCGCGCCGGGGTGACCGTCGCCGTCGCCCCCGCCGACGGCCCCGACGCCGGTGTCCTCACCACGCTCGACGACCCCGCCGCACTCCGGCTCGCCCTCCTCGACGCCCCGCGCGGCACGGCCGTCCACCTCGGTGCCGGCGCCCTCGACGAGGCCGGACGGCGGCTGGGCAGGCTGCGGCTGTCGGTGGCGCAGTGGGCACGCAGCCCCTCGCGGCCGGTGCCCGAGAAGGTCCGGGGGCGGCTGCGGGACGCCTGGGAGGACGACCTCGACGTGCCGGGGGTGCTCGGCGTGCTGCGCTGGATGGAGGACCAGCCCGAGATCCCGGCCGGCGCCCGCTTCGAGACCTGCGCCTACGCCGACCGGCTGCTCGCCCTCGACCTCACCCGCGATCTCGGGCGGGCGGCGTGATCACCCGGGCGGGCGCGGGCCCGCTGCGCCGCCTGGTCGTCCTGCGGCATGCCAAGTCGGCCTGGCCCGAGGGCGTCCCGGACCGGCTGCGCCCGCTCGCGGACCGCGGCCGCCGCGACGCCCCCGCCGCCGGCCGCGCCCTCGCCGAGTCCGACTGCCTGCCCGACCTCGCGGTCTGCTCCACGGCGGTACGCGCCCGGCAGACCTGGGAGCTGGCCGCCGGCCAGTGGGGCACACCGCCGCCGGTCCGCTACGACCGGCGGGTGTACGCGGCCGACGTGCCCGACCTGCTGGCGGTCCTGCGCGAGGTGCCGGCCGAGGTGGAGACGCTGCTGCTGGTCGGGCACAACCCCGGCCTGGAGGAACTCGTCCTCGACCTCGCGGGCGACGGCCTGGACGACACCCTGGAGCAGGTGCGCAAGAAGTTCCCGACGTCCGCGATCGCCGTCCTCGCCTGGCACGGCACGGCGTGGGCGGCCCTGGCCCCGGGGACGGCGCTGCTGACGGAGGTGACGGTGGCCCGGGGGCGTAAGGAGTAGCGCACGGGGCCGCATAGGCTGGGCGGATGCAGGACGAGTACCGCACAGTCGCCCGCGCGGGCACGCACGAGACCGAGGTCAACCGTTCCCGCTTCCTGTGCGCCCTCGCCCCGGCGGCCACCGAGCAGGAGGCCCAGGACTTCGTCGCGGCGGTCCGCAAGGAGCACGCCGACGCCACCCACAACTGCTGGGCCTACGTCATCGGCGCCGACGCCGGCACCCAGCGGGCCAGCGACGACGGCGAACCGGGCGGCACCGCAGGCGTCCCCATGCTCCAGATGCTGCTGCGCCGCGACATGCGGTACGTCGTCGCCGTCGTCACCCGCTACTACGGCGGCGTCAAGCTCGGTGCCGGCGGCCTCATCCGCGCCTACGGCGGTGCGGTCGGCGAGGCCCTCGACGCCGTCGGCACCCGCACCCGGCGCCGCTTCCGGCTGGCCACGGTGACCGTCGACCACCAGCGCGCCGGCAAGGTCCAGAACGACCTGCGCGCCACCGGCCGCGAGGTCCGCGACGTCCGCTACGGCGAGGCCGTCACCATCGAGATCGGCCTGCCGGACGCCGACGTGGCCGCCTTCCGCGCCTGGCTCGCCGACGCGACGGCGGGCACGGCCGGCCTCGAACTGGGCGGGGAGGCGTACGGAGACGCGTGAACCGGGGGTGAAATGCGTTAGCGTGGCGGGTGTTGACGGGGACGTCCTCGTACCGGTTCATGCCATTTCATGCCGGTTTGTTCGGGTCAAATGGGTGCAATAGGGGCAGGCGTGCAGGTCGGGGTGGTCTCGTGAGAATCCTGCACACGTCCGACTGGCACCTGGGCCGGGCGTTCCATCGCGTGAACATGCTCGGCGCGCAGACCGAGTTCATCGGCCACCTCGTGGCGACCGTGCGCGAGCACGCCGTCGACGCCGTGGTGGTGGCAGGGGACGTGTACGACCGCGCAGTGCCGCCGCTCGCCGCGGTGGAACTCTTCGACGACGCCCTGCACCGGCTCGCCGATCTCGGCGTGCCCACGGTGATGATCTCCGGCAACCACGATTCCGCCCGCCGCCTCGGCGTCGGCGCCGGTCTCATCGACCGCGCGGGCATCCACCTGCGCACCGAACCGTCGGCCGTCGGCACACCCGTCGTGCTCACCGACGCCTTCGGCGATGTCGCCTTCTACGGTCTGCCGTATCTCGAACCCGCCCTCGTGAAGGACGAGTTCGCCGTCGAGAAGGCAGGACACGAGACGGTGCTGGCCGCCGCCATGCACCGGGTCCGCACCGACCTCGCCGCCCGCGCGCCCGGCACCCGCTCCGTCGTCCTCGCACACGCCTTCGTCACCGGCGGCGAGCCCAGCGACAGCGAACGGGACATCACGGTGGGCGGAGTGGCCGCCGTCCCGGCCGGCGTCTTCGACGGCGTCGACTACGTGGCCCTCGGCCACCTGCACGGCTGCCAGACCCTCACCGAACGCGTCCGCTACTCCGGCTCCCCGCTGGCCTACTCCTTCTCCGAGGCCGACCACCGCAAGAGCATGTGGCTCCTCGACCTCGCCGCCGACGGCACGGTCACCGCCGAGCGCCTCGACTGCCCGGTCCCGCGCCCGCTGGCCCGCATCCGCGGCACCCTGGACGACCTGCTCGCCGACCCCGCCCTCACTGCGCACGAGGACGCCTGGGTCGAGGCCACCCTCACCGACCCGGTCCGCCCCGCCGACCCCATGGCCCGCCTCACCGACCGCTTCCCGCACACCCTCAGCCTGGTCTTCGCCCCCGACCGGGCCCCCGACGACCCCGACGTCACCTACGCCCGTCGCCTGGCCGGCCGCACCGACCGGCAGATCGCCGAGGACTTCGTCGCCCATGTGCGCGGCGCGGGCCCCGACGAACGCGAACTGGCCGTCCTGGGCGAGGCGTTCGACGCGGTGCGCGCGGACGGCGCGGTACGCGAGGTGTCCCGGTGACCGACCTCTTGCACCGCCCGGCGGCCGACCACCCGCACGGCCCGGTGACAGCGCACCCGCCCCGCCTCGCAGAGGTGGCCGCATGAGACTCCACCGGCTCGACATCACCGCCTTCGGACCCTTCGGCGGCTCCCAGGACGTCGACTTCGACGCGCTCTCCGCCGCCGGGCTCTTCCTCCTGCACGGCCCCACCGGCGCCGGAAAGACCTCCGTCCTGGACGCCGTCTGCTACGCCCTCTACGGCACCGTCCCCGGCGCCCGCCAGAGCGGTCAGGGCCTCACCCTGCGCAGCGACCACGCCGACCCGGCCACCCGCACCGAGGTCCGCCTCGAACTCACCGTCGCCGGACGCCGGTTGGAGATCACCCGGCAGCCGCCGTGGGAGCGCCCCAAGAAGCGCGGCGCGGGCACCACACTGGACAAGGCCCAGACCTGGCTGCGCGAGTACGACGCGACGGCCGGCGCCTGGAAGGACCTCAGCCGCTCGCACCAGGAGATCGGCGAGGAGATCACCCAGCTGCTCGGCATGAGCCGCGAGCAGTTCTGCCAGGTCGTGCTGTTGCCCCAGGGCGACTTCGCCCGCTTCCTGCGCGCCGACGCCGGTGCGCGCGGCCAACTGCTCGGCCGGCTCTTCGACACCCAGCGCTTCGCCGACGTCGAGAAGCGCCTCGCCGAACGCCGCAAGACGACCGAGGCCCGGGTCCGGGAGGGCGACTCCGCACTGCTCGCCGACGCGCACCGGATGCAGCAGGAAGCCGGCGACGCGATGGAGCTGCCCGACCTGACCCCTGGCGAGCCCGGCCTGGCCCCGGCCGTCCTCGCCGCCGCGGCCGTCGCCCGCAGCACCGCACGGGAGCGCCTCACCGTCGCCCACTGCCGGCTCACCGCCGCCGAGTCGGTCCAGTTCGCGGCCGACCGCGCACTGGCCGACGTACGCGAACTGGCGCGGTTGCAGGCCCGGTTCGCCGAGGCGCGGCAGCGGGCCGTACGACTGGAGGAGCGGGCCGGGGAGCGCCGGGCGGAGCAGGCGCGGATGGAGCGGGCCCGGAAGGCGGCGGCGGTGGCGTCGGCGCTGGAGCTGCGGGAGGCCGCCGAGGCGGGGCACCGCGGCGCGGCCGCCGCCGAGGTGCGTGCGCGTGCACTGCTGCCGGAGACCTTCGCGGGAGCCGGTGCGGCAGGGCTCGCCGGCGCTGCCCGCCGGGCCGCCGAGGAGCTCGGCGGGCTGGAGGCCGGGCGCCGGGCCGAGCGACGGCTCGCCGAGGTCGTCGACGAGCGGGGCCGCCTCGACCGGCAGGAACGGGACGACGAGGACGTGCTGCGCGAGGCCGCGGGCTGGCTCGCCGGCTGGGACGCCAGGCGCACGGGACTCCAGTCCGGTATCGACGCCGCCCAGGACGCCGCGACCCGCGCCGAGCAGCTCGCCGTACAGCGCGACCCCGCCCGCCGGCGGCTGGCGGCGGCGCGGCTGCGGGACGAGCTGGGCCGGGACACCGACGAGGCCCAGCGCGCGGCCCTCGCCTCCGCCGAGCGGGCCGTCGAGGCGCGGACGCACTGGCTCGACCTCAAGGAACAGCGGCTGAACGGCATCGCCGCCGAGCTGGCCGCTCAACTCGCCGACGGTGAACCGTGCGCCGTCTGCGGGGCCACCGAACACCCGGCGCCGGCCGAGAAGTTCGCGGGCCACGTCGACCGCGACGCCGAGGAACGCGCGCTCGCCGCCCAGCAGCGCGCCGACGAGCAGCGCGCCCGGGACGAGCGGCGGCTCGGCACCGTACGCGAGGCACTGGCCGCCGCCACTGCCGAGGCGGGAGACACCCCGACCGGGCAACTGGCCGCCCAGGCCGATGAGTTGGAACGGGAGTACGCCCAGGCCCGGCGGGTCGGCTCCGCCCTGCACGCGGCGCACGAGCAGCTGCGGCTGGCCGAGCAGGAACGCGAGCGCCGACTGGACGAACGGCAGCAGGCCGAGGTCCGGGCCGCCGCCCGGCTGACCCGCCGCGAGGGCCTCGATGCGGAACGGGCCGCCCTCGAAGAGGAGTTGGACCGGGCCCGGGGGAGCGCCGCCAGCGTGTCCGCACGGGCCGCGCAACTGGAGAGGCAGGTGGCGCTGCTCACCGGCGCCGCCGACACCGCACGCGCCGCCGAGGACACCGCCCGGCATCTGAAGGACACCGACGCCAGGCTCGCCGACGCCGCCTACCGGGCCGGTTTCGACACCCCGCAGGCCGCGGCCGCCGCCCTCCTCGACGACACCGCCCACCGCGAACTCCAACGGCGTCTGGACGAATGGCAGTCCGAGGAGGCCGCGGTGCGTGCCGCACTGGCGGAGGCCGACACCGCGGCCGCCGCCCAGCAGCCGCCCGCCGACGTCGAAGCGGCGGAGCGCACCGCAGCCCTGGCCGCCCAGCGGCTGCGCGACGCCTCCTCCGCCCGCGACCGGGTGGCCCGCTGCTGCGCCGAACTCGACCGGCTGTCCGCCCGCGCCACCGACGGCGTACGCCGACTCGCCCCGCTGCGCGAGGAGTACGACCGGGTCGCCCGCCTCGCCGGACTCACCGCCGGCACCTCCGCCGACAACGAGCGCCGGATGCGCCTGGAGTCGTACGTCCTGGCCGCCCGCCTGGAACAGGTCGCCGCCGCCGCGACCGTACGCCTGCAGCGCATGTCGTCCGGCCGCTACACCCTGGTCCACTCCGACGACCGCACCGGACGCGGTCGCAGCGGCCTCGGACTGCACGTCGTCGACGCCTGGACCGGACGCGAGCGGGACACCGCCACCCTGTCCGGCGGCGAGACCTTCTTCGCCTCCCTCGCGCTCGCCCTCGGTCTCGCGGACGTCGTCACCGACGAGTCGGGTGGCGTCAGCCTCGACACCCTCTTCATCGACGAGGGCTTCGGCAGCCTCGACGACCAGACCCTGGACGAGGTCCTCGACGTCCTCGACTCCCTCCGCGAACGCGACCGCAGCGTCGGCATCGTCAGCCACGTCGCCGACCTGCGCCGCCGCATCCACGCCCAACTGGAGGTCACGAAGGGGAGATCGGGCTCGACTCTGCGGCAGCGCGGGGTCTGAGAAGCGACCCAAAGGGGCGCGGGGAACTGCGCGATCAGCCACGACGGCGCCGCAGTCGACCGACGGCATGTCGCGGCTCTCCCAGCGGAGCGCTCAGGTGCCGACCGCCCGGCGGGGGAGTGGCGAGGAGTAGACGACGCTCGTCGTCACCGAGCCCAGGGTGCCGATCCTGCCGGAGATCTCCTCCAGGTGGCGCATCGAGCGGGCGGTGACCTTGATGACGAAGCAGTCGTCGCCCGTGACGTGGTGCGCCTCCAGGATCTCGGGGGTGGCGGCGACCAGGTCGTGGAAGGGCTTGTAGTTGCCGTTCGGGTAGCGCAGCCGGACGAAGGCGAGGATCGGCAGGCCGAGGCGCTCCGGGTCGACCACGGCCGTGTACCCCTGGATCACGCCGGTCTCCTCAAGCCTGCGCACCCGCTCGGTCACCGCGCTCGGGGACATCGCGACGGCCCGCGCCAGCTCGGCGAAGCTGGCCCGGCCCTCGCGCTGGAGGACGTCGAGGATGCGCCGGTCGGTGGCGTCCGGGGAAAAGTCGGTCATGGGGGATGGATAACAGGGAATCCACGGCCGGACAAGGGCGGAGCCGGGGATCACGCCTTCAGGGAGCGGTATCACCGGCCGTAGATTTCCGGGCATGGAGATCCGCCGCCCAGGCTGCTAGCGAAAGGCCCGACATGACCGCCACCACCGCCACCACCGTCACTCCCGTCCTGCGCGTCGCCCCCGCCACCCCCGCCGAGGCCGCCGCCCACTTCCGGGCGAGCCTCGCCTTCCACGCCGACGTCTCCGACGTGGCCGCCGCCCTGGCCGCCGGCGGCGACCCCGGCTTCGCCGTCCTGGACTGCCGCTCGACCGAGTCCTGGGACCAGGGGCACATCCCCGGCGCGATCCACCTGCCCACCGCGCTCATCCCCGAGCAGGCGGCCGAACTCCTCGACAAGGCCGTGCCCGTGGTGACCTACTGCTGGGGTCCCGGCTGCAACGGCGCGACCCGCGCCGCCCTCGCGCTGGCCGAACTCGGCTACCGGGTCAAGGAGATGCTCGGCGGATTCGAGTACTGGGTGCGTGAGGGCTTCGAGTTCGAGACCTGGCAGGGGCGGGAGCGCCGCGCCCCGGACCCGCTCACGGCACCCGTCGAGGGCGACTGCGGTTGCTGATTCCCGGAGGCGAACCTGTGCCGTTGCTGTCCGTGTAGGTTCACCCCATGACTCGATATGCGGATCCAGGCGCGGTGGAATGGGTGGAGTCGGGCGGCGGCCCGCTGGTCGCGGTCCCGGAGACGGTCCTGCCGTTCTGGGCCGGCGCCGACAGCGAGGACCTGGCCACCGACTACGACCGGGCCTGCGAGGTCGACGGCTACGTCGGACTGCTCCCGGTCGGGGACAGCACGGCCCTGGTCCTCGGCGACGAACCCGCCTCGACGTCCTTCCTGCCGGACCACGGCACCTTCGTACGGTGGTCCGCCGCCAACTCGGAGGAGGAACTCCTGGCGCAGGTGCCGGCCGCCCTCGACGGCGCCGTGTGGGAGAACGAGGTCCGCTGGCAGGTCCCGGGCCCCGTCGTCCTGTTCGACTCCGCCTGGCCGGGCGGCGAGGCCGAGGGCGGCGACCATCTGCGGGTCCCGCTGGAGCCCGGCACCTACGCGGTGCGCGCCGCCTACACCAGGCCCGGCCCGGAAACCTGGCTGGGCCTGGTGCAGTTGCGCCGGCTGTCGTCCTGACGAGCCGTCACTTGATGCCGTCGATCGCGATGTCGAGGTGCCGCGGGCCGCGCAGCACCGCGTTCGGCCGGTACGGCGGCGGGTCCTCCACCAGCCGGGGGTTGTCGAGCCTGCGAGCCAGCTGGGACAGCGCGATCTGGGCCTCCAGGCGGGCCAGCGGGGCGCCGAAGCAGCTGTGGATGCCGCTGCCGAAGCCGAGGTGCTGGATGTCCTGGCGGTCCGGGTCGAAGCGGTCGGGATCCGTGAACCGGTGCGGGTCCCGGTTGCCCGCGCCCAGCACGAACCAGATGCGCGAACCCTTGGGAATCGTCACCCCGTGCACCTCCAGGTCGGCGATGCAGGTGCGCTGCGGCAGCAGCTGCACCGGCGGCTCGTAGCGCAGCAGCTCCTCCACGATCCGCACCGACAGCCCCGGGTCGTCGCGCAGCCGCTCCAGGTACTGCGGGTAGCGCAGCAGCGTCAGCATGCCGTTGGTGATGAGGTTGACCGTCGTCTCGTGGCCGGCGATGAGCAGCAGCACCGAGGTGCTGAGCACCTCCATGGTCGTCATGGATCCGTCCGGGCCGTGACTGTGCACCAGGTCGGAGAGCATGTCGTCGCGGGCTTCCTTGTGGCGCTGCTCCACCAGGCCGTTCAGGTACATGCCGAGCTGGAGCCGGGCCTCCTGCGCGGCCTTCTCGGAGTCGGCGGCCGTGCGGCTGTCGGGGTCGAGACCGGCGACGATCGGGTCGACCCAGGCCCGGAAGCGGGGCTCGTCCTCGCGCGGCACGCCCAGCAGCCGGCAGATCACGGTGACCGGGAAGGGGTACGCGACCTGGTCGACCAGGTCGATCTCGCGGGCGTCCCCGAGGCCGTCGATCAGCTCGGTGACGATCTCCTCCAGCTGGCCCCGCATGTTGTCGACCCGGTGCGGCTGGTGCGGCGGCCCGAAGGAGCTGTTGGCGATCCGGCGCAGCCGGTCGTGCTCGGGCGGGTCGAGCCGGATGAAGCTCGGCGGCAGCCCCGTCGCCTCAGGACCGGACAGCTCGTCCGCACCGGGCGCGGCCAGGTTGGCGGCGTCGGAGCTGATCCGCGGATCGTGGAGGAGAGCCTCGATGTCGTGGTAGGTGCTGATGATGTACGGGCCGTCATCCTCCTCGTGCAGCACCGGCGTCTTACGGAGTTCCTCGTACAGCGGGTACGGGTTGGCGCGGTTCGCGAAGTCGGTGATCTGGCGCAACATCGAGGTCTGCGTCATGACAGTTCCTTGGAGCGTCGGGGCCGGGGCGCGGTCAGTGGCGGGCGGGGTGGAAGACCAGCTGCTGGTCGGTCGGCGAGTAGCCGCTGAGGGTCACCATGGGGCCGTGCGTCGGCAGGGCGGGGTCCGGGAAGTCGGAGTCGACCGGCACCCGGCCCTCGGGACGGCGGTCCACCGTCGGGAACTCCACCGGGAACGGCGCGCCCCGCTCGATCTCCCGCTGGTAGAACTCCAGCCACCGCGTGTTGTCGAAGCTCACCGCGGCGATCGTCCGGCCGTTGTGGCCGTACACCCCGACGAACCGGCGTTCGGCCAGCGAACCCTGCGTGATCATGATCTGCTCGCCCATCGGCGGCACCCCGACCGACTTGATGTTCACGCCGAACTGCGACGACCAGAAGGCCGGCACCCACAGGTGCGGCCTCCGCTCGGCGCTCGGGCTGATCATGTTGTGGGCGGCGATCTCGGCCTGGGCGACCGCGTTGCCCCAGTGCTCCAGGGACAGGAACTGGTAGCCGAACAGCGCGTGCGGGGACCGCGCGACATCGCCGGCGACGAAGATGTCGTCGGTGACGATGCCCCGGAAGTCGAAGGCGCGGCAGCCCGCGTCGCAGGCGATGCCCCGCGGGCCCGCGCCGAGACCGGAACCGGCCAGCCATTCGGTGTTGCGGGTCGCGCCGAGCGACACGATCACCACATCCGCCTCGACGATGCTCTCGTCGGACAGATGGACCGCCCGCACCCGCCCGGCCGGGTCGCCCTCCAGCGCGGTGACCATGACCCCGGTGCGCAGGTCCACCCCGTTCTCGCGGTGCATCTCGGCCGCGACCGAGCCGATCACCCCGCCGAGGGCGCCCACCAGCGGCGCGCCCGCGCGTTCCGCCACGGTGACCGCGATCCCCTGCTCGCGGCAGGCCGAGGCGATCTCCGACCCGGTGAACCCGGCGCCGATCACGAACACCCGGCGCGGCCCGGCCTTCATCCGCCGCAGCAGCGCGGCCGCGTCGTCCCGGGTGCGCAGCGTGAACACGCCCTCCAGGTGGGCCTCGTCCTCCTTCGGCCAGGGCCGGGCGCGCACTCCGGTGGCGATCAGCAGCCGGTCGTACTCGACCTCGTCGCCGTCGGCCAGCCGGACCCGCTTGGCCTCGACGTCGAGACTCGTCGCCGCGACGCCCAGCCGCCACTTCGCGTCGATCTCCAGGCGGTGCGGCAGCGCGGTGTGGTGCGGGGCCGCCCTGCCGAGCAGTACCGCCTTGGACAGCGGCGGCCGGTCATAGGGCTCGTACGGCTCGTCGCCGATCATGGTGAGTTCGCCGGCGAACCCCTCGGCGCGCAGCGTCTCGGCGCCCCGCAGCCCGGCCAGCGAGGCACCCACGATCACGATCCGGCCCTCGCGCCGCAGCCAGTCGAGATAGTCAGTGGGCGGCATCGGAGGTTCCTCCCGCGAATCCGTCCAGGCCGTCGGCCGTGATCGCCTGCACCGGACAGGCGGCGACGGCGCGCGCCACCCGGTCCCGCTGCTCCTGCTCGGCCTGCGGGTTGTAGACGAGCGACTCCTCGCCGTGCATGGCGAAGACGTCCGGCGCGAGGAACGCGCACTGCGCGTATCCCTGACATCTGTTGAGGTCGACGACAAGGCGCATCATGGCTCCGCCCTTCCGGTGGCCAGGTCCGGTGCGTACCGCGGTCCGTCATGTCAGTCTCGGACGGCGGAGAACTCCCCGCACGCCAGCATGGGAGCCCGCCCCCGCGGTCGCGCGCCGGGGCCCGCCGATCGGGTGAGCCGTCAGGCCACCGGGACCGCGGGGTCCGCCGGGGTCGCGGCGGAGCGGCGGAAGCTCTCCATGACGATGTACGCGCTGAGCAGCAGCGACCAGGCCGGGAACACCAGCTCGGCCCAGGGCACGGCGGCCGACACGAACAGCAGGACCAGGGTGGTGAGGAAACCCAGCAGCGTGAGCCAGCGCGGCAGGATGCCCAGGCGGTGCCCGATCACCGACGCGGAACAGGCGAAGACGGCCGCCATCCGCATCGCGTACCCGGTCATCAGCGTGTACGCGAGGTGCTGACCGAAGTCCCAGGTGGGCCGGGACGGCGAGGTACCCGCCGGATGAGCGGTGTCCAGCACGGCCGCGGCCGCGGCGGCGGCGCCGAACATCGTGGCCGTGAAGACCAGGCCGCTGCCGAGGAACACGGTGGCCATGAACCGGTCCTCGGCGTCGCCGACGTGCGAGCGGACGGCGCCGACGAACCACAGGAAGAAGATGCCGGCGAACGGCACCAGCATCAGGGCCGCGCGGACGGCACTGAGCTGGGTGGGATCCGGCCGCTGGGTGCTGACCGCGTCGGCGCCCTGCGGGATGCCCAGCCGGATCAGCACCATGGCGGCGGCGAGCAGCAGCGCGAAGACGATCCCGGCCACGCCGGCGGCGCGCGGGGTCTGCAACGGCTGCCGTGGGGGCGTGGAGGTCTGCATGCGCGGCTCGCTTCCTGAGTCCGTTGGCCCCCGGCACCAGCAAGCCCGCTGCCACCGGCCGCCGCCACCGGAGCACCCCCGAACGGCAGACCGGCGCCGACCGGGCCACGGCTCCCGCCGGGCGCCCACGCGTGGTGGGCGCCCGCCGGGTCCTGCCGCCCGTCAGGCGCGGGCCCGTACGGTCAGAGCCGCGACAGCTCCTCCACCAGGTCGTCCAGGCCCAGCGAACCCTGGGACAGGGCCGCCATGTGCCAGGACTTGAGGTCGAAGCCGGCGCCCTGCCGCTCCCGGGCCTTCTCCCGGCCCAGCAGCCAGGCCCGCTCACCCAGCTTGTAGCCGATGGCCTGCCCCGGCATGGACAGGTAGCGGGTCAGCTCGCTCTCCACGAAGTCCGCGGGCCGGCTGCTGTGCGTGCCGAAGAACTCCTGGGCCAGCGCGGGCGTCCAGCGCTCCCCGGGGTGGAAGGGGGAGTCGTCCGGGATCGTCAGCTCCAGGTGCATGCCGATGTCGATGATGACCCGCGCGGCCCGCATCATCTGCGCGTCCAGGTAGCCGAGGCGACGCTCCGGGTCCGTGAGGAAGCCCAGTTCGTCCATCAGCCGCTCCGCGTACAGCGCCCAGCCCTCGGCGTTGGCACTGACCATGCCCACGCTGGCCTGGTAGCGGGAGAGGTTCTCGGCGATGTGCTTCCACTGAGCCAGCTGGAGGTGGTGGCCGGGCACGCCCTCGTGGTACCAGGTCGAGACGAGGTCGTAGACCGGGAACCGGGTCTGGCCCATGGTCGGCAGCCAGGTGATGCCCGGGCGCGTGAAGTCGTCCGACGGCGGCGTGTAGTACGGCGCCGCCGCGCTGCCGGGCGGAGCGATCCGGGACTCGACCCGGCGCACCCGCTCGGCCAGGTCGAAGTGGGTGCCGTCCAGCTTCTCGATGGCCTCGTCCATCACCGACTGCAGCCAGCTGCGCACCTCGTCGACACCCTCGATGTGGGTGCCCTGCTCGTCCAGGTGCGCCAGCGCCACCCACGGCGTGGCCGCGCCGGGCAGGATCTTCTCGGCCTCGGCCCTCATCTCGCCGAGCAGCCGGTGGTACTCGGACCAGCCGTACGCGTACGCCTCGTCCAGATCGAGGTCGGTGCCGTTGAAGTAGCGCACCCAGCGGGCGTACCGCTCCCGGCCCACCACGTCCGGCGCGCCCTCGATCGCGGGCGCGTACACGTCCCGCATCCAGTCGCGCAGCGCCAGCACCGCCTCGGTGGCGGCGCGGGCCGCCTCGTCCAGCTCGGCGCGCAGCGCCTCCGGCCCGGACGCCGCGAACTGCTCGAACCAGCCCTTGCCGTCGCCCGTGTCGGCCCACTCGCCGAGCTGTCCGACGAAGGTCGCGGTGGCACGCGGACCGGCGTACAGCTTCCGGTCCAGGCCGAGTTCGAGGGACTGCCGGTAGCCCTCCAGCGCGGCCGGCACCGCGCGCAGCCGTGCGGCGACCGCCGTCCAGTCCTCCTCGGTGGCGGTGGGCGTCACCGTGAACACCTGGCGCACGGCGTGCGCGGCGGAGCTCAGGTTGCTGACGGAACGCAGGCTCTCGTCGGCCTCGTGCACGGCGAGGGAGGCGTTGAGCCGCTCACGGAGCAGACGCGCGCAGCGACGCTCGATGTCACTGTCCGCACCGGGCTGCCGCTCGGCCTCGTCGAGCTTGGCGAGCGTGTCGCGCTCCAGCCGGGCGAGCGCCTCCGCGCCGGCCGGCGAGGTGTCGGGCAGCCTGCTCGAACTCTCCTTTACGCCGAGGAAGGTACCGGTGATCGGATCGAGGGCGATGAGCTCGTCGACGTAGGTGTCGGCGACCTGACGGGGCAGCGGGCTGTTGGTCTGTGACATGCGGTCCATCCTCGTACGCCGGACCACCGCGCGTCACGGGGATTGGGCCGCCGACACCGGCGGAAGCAGGGGCCCGCACTCCCACTGCTGGAATATCAGCCGGGTCTCCACCCGGGCGACCTCCCGGTGAGCCGTGAACTCGTCCAGGACCAGCCGCTGCAGGTCCGCCATGTCCGCCACGGCCACATGCACCAGGTAGTCGTCGGGACCGGTCAGATGGAACACCGTCCGCGACTCCGGCAGCGCCCGGATCCGCTCCACGAACGGTCCCACCAACTCCCGCCGGTGCGGCCTGACCTGCACCGACAGCAGCGCCTCCAGACCGCGCCCGAGCTTGGCCGGATCCAGCTCAAGGCGATGCCCGAGGATCACCCCGGAGCGGCGCAGCCGGGTCACCCGGTCCAGACACGTCGACGGCGCCACGCCCACCTGGGCGGCGAGATCGCGGTAAGTGGTCCGGGCGTCGTTCTGAAGCAGCCGCAGCAGATGCAGATCGACCGGATCCAGTACGACGGAATCAGCCATGGCCCGAACGTAACACGGGGCACACCCCACATCTCCCGTCGGGTGTTCACCCTGCGGTCATGGACTCAGCGAGCACCTACGACGCCCCGGCGCCCGTCCGCGGCCACGCCTCCCGCACGCCGCGCGCCCTGGCCACCGAGGCCGTGCACGCGGGCCGCGACGACCTCGCCCGCCAGTGCCTGCACGCCCCGCCGATCGACCTGTCCACCACCTACCCGTCGTACGACAGCCGCGCCGAGGCCGCCCGCATCGACGCCTTCGCCACCGACGGCGCGGACCCGGCGGGACCGCCGGTCTACGGACGCCTCGGCAACCCGACGGTGTCCCGCTTCGAGACCGCCCTGGCCCGTCTGGAGGGCACCGAGGCTGCGGTCGCCTTCGCCAGCGGCATGGCCGCCCTGTCCGCCGTCCTCCTCGCCCGCGCGTCGACCGGCCTGCGCCATGTCGTCGCCGTACGGCCCCTCTACGGCTGCAGCGACCATCTCCTCACCGCCGGCCTCCTCGGCACCGAGGTCACCTGGACCGACCCGGCCGGGATCACCGACGCGCTGCGCCCCGACACCGGCCTGGTGCTGGTCGAGTCGCCGGCCAACCCGACCCTCGCCGAACTCGACCTGCGCGCCGTCGCCCACGCCTGCGGCACGGTTCCGCTGCTCGCCGACAACACCTTCGCCACCCCGGTGCTGCAACGCCCCGCCGAACTCGGCGCACGGCTCGTGCTGCACAGCGCCACCAAGTACCTCGGCGGCCACGGCGACGTGCTCGGCGGAGTGGTCGCCTGCGACGAGGAGTTCGCCGGGCAGCTGAGAAAGATACGTTTCGCGACCGGCGGCGTCCTGCACCCCCTGGCCGGCTACCTGCTGCTGCGCGGCCTGGCCACGCTCCCGGTACGGGTCCGCGCCGCCTCCGACACCGCAGCCGAACTGGCCCGCCGCCTCACCGCCGACCCGCGCGTCGCCCGCGTCCACTACCCGCGACTGGGCGGCGCGATGATCGCCTTCGAGGTGTACGACGACCCGCACGAGGTCGTCTCCCGGGTACGCCTGATCACCCCCGCCGTCAGCCTCGGCAGCGTCGACACCCTCATCCAGCACCCGGCGTCCATCAGCCACCGCGTCGTCGCGGAGGGGGACCGCCGCAGCGCCGGGGTGAGCGACCAACTGCTGCGCCTGTCGGTGGGCCTGGAGGACGTGGACGACCTGTGGGCGGACCTGGACCGGGCACTGGGGGTGCTGTAGCGCCCCTTCAGCAGTAGCACCCCGTCAGCTGCAGCGCCCCGAAAGGGGCGCGGGGAACTGCGCGACCAGCCACAACACACCCGCAGCCGCCGCGCAGACCATGCCCCCTACGGCGCTTCGGCGTTCCCCAACTCACCCGCACTGGAAAGCCACCCCGCGGCAGTCACGGCATCACCCGGCCCCGCCGCCAGCCGCGCCGTGATGACCAACGTCCCCTCCTCGATCTGATAATCCAACGGCAACCCCAACCCCCTCATCGCCGCCACCATCCCCGTGTTGGACGCCTGAGTCACCGCGTACACGCTCTCGCAGCCCGCCTCGACGGCCATCCCCACCAGCCGGGTCAGCAGTTCGCCGCCGATGCCGCGCCGCTGCCAGGCGTCCTCCACGAGCAGCGCCACCTCCGTCTCGTCCCCGTCCCACAGCAGATGCCCGAGACCGACGATCCGGCCCGACGCGGTCTGCACGGCCAGCGTGCGGCCGAAGCGCGGGCTGAGCAGGTGGTTCAGGTACCGGTCCGCGTCCCCGACCGGGCCGTGGTAGCGCAGCCCGAGGGTCCGCGGCGAGCAACGCTCGTGCATCGCCTTCGCCGCCTCCAGGTCACCGGTGTCGGCCCGGCGCACGGTGATCGCGTCGCCCGCGGGCAACGCGATCACGTCCTGGCTGCGCGGGATGCGCGGCCCGAGCCGGGCGTCCAGCTCCACCAGCGCCCGCGCCCGCGCGAACTCCGTCGGCGTGAACGGGAGATACGGCCGTTCCACGGTGATCACTCCCCCCTCCGGCGCACGCAGCCGCATCACGGTGTCCTCCAGCGCCCCCTCGACGGGAACCGTCTCGGGGCTCCGGGCCCCGCCGACCGGGTGGGCGGGGAGCGAGCGGATCGTGCACCTCCCCAACAACTGCCGGAGGGCCAGCGGAAGTTCCGCCGCGTCCAGCGCGGTGCGGGTGGCCAGGCCCAGGACCCGGGTCGGGGCGTCGACCAGATCATGGGCGTCGGCCCGCTCGATCCAGGTGTCCGTGCCCCCGGCCAGCGCGACCGCCCGCGTGATCTCGCCGCCGATCAGCTCACTCGGGGCCCGCAGCAGGAACTCGTCCACCGTCCCGTCGGCCAGCGGATGCGTCTGCAGGCTCAGGATGTCCACGCGGTGCCCGGCGAACGCGGTGCAGAGCGCCGCCAGCGAACCGGGTTCGTCCCGCACCGTCGTCCGCAGCCGCCACAGTGTGCTCGCCCGGTCCCCGGTCCCCGAGGTGTCCGCGCCGGTCCCGGTCTGCCGTGTCTCGGTGACGGCCGGCCGGGTGCCGGTATCGCTGTCCGTCACCGGCGGTGCGTGACCTGGGCGCCTCGCCCACCATGCGTGGAAGCCCGCCGTGGCCGCCAGCACCAGCGCCGAGATCACCAGCAGCGCCGGACCGTCGGGCCCGTGCCCGATCAGGTTGGCCACCGCGTCCGCCACCGCGACGGCCGTGAACAGGGCGGCGAGTTCTACGACGTCCCGTCGCCAGTGGTGCACGGGGCGCCCGTTCCGCGCGCGTGTCACATCAGACATGTCTCGATTCATGCAGCCACTGTGAACCAAGGGTGTTGCGTGATCACGAACGCTCTGTGACCGATGGGTAAAGCATGCATACGTTCTTTTCGTGGCGGTTTGTGCGGTTGCCGAGGTCCGGGAAATGACCGATTCCTTCCCCTCTCAGGCGGCCGCCGCCACGCCCAGTGCGTCCCGCAGCCGACGGGCCTGGACCACCAGCCGCGCCGAGCCGGGCCGGCCCGCCGCCCCCGAGAGATGAGGCAGCTCACCCCGGGCCCCGGACCGCTCGGCGCAGTCCGCGGCGATCGAGAGCAGCTCCCCGAGTCCACGGGCCGTCCCCGAGGCACCCGCGGTCCCCCCGGTCGCGAGGTCGGCGAGGAGCACGGGCAGGGTGTGCCGGAGCATCTCCCATATCGTCGCGTTGGCCCCCGTGGCCGCCGCCGTCCGGGCCGACTCGGCCAGCCGCAGCGGCTTCACCGCACCGAGCCGGACCAGCAGTCCGAGGTCGGCGCCCAGCCGCTCCGCGTCGAGCTGTCCGCGCCCGGCGAGCACCAGCAGCGCGTCCACCGCGGCCAGCCGGTCCTCCGGATGCCGGGCGCCCAGCCCGTACGCCACGCACAGGTGCGTGCTCTCGCCGGCGACCCCGCCGGACTCGGCGAGCAGCGGCAGGGCGGCGGCCACGCCCCGCTCGTCGTCCAGGGCGGCCTCGGAGACTTCGTGCACCAGCCGTACGGCGACGAGTTCCCGCAGCTCCGGGAGTGTGGCCAGCCAGTGCCGGTGGTTCTCCTGGCCCCAGTGGTAGCAGTACCGGACCGCGTCGGACGTCGTGAACGGCCGGCCCAGCCGCCGGAACGCCTCGGGGAAGTCCGTCCGGAGTTCCCGGACCTCGCCGGACTCGATCAGGATGCGCGGACCCGATGTCCGAAGGCCGGAGCCGGGCAGGGCGGGCTCCCCGGCGGACAGCCAGCGCGCGAGCCGCTCGCCTTCGGGCGTGCCGAGTCCGCCCGCCCGCCCGGCGGCGGCCAGGGCCGCCGTACGGTCCTCGTGCCGGACCCGCAGCAGGGCCTGGGCGAAGTCGACCTCGCCCACCCGGGCGCCGAGGCGACGGCAGGTGTCGAGCCGGTCGACGAGCTCGCCCGGCTCCAGGTGCCCGGTGCTCCACGACGGCGTGGCCAGGAGCAGGGGCTGCGGGTCCGTCCGTATCCGGTAGGCCAGTTCGCGCAGCCGGACGTCGAGGATCCGGGAGAACCCGTGGCGCGCGCACTCGTGGTCGGCCGGACCGTGCTGCAGCCCGGCGAGCAGGGTGGCCGTGCTCACGGTTCCGTACAGCGTGGCCAGGACCAGTTCGAGGCCGCCCTCGGGGCCCAGGAGGCCGCGTCGGGTACGGGCGAAGTGCTCCTCGGCGTCCCGCCGGCCCTGCCACTCGGGCTGTCGCCACCAGCGGGTGGCCACCACCGGTTCGAGCGCCTCGCGCAGCGCGTCCTGGTCGCGGTGGGCGTGCCGGGTCAGACCGTCCAGCGCCCGCTCGAAAGCGGCCACGTCCCCGTCCCCGTCGGCCGCCAGCAGGGCCGAGACCTCCTCGGCGAGTTCCACGGCCGAATCCGGCGCGGCCATGAGCCGGAACGGCTCCGGGGGCGGCGGCAGCACCTCCTCGTACGCCTCGGGCGCCGCCACCGGCGCGAGGCCCAGGACCGCGGCCGCCCGGACATGCAGGGCCGGGCTCAACTGCTCGGCCGCGACGGCGATGTCGGATCGGACCGAAGGCTCGCCGCCGAGCCGCTCCGCATGCCGCTCCACCAGCTTCAGCGCCCGCTCCTGCAGCTGGGTGTCCTCGTGCCCGAACGCCTGGGCCACGGCCGGCAGCAGCTCCGCCGCCGTGGACGCGTCGCGGGCGAGCACCTTGCCGAGCAGCACCAGCTGGGCGCGCACCAGCTTCTTCTCGGTGCGGAACAGCAGCCCTTCGGAGGCCTCGGCGAGCTGCCGCGGGGTGAGGTCGCCGTCGAGGGCGAGGGCGGCGAGGACCGACTGGGCGTGTGCGGCCACCGGGGAGGCGGCGTCCCGGGCCAGGGCCGTCCAGTCGGCGACGCGCTCGCGCACCTCCTCCCGGGTGAGGGCGAGCAGGCCCAGCAGCGGCAGGAAGACCCGGTGGTCGGTCGGGCCGCCGCCGCGCAGCAGCCGGGCCACACAGGCGTCGGCCACGGCCTTGCGCTCCAGCACGCCGGCGCCGGTCAGCTCCGCGAGGGCGCTCTGCCAGGAACCGGGACCCTCGCCGAACAGCCAGCGGACCTCGCCCAGATCGGAGAGCTCGAACAGGCCGTTCACCAGCGGCGCGAGATCCGGCTCGGCGCGCAGCCGGTCGACGAGGGGGACCCGCCCCCAACCGTGGCCGATGTGGCGGACCCAGCCGACCACATAGGCGTCCGTCACCGGCACCTCGCATCCCGAGCGGCGGACCAGTCCCGCCATCAGCTGGAACGGCACGTCCGCGGAGACCGGCCGCGCGGCCAGCCGGCGGGCCACATCGGCCTGCCAGCCGGTGTCCCGGTCCGCCAGCACCTTCAGCACCATGTCCGCCGGCGCCTGCCGCCAGCGCATGTCCGATCCGGCGATCCAGGTCGCGGCCGCCGCGGCCCCCGAGTGGCACATGGCCCCGGCCACCTGGAGCGCCGGATAGCTGCGCTCGGACCGGCTCTCCCACGGCGCGGCCCGCAGCTCCTTGCGCAGCGCCTGCAACTCCGGCAGCAGCGAGCGTCGTTCGGCATCCGTCAACTTCTTCACCAGGAGGGCCGTCTCCCCGACACGCCCCGCCCGTACCGCCTCCAGCACCGCGCCCATCACGCACCCCCGCCGATCTCCGCCATGTCCTGCGCCATGTTCTGCTCCCTCTCGTGCTCCACCACGGCCCCCCGCCGTACCATCCGGACCGCCAGCGCGTGCTTGCACGGCCCGCGCCCGCCCCGGTACTTCGCCCACCACAGGCAACTGCAGCTCAGCACCCCCGACGCGTCCCGCACCCGGTGCACATGACCGTCCTCGGCCGTCACCGTGCCCAGCTCGCCGTCCAGGGCCACCGCGCCCGCGGCCACCAGCGCCCGGGCCGACCGCAGCCGGGGGTTGTGCCGCTCCACTCGCCCCGCGTCGTACGGCAGTTCGCGATGGAAGTAGGCGGCCTCCGCCGTGTCGTAGCCGACGCGCCCCGAGGTGCCGAGGCGGATCAGGGCCGCGCGGACCCGCTCCGGGGTGAGCCCGGCGGAGGCGGCCAGGTCGGCGACGTCGACGCGGGGCTCCCACGCCAGCAGGACCGCGATCAGCTCCGCGTCCTCGGCGGCCTCGTCGGTGGCGAGCGCGTCCAGGACGCCGCCCTCACCCGAGAACCCCCGGGCCGGGTCCGGCGACAGGGTCAGCGTGAGCCGCATGCCGGGCAGCACGACCTCCCAGGCCGCGGCCGTACCGGAGGCGGCGAGGGCGCCCTGCGGGCCGTAGACGCGCAGGGCCGTCGCATGGCGCAGCACCCGCTGCAGCGCGGTGAGCCGCTCCGGTCCCGGCAGGCACACCGCGCCCGGCACCGGACGGGTCGTCGGCCGCAGCCCCCGGCCCACCGGCACCACCCAGCGGGGACCCGCCGGGCCCCGGCGCGCGGTGCCGCCGCGGGGGAGCGAGCGCAGGAACCGCACCGCCTCGTCCGCCGGGAGCTCGGCCCGCAGCTCGAACCCGGCCGCCGTGACCTGTGCCTCGGCGAAGCCGCGCAGCCAGCGGTCCGGGAGCGGGACCTTCTTCTCCACCACCGGGCCGTCCAGCGTGGTGACCGCCAACTCCTCGGGGCCGACCCGCAGATGGAGCGGGTCGTCCGAGCCGAGCCGCGAAAGCGCCTCCCGCAGCGGGTTGTTGACGTCGACGTTCGTCGTGCCGTGACCCACCTCGCCGCCGTCCAGCCCCGGGCCGAGGACGTCCAGCCTGGCGTACACCCCGCCGCAGCCGGAGAAGGACTCGAAGCGCAGCCGGTCGCCGTTGCCCGTCACCACCGGGTCCAGCGAGGCGCGCAGCTGCGGCTGGTAGTACCGCGCGGCCGCCACGTCGGCCACCGCGAGCAGCCCGGCCGCGGCCACCTGAGGCGAGGTCAGGAAGCCCGCGAAGAACCGCGGATGGTCCTCGACCCCGGTGGGCGTCGCGCCCCGGGAGGTCTCCAGACCGAGCCGGCGGCCGTCGGCGGCGGAATGCAGCACGGAGGGTTGGCGATAGGCCACGGCCTGTGAGGATCGCGTCATGGGAAAACCGTAGAGGCGACCACTGACAATCGTCCTGACCTGCGAAAACGCACTGCTGGAAGGCGAGTTCGGGGACGTGGAAGGACTCGCGGCGGGAGCTGCGACAGGGCCGCGCACCGGGGGATGACGCCGGTGCGCGGCCCTGTGAAGAGCGTACGGGAGTTACTGGCCGACCCGGCCCGGCTGCAGGGTCTGCGTGAACAGCACGGTGCCGTCGTACTCGCGCAGACGCACCGTCAGTTCACCGCTGTCGCCGTCGATGTCGACCTCGCCGAAGAACTGGTAGCCCTCCGCGGGTGACACGTTCGAGGCGGTCGGCGCCTTGACGAACACCCGGTCGGGGCCGAACGTGCCGTCGAGCGCGTTGGCCGGGAAGGCACCGGCGTTCAGCGGGCCGGAGACGAACTCCCAGAACGGCGCGAAGTCCTTGAACGCGGCCCGCGACGGGTCGTAGTGCTGGGCCGAGGTGTGGTGGACGTCGGCCGTCAGCCAGACCGTGCCGGTGATCTTCCGGTGCTTGACGTACCGCAGCAGCTCCGCGATCTGCAGCTCACGGCCGAGCGGCGTGCCCGGGTCGCCCTGGGCCACGGCCTCGAAGTTGGCCTTGCCCTCGACCGGGTCGGGGACGACCAGCCCGAGCGGCATGTCCGCGGCGATCACCTTCCACACGGCACGCGACCGGGACAGCTCGCGCTTGAGCCACTCCAGCTGCTCGGCGCCGAGGATGCCCTGCGGGTCGGTCGTCTGGTCGTCGGGCGAGTTGGCGTCGCGGTACGTCCGCATGTCCAGCACGAACACGTCGAGGAGCGGGCCGTGGTGGTGGACGCGGTAGATCCGGCCGTCCGGACGGCCGCTGATCGTGGAGATCGGGAAGTACTCGGAGAACGCCTGCCGGGAGCGCAGCGCCATGTCGTCCAGCCTGGTGCCGGCCGGGTAGGCGGTGCCGGTGCCGATGACCTCGCCCGGGTACCAGTTGTTGCGGACCTCGTGATCGTCCCACTGGATGACGTTCGGGACCTGGGCGTTGAACCGGCGCAGCGCCTGGTCGAGCAGGTTGTAGCGGAAGTTGCCGCGGAAGTCGTCCAGCGTGACCGCGACATGCGACTTGGCCTCGGAGGTGACGTTGCGGTACAGGCTGCCGTCGGGCAGTGCCTGGGTCGCCGAGATGACGCCGTCGGCGTAGATGTTGTCGCCGCTGCACAGGAAGAAGTCCGGGTCCAGCTTCGCCATCGCGTCGAAGATGCGGTAGCCGCCGAGTGACTCGTTGATGCCCCAGCCCTGCCCCGCCAGGTCGCCGGACCACACGAACTTCACGTCCTGCCGCCGCCGTGTGGACGCCGTACGGAAGGTGCCGGTGACCGGCTCGCCGGTGCGGCGCGGGTCGTCCGGGTCGGCGAGCAGCACACGGTAGTGGATCTGCTCGCCGGACGGCAGCCCGTGCAGCCGCGTGGTGCCGGTGAAGTCGCTGTCCGCGCCGAGCAACGGGCCGCGCCATCGGCGGGGGTTGCGGAACGACTCGGTGGCCGAGGTCTCCACGATCATCCGGGCCGGCCGGTCCGAACGGACCCACACCAGGCCGGAGTCGGCGGTCACGTCGCCCGCCTGTACGCCCCAGTCCGCGCGGGGGCGCCCGGACAGTGCGAACGCCGGCGCCGAACCGAGCGCCGTGGGCAGGGTCAGGGCCGCAGACGCGGCGAGCGAGCCGCGCAGCACGCTGCGACGGCCGGGGAGCGAAAGGGACATGGAAGGGCCTCCAGAGCGGGATCCGGCCAGTTGTGCACAGCCACAACTACTGGGGCGCCGCAGCGCACACGGAAACCGCAAGTGAACAACTGACCGGCCCAGGGGATGTCACCTGTCGGTGGCTGCCGCCATGAGCCGCACCCCCTCCCGGATCCGTGCCGCCGGCAGATGCGCGTATCCCAGCACCAGCCGTACGGCGGACTCCTCGCCCCGCGCATGGGTGCACGCGCTCAACGGACGCACCGCGACCCCGGCCGCCGCCACCAGCCGCACGAAGCGGCTCTCCGGCCCGTACCGTTCGGGCAGTTCGGCGATGGCGTGCAGCCCTGCCGCGATCCCCGACACGCGCGCGTGCGGGAAGTGCTCGGTCAGGGCGGCGATCAGGACGTCCCGCCGCTCCCGGTAGGCGCGCTGGCAGCGGCGCAGCTGCCGGTCGTAGTCGCCGCGCTCCAGGAACCGGGCGAACACCGCCTGGTCGACGGAAGGGTGCCCCAGGTCCATGGTCCGTTTCCGGTCGACGACGTCGTCCGTCAGGAACTCCGGCACCAGCAGCCAGCCCAGCCGCAGTCCGGGGGCGAGGGACTTGCTGACCGACCCCATGTAGGCCACCCGCTCCGGATCGAGGCCCTGGAGCGCGCCGACCGGGGCCCGGTCGTAACGGAAGTCGCCGTCGTAGTCGTCCTCCAGCAGCAGCCCGTCCACCGACCGGGCCCAGTCCAGCAGCCGGGTGCGGCGTCCGGCGGAGCAGGCGATCCCGGTCGGGTACTGGTGGGCGGGCGTCGTCACCACCGCGCGGACGCCCGACGCGTGCAGCGGGCCCGGTGCCAGGCCCTCGTCGTCCAGGGGCAGCGGTACGGCGCGCAGCCCGGCTGCCGCGTACAGGCCGTCGTGCTGCGGGCTGCCGGGGTCCTCCACGCCGATCTCGCGCACCCCGCGCGCGTGCAGCACGGAGCCGAGCAGCGCCGCCGCCTGCGCCACCCCGGAGACGACCACGATCCGCTCCGGGTCGGCGACCACGCCCCGGCGCCGGGCGAGCAGTTCGGCGAGGGCCGAGCGCAGCCGGGGCAGTCCGCGCGGGTCCGGATAGCCGAGGTCGCGGTGCGGCAGCTCCGCCAGCACCTCGCGCTGTGCGGCGGCCCAGGCGGCGCGCGGGAACAGCGAGAGATCCGGTGACCCCGGCAGGAAGTCCACCCGGACACCCTGCGGGCGCGGCGCGAGATCACGCGCGCGTGGCGCCGCCGCCCGCACGGCACCGCCCACCCAGGTGCCCGCCCCGCGGTCACTGCGCAGGTAGCCCTCCGCCGTCAGCTGCTCGTACGCCTCCGTGACCAGCCCCCGCGACACCCCGAGATCCTTGGCCAGCTCGCGGCTGGACGGCAGGCGGGTGCCGGGCGCGAGCCGCCCCGCGCGGATCGCCTCCCGCAGCGCCGCCTGGAGGAAACGGCCACGCGCGCGTGCCGGCGCGGACGCGGCCGGCAGCAGCAGCTCCCACGCGGCGGAGCCCGGCAGGGCGCCCGGATTGGTCCCCGATGACGTCATGGAAGTGGACCTTAATCCGGGCCGCCCAGGTTCCTAACGTCGTCCTCATGAACGCGACCATCACGCGCGGTGCCCTGCTGACCGCGCTCGCCTACGTCCTCGTCGGCGGCTCCTTCACCGCCAACAGCGTGCTGGGCCACTATCCCTACGCGGGCGGCCAGTTCCTCCGCTACGGACTGGCCTGCCTGCTGCTCGTGCCGTTCGTCGGGCGGAGCGCGGCCGAGCGGCTGCGCGGGCTGGGGGCGCGTGCGTGGCTGCGGCTGGCCCTGCTCGCCGCCGTCGGGATGGTCGGCTTCAACCTGGCGATCCTCGCCGCCGAGCGCACCGCGGAACCGGCGGTCCCGGGCGTCTTCGTCGGCTGCGCCCCGGTGGTGGTCGCGGTCCTGGTCCCGCTTCTTGACGGCCGTCGGCCCCAACGCCTCGTCCTCCACGGGGCGTTGCTTGTCGCGGCCGGTGCCTTCGCGGTGCAGGGCTGGGGGCGGACGGACGGCGGCGGTCTCGCCTTCTCGTTGTGCGCCCTGGCAGGTGAGGTCGGGTTCGCGGTGCTCGCCGGACCGGTGCTGCGGGCGCTCGGACCACGGCTGCTGACCGCCACCGTGTGCGCCCTCGCCGCGGCCGAGGCGGCGCTGACCGGGGCCGTGCTCGACGGCGGGGCGTGGCTGCGCCGACCCGATGCCACGGAGACGGCCGGGCTGCTGTGGCAGGCGGCCGTGGTGACGGTCGTCGGGTTCGTGTGCTGGTACATGGGCGTGCAGCGGATCGGCACGGAGCGCGCGACGCTCTTCACCGGCCTCGTCCCGCTCGCCGCCGTGTGCACCGCCCCGCTCGTCGGAACGGGCTCCTACGGACCTGCCCAGGCCGTCGGCGGCGTCCTGGTGGGTGCCGGGGTCGCCCTGGGCTCCGGCGCCCTGCCCCACCTCGGCCGCAGACCGGCGGTGACCTCCCCTCGGCCCCACCGCGCCGGCTTCCGCACAGCACCCGACCACACTCCGCCCCACCGCGCCGACCACAGATGACCCGGCGGCCCGCGCCCCGTCCCACCCTGCCGACCACAGGTCACCGATGCCCGTGCTCTGTCCCGCGACACCGACAGCTGGTCGGTGATTGCGATGCTTTGTCCCGCCATGCCGACGGCGGTTACGGGGCCCGCGCCCCGTCCCGCCATGCCGACCGCAGGTCACCAGCGGCCTAGCCAGCGCTTTGTCCGCCACACCGACCGCTGGCCGGTGGCGGCCGGTGCTTTGTCCCCGGCGTGCCGACCGTTGGTCGGCGGTGGTCCGTGCTTCGCGCGCCGAGCCGACCGCCGGTCACCGATCCCCGTGCTTGTCCCTCAACGCCGACCGCCAGTCGCGATTACCTGTGCTCTGCCCGACCGTGCCGACCGCGGGATCCCGGTCGCCCCGGCCCCGCGTCGCATCGTGCCGTCGGCTGACAGCCGTCCGGCGGCCGGCGCGGACAAGCCGGTGGCTGGTGCGGGCACGGCGGCGGTGCTCGGCCTCCCGTCAGCGGCTGCCGTCGAGGATGACGCGGGCGACCAGCGCCGGGTCGTCGTTCATCGGGCAGTGTCCGCAGCCGGGCAGCCGGACCAGCCGGGCCTTGGGGATGATCTGCTTGGCCCGGACCCCCTGGCGGCGCACCAGCAGCATGTCCCGGGTGCCCCAGCCCACGGTGACCGGGATGCCGGGGACGTCGTCGGTGAACTGGACGGCGGAGCCCGCCCGCAGGGTCTCGGCGAATCCGCCGGCATGGGCGAGGGCCAGCGTCTCCGCGACCACGGCCTCGGGTGAACGGCGCGCCGGGCGGGCGTAGATGGTGCTGGTCAGGGCCGTCCGCCCGGCGGCCGACCGGGACAGCCGCTCGATCAGCGGGAGCGGCAGCCGCTCCGCGATCCGCCGCATGGCGATGAGCACGCCGAAGGCGTAGCGCCGCTCCGCCTGCGACCAGAAGCCGGCGGGGGAGAGGGCGGTGACGGACCGTACGAGCTTCTCGCGGCCCAGTTCCAGCGCCAGCAGCCCGCCGAGCGAGTTGCCCGCCACGTGCGGCCGGTCCAGCTCCAGGGTCTCGAACAGGGCGCCGAGCACGGCGTTGGTGGTCGGCAGGTCGTAGGTGAGGCCGTCGGGAAGGGCCGGGGAGGCACCGAAGCCGGGCAGGTCCACGGCGATCACGTCCCGCTCGGTCGCGAGGATGTCCACCACGGGGTCCCAGGCCTGCCGGTGATGCCCTATGCCGTGGATGAGGACCAGGGGTTCGCCGCTGCCCACGCGCGCGTACGAGACGGTCACATCCTGCCCGCCGAGCGCGGCCGGGACTTCGAAGGAGACGGTGGCGGACATGGAGGCTCCTCGTCTGGGACTTCGGTGGACGCCGTAGACAGCTTGTCAGCAATTGCTACTCGCGGGTAGTCCCCGATGGGGTGTGTCGCACGTCGGCCTGTCCCGTCAACGCGCCCTGTGTGGCTCCAGGTTGAAAACGGGGTGCCGTGCCGTCCCGCGGGTTCGCCGCACCGGCTGCCTCCACGCCCGGGGCCGCGGCCGCCGACGGTCCGCGGATCATTCTGGGCCAGGGGTGCGGAGCGCGGCGCGATTCCGCCGGACGCGCGGGAGCGTGTCGGGCGGGACGGGGCGGGACGGGGCGGCGCGGTCCGCGGCCGTCCGGTGAACACCCTGTTCCGGGCGGTTCTCGCGGTGCGACGGGAGCTTTGCCGCCATGTCACGAAAACGCCCCCGCGCGAACGCCTCGTGAACGGTCTATGGCACCGCTTTCTATGCGTTGGCCAAGGGATCGACGATTGGTCTTGACCAAGGGTGCGCGCCGTCCTATGGTCGCAGATAAGTACAACAACCTTTAATAAACAAGGGCGCTAAAACGCCGCCGGACCACGGCGATTGCGGAGGACAGGGTGGGGACCACGCAGCTGGAATCGGTGCCGGAACCGAAGTACTGGCATCTCAGGACCGTGCTCAGTGAGGCACTGGACTCGGAGTTCTCGGTCGGCGAGATCCTGCCCAACGAGCGCGACCTCGCCGCCCGCTTCGGCGTGGCCCGGGCCACCCTCCGCCAGGCCCTCGAACAGCTCGAACTGGAGGGCCGGCTGCAGCGCCGCCGCGGTGTCGGTACGACGGTCGCGCCCCCGCGCGTGGGCGTGGCGGTGGGCACCGACCAGCACGCCTGGCCGGGTGCCTCCGGCGACGCCTGGCAGCCCGCGGACTGCACCCTCGCGGTGCCGCCCGCCGCCGTCGCGGCGGCCCTGGAGACCGGCGCGGAGGAGCCCGTGCACATCGTGCGCCGCTCCCGCGTCTCGCACGGCCAGCCCGTCGCCGCCGAGCTGCTCTACATCCCGGCGGCCTCGGTCCCGGAGCTGACGGCGATCGACGCGCCGTCCGGAGCAGCCCGCGCGCGTGCGGTCCTGCGTGAGCTGCAGCGTCTGGAGCTGGAGGGCCAGGACCGCGCAGTGGAGCTCGGCTCGGCCCGCGCGGACGACGCCAAGGAGCTCGACCGTCTCCCCGGCGCCCCGGTGCTGGTCGTCACCACCCGCTTCCTCGCCGCCGGCCGCACCGCCGCGCTCTCCGTCGCCACCTACCGCGCGGACACCTGCCGGCTGACCTTCGGCGACACCGGCGGCGTGGAGATCCACCACGGCCCCGAGCGGCAGGCCTCCTAGCCACCGCGCCGGACGACCAGGTCGCGCCCCGGTTCTGCACCCGGGCGCGCATCGCGATGCCCCAGCCCACCGGCAGCCGCGGGCGGTGACCGTCCCGTCCACCGCGAACAGCTGCTCCTCCACATGATCGAGGGCGAGCCGCAGCGCGCCCGTCGCCACCGCCGCCTCGCCGAGCAGGGAGAGAGCCACCCGGGGCGGCCGCAGACAGTAGCGGGCGAGTTCACGGCGCAGCGGCTCCAGGACGCCGTCCAGGCCCGCCGCCCAGCCGCCTATCACCACCAGCTCCGGGTCCAGCGCCAGCACCAGCGCGGCCACGTCGTGGACCAGCCGCTGGATGAACCGGTCGACGGCAGCCCGGGCCCGCGCGTCACCCTTGCGGGCCAGCGCGAACACCTCGGCGACCGCCTGCTCGTCCAGCGGGTGCAGCGGCTCGTCGGTGGTGGACAGCAGCGTCTCCGGGGTCACCTCCCGGCCCAGCAGGTGCAGCGCGCCGATCTCCCCGGCCGCCCCGCCGTACCCCCGGTGCAGCCGCCCGCCGATCAGCGAACCGGCGCCCGGACTCAGCCCGGCCATCACCATCACCACGTCGTCGGAATCGGTGGCCGCGCCCTTCCAGTGTTCGGCCACGGCCGCCGTGTTGGCGTCGTTCTCCACCAGCACCGGGCACTTGAAGGACCGGCTGAGCCGCTCGCCGAGACGCAGCCCCGTCCACTCGGGCAGCGCGGTGCCCAGCCGCACCCGGCCGTCCGCCTCGACGATGCCGGGTGTGCCGACCCCGACGGCCCGCAGCGAACTGCGCGCCACCCCGGCCCGGCGCAGCAGCTCGGCGACGGCGGTGCGCAGCCGCTCCAGCCGCTCGTCCGCGTCGGCGGTCTCCTCCACCTCCTTGGCCTGTGCCCCGAGTATCCGGCCGTCCAGGTCGGCCAGGAGCGCGGCGACGCGGTGCGGGCCGATCTCCAGGCCCAGCAGGTGCCCGGCCTCGGCCCGGAACCGGAACCGCCGCGCCGGCCGCCCCTGCCGCCGGGTGGCGCCCTCCTCGGCCGCCTTCTCGACGACCAGACCGGCTTCGATGAGCCCCTCGACGACTCCTTCGACGGTCGGCCGGGACAGCCCGGTGACCCGGGTGATCTCGGTGAGCGTCGCGCAGTCGGTGGCCCGCAGCGCGTGCAGCACCACCGCGGAATTGATCCTTCGCAACAGAGACGGATCACCGCCGGTCAACCCCGCCAACGTCCGTCCTCCCAGCTAACCCTGCACGTTGGCCGGATCGTACTTCGGCGCCGACGACCCCGGCGAGTGCCGGACGCCTCCGATCTGCCGGAAATCCGCGATCAGCGGGGCGTGACGAACCCCGATTCGTACGCCGCGATCACCGCCTGAGTGCGGTCCCGCACCCCGAGCTTGGCCAGCACGGCGCCCACATGGGACTTCACGGTCTCGGTTCCGACGACCAGCCGCCCGGCGATCTCGGCATTGGTCAGCCCCTGCGTCACGAGCCGCAGCACCTCGGCCTCCCGCTCGGTCAGCCGCGCCCACTCCAGGCCGTCCCGCCCTTCGCCCCGGCCGTATCGTCCGGCGAGCTGCCGCACCGATGCCGGGAAGAGCAACGACTCGCCCTCGGCGACCAGCCGCACCGCGTGCACGATCTCGGCCGGCCGGGCCCGCTTCAGCAGAAACCCGTCGGCACCCGCGCGCAGCGCCTCGTACACGTACTCGTCGTCCTCGAACGTCGTCACCACGAGGATCTTGGGCGGCTCCACGACCGTGCGCAGCAGCGCGCGGGTGGCCTCGATCCCGTCAAGGAGCGGCATCCGCACGTCCATCGCGACCACGTCCGGCCGCAGTTGCCGCACCAGCGGGATCACCGCAGCCCCGTCCGCCGCCTCCCCGACCACCTCGATGTCGGGCTGTGCCGTCAGCACGGCCCGCAGACCCGCGCGTACGAGGGGTTCGTCGTCGACGAGCAGGACGGTGACCGGCATCCGGCCAGCCTAGATCAACCGACCGGCAGCTCGGCGTGCACCTGCCAGTCGCCCCCGTCCGGTCCGGTATGTGCGCGGCCCCCGAGCAGGGCCGCGCGCTCGCGGATCCCGCGCAGCCCGCTGCCCCGCCCGGGCCCGGGTATCGCGCCCGGAAGCGGATTGCGCACCTCCAGGTCCAGCACCCCGTCGGCCACGGTCACCCGGACCCGTACGGGCACGGCCCCCGCGTGCCGCAGCACATTGGTGAGCGCCTCCTGGAGGATGCGGTAGCCCTCCCGGGAGACCGGCCCCGGCACCGCCTCCAGTGGGCCGGTGACCTCGGCGTCCACCTTGGCGCCCGAGACGCGCGCGGACTCCAGGAGCCGGCCGGCGTCGGCGAGCGTGGGCCGCCCGCTCACCGGCTGCCGGGACTCGCGCAGCACACCCAGCACCCGCTCCAGATCCTCCAGCGCGTTCCGGCCGGTCTCCTCGACGGCGGCCAGCGCCCGGTCGGTGAACTCCGGATCGCCCGCCGCCCGGGCCGCACCCGCCTGCACCACCGCCACCGTCAGCGCGTGCCCGATCGAGTCGTGCAACTCGCGCGCGATACGCGTGCGTTCCAGCAGCTGCTCGGTGCGCTCCTCCAGCGCCGCGAGCCGCTCGGCGGCGGACGGCCCGAGCAGTCGCCGGGCAAGCACGGTGACCAGCTCTCCGAAGCCGACCACGGCCGCGTAGAAGGCGATCAGTGGCAGTGGGACCAGGAGGGCGTACGCCCAGTGCGGCCGCGCCGTGTCGAGGAACGGGTTGCCGTCGGGCGTCTGTCCGGCGGCGAGCCGGCCGAGGTCGAAGGCGATGGCCGGAAGCCACACCGAAGCCAGCGCGCCCGCCGAGCCGAGGACCATCCGCGCCTCCAGCCACAGCACCGTGCGCCCCCGGTCCCGCCAGGTCGCCGACGGCGTCTCCGAGATCCCCGACTCCTCCTCACCCGGGGTGAGCAGCAGCCGCGCCTGCACGCCCTCGCCCCGGCGCACGGCGGGGATCAGCCCGACCGGGATCAGCAGCAGTGCGGGCACCCAGGGCGTCGACGGGGAGATGAAGAGCCACAGAGCGACGACGAGCATCGGCACCCACAGATGCAGCAGGCGCGTGTAGGTCGTCCCCCGCAGCAGCGGGCGGAGAAAGCGGGCCATGCGGACATCGTGGCAGGCCCCACTGACAACGGACCTCCCCCGAGCGGGGGAGGCGATCTCCACCGGCGGGGGAGGACCCCGACCGCCCTGCCGGGCAAGGCTGTCGGCCATGACCAGCATCGAGGTGCACGACCTCACCAAGGAGTACGGTGGCCGCCGGGCCGTGGACCACCTCACCTTCGCCGTCCGCCCCGGACTCGTCACCGGCTTCCTCGGCCCCAACGGCGCCGGCAAGTCCACCACCCTGCGGCTCGTCCTCGGCCTCGACCGCGCCACCTCCGGAACGGCCACGATCGACGGGCGGCCGTACCCCGAACTCCGCGAACCCCTGCGCCGGGTGGGCGCCCTGCTCGACGCCGACGCCGCGCACGGCTCACGCACCGGACGTGATCATCTGCGCGCCCTCGCGGCGAGCAACCGCATCCCGGCCGGCCGGATCGACGAACTGCTGGCGGAGACAGGACTGGAGCCCGTCGCCCGGCGCCGGGTGCGCACGTACTCCCTGGGTATGCGCCAGCGGCTCGGGATCGCCGCCGCCCTGCTCGGCGATCCCGAGGTGGTGCTGCTCGACGAACCCTCCAACGGCCTCGATCCCGAAGGCATCGTCTGGATCCGCGGTCTGCTGCGCCGACTCGCGGCGGAGGGCCGCACGGTGCTGGTCTCCAGCCATCTCATGAACGAGACGGCGACCTTCGCGGACCACCTGATCGTCCTCGGCCGCGGCCGGCTCCTGGCCGACACCCCGGTCCGGGACTTCATCCACGCGCGCGTGCGGCCCGCGGCGAGGGTCCGTACCACCGACGACGAACGACTCGCCGAACTGCTCGCCCGGCACGGCCAGGACGCGGCGCGCGGCGCGGACGGGGTCTGGACGGTACGGCACGCGCGCGTGGAGGACCTCGGCCGCCTGCTGGCCGACGCGGCCGTCCCCGTCCTCGAACTCACCCAGGAGGAGGCCACCCTGGAACAGGCCTACCTCGATCTGACCGCGGCGGAAGCCGAGTTCACCGCACAGCACCACCAGGAGGCCTGACCGTGCCGTTCCAGCCCGTACTCCACGCCGAGTGGATCAAGATCAGTACGCTCCGCTCGCTCGTCGGCACCTTGTGCGCCGTCCTGCTCACCACCGTCGCGTGCTCCGCGCTCTCGGCGGCCGGCTCCGGCCACTCCGACCCGCTCTTCTCCGCTTTCGCCGGCGTGTCCCTCGGGCAGATCGCGGCGGTCGCCTTCGGCGCGACGGCCGTCTCCTCCGAGTTCCGGGGCGCCGCCCTGCGCCTCACGCTCTCCGCGGTGCCCGACCGGCGGCGCTGGTTCGCGGCCAAGGCCACGGCGATCGCGCTGCCCGTGCTCGCCGTAGGACTGGTCACCGGCCTCGTCACCCTCGTGCTGGGCAGGTTCCTGCTCGGAGCGGCCGCGCCGACCTGGCCGGAAGGGCTCCGCGCCGCGCTGGGCTGTGGCGTCTACCTGACGCTGATGGCCCTGTTCGCCGCGGGGCTCGCGGCCGTGCTGCGCAGCGGGACCGCGACGCTCGGCACCCTGATCCCGTTCCTGCTGATCGTGTCGTTCGTGATCGGTGACGCGTTCGGCTCCGTGGCGGATGTTCTGCCGGACAGAGCAGGCCAGGTGGTGTTCCAGGAGACGTGGGACGGCACCCTGGGGCCGTGGAGCGGGCTCGCGGTGACGGCACTGTGGGCGGGTGCCGCGCTGCTGGCGGGAGCGTGGAGCATCCGGCGCCGGGACGCCTGACGCCTGCGCTAACCCTCCGCCGCCACCCGCAGCCGCCCGAACTCCTCCGCCATCGTCGCCGCCGTCCAGTGGGCGTTCAGCCCGCTGGGGTTCGGCAGCACCCACACCCGGGTGTCCCCGAACGTCCGCTCCTGCGGCCCCACTTGGGCCTTGCGGTCGTCGAAGGCGGCCCGGTAGGCCGTGACGCCGACCACCGCCAGCCACCTCGGCCGGACCCGTGTCACCTTCGCCGTCAGCAGCCGCCCGCCCTGCGCGTACTCCTCGGCCGACAGCTCGTCGGCCCGCGCGGTCGCCCGCGCCACCACGTTCGTGATGCCGAGCCCGTACGACAGCAACTCACCCTGTTCCGCGGGCTTCAGCAGCCGCGGGGTGAAGCCGGACAGGTGCAGGACCGGCCAGAAGCGGTTGCCGGGACGGGCGAAGTGGTGGCCGGTGGCCGCCGTCATCAGGCCGGGGTTGATCCCGCAGAACAGGACGTCGAGGCCGTCCGCGAGCACGTCCGGGACGAGACGGTCGCGGGCGGCCTCCAGTTCCGCCGCCGTGAAGCGGCTCAGAGGATCGCTCCGGGGGTGTATCCGGCGGCCTCCGGGTGCTGCTTGACGAGCTCCTCGATACGGCCGACGACGACACCGACCTGGGCGGCGGCCGCGCCCGTGAAGGACAGCCCGTCGGCCATCAGCGCCGCCAGCTGCTCACGGTCCAGCGGCAGCCGCTCGTCGGCGGCGAGCTTGTCGAGCAGGTCGTTGCGCTCGGCGCCCTGCTCGCGCATCGCGAGCGCGGTGGCGACGGCGTTCTCCTTGATCGCCTCATGGGCGACCTCACGGCCGACACCCGCGCGCACCGCGCCCATCAGCACCTTGGTGGTGGCGAGGAACGGGAGGTAGCGGTCCAGCTCCCGGGCGATGACGGCCGGGAAGGCACCGAACTCGTCGAGGACCGTCAGGAACGTCTCCAGCAGGCCGTCGAGCGCGAAGAACGCGTCGGGCAGGGCCACCCGGCGCACCACCGAGCAGGACACGTCGCCCTCGTTCCACTGGTCGCCCGCCAGTTCGCCGGTCATCGAGGCGTAGCCGCGCAGGATCACCATGAGGCCGTTGACGCGCTCGCAGGACCGCGTGTTCATCTTGTGCGGCATCGCCGAGGAGCCGACCTGACCCGGCTTGAAGCCCTCGGTCACCAACTCGTGCCCGGCCATCAGCCGGATCGTCTTGGCCAGCGAGGAGGGGGCGGCGGCCAGCTGTACGAGCGCGGTCACCACCTCGTAGTCCAGCGAGCGCGGGTAGACCTGGCCGACCGAGGTGAACGCCTGCGAGAAGCCGAGGTGCCGTGCGATCCGGTCCTCCAGCTCGGCGAGCTTCGCCGCGTCGCCGCCCAGCAGGTCCAGCATGTCCTGGGCGGTGCCGACCGGGCCCTTGATGCCGCGCAGCGGGTAGCGGGCAAGGAGCTCCTCGACCCTTCCGTACGCCACCAGCAGCTCGTCGGCGGCGGTCGCGAAGCGCTTGCCGAGGGTGGTGGCCTGCGCGGCCACGTTGTGGGAGCGGCCGGCCATGACCAGCTCGGCGTACTCGCCGGCCAGCTTGCCCAGCCGCGCCAGCACGGCCACCGTACGGTCGCGCACCAGCTCGAGGGAGAGCCGGATCTGCAGCTGCTCGACGTTCTCCGTCAGGTCCCGTGAGGTCATGCCCTTGTGCACGTGCTCGTGCCCGGCGAGGTCGTTGAACTCCTCGATCCGCGCCTTCACGTCGTGTCGCGTGACCTTCTCGCGCTCGGCGACGGAGGCCAGGTCCACGGTGTCGAGGACCCGTTCGTAGTCGGCGATCGCCGCGTCCGGCACCTCGATCCCGAGGTCCTTCTGGGCCCGCAGCACGGCGAGCCAGAGCTGCCGCTCCAGCTTCACCTTCTGCTCGGGAGACCAGAGCGTGGCGAGCTCGGCGGAGGCGTAGCGTCCGGCGAGGACGTTCGGAATGCGGGGCTTGGCGGGCGCGGCTGAAGTCACGTGTACGGATTCTACTGGCGATTCGTGCAGGCCAGCGTCACGGGGTCGCTCGTGTGAACGTACGAGAGCCGCGTCACCGCTCCGGAATGCCGGCCAGTTCCGCCAGCACGTCCGCGTGGCACAGCTCCGGTGCGCACCAGCAGGCCAGGGTCTTCCCGTGCAGCTCCGCCACCAGTTCCAGCAGCTCGGGCCGCTCCAGCAGATACGCCCGGTACATCGCCATCACCTCGGCCCGGCTGCCGTCCCGCTTCCTCTTCGGGGTGTCGTAGGCGAAGGGGTTGTGCAGCGGGTGGCGGGGCAGGTCCCAGCCGCCCATCGTCCAGCGGCGGCCCACGTAGACGACGTCCGCGGGGGCGTGTTCCAGCCGGGGGCCGAACTCGTGGATCCGGCCCCTGACACTGATCACCCGGGTGGGCACGGGAGCGCCCCTACGCCTCGTACGGCAGCAGCTCCGGCCGCTTCGGCGCGCGGCCGTCGCCGGAGGAGCGGCCGGTGAGGCGGCGGCCTATCCACGGCAGCAGGTACTCCCTGGTGAAGCGGGCGTCCGCGACCCGGCGGGCGACCCAGCCGGGTGGCGCCGTGGCCGGGATCGGCGTGCGCCACTCGGGGTCCTCGGGCTCGTAGCCGAGGGTCTGCCAGACCGCTTCGGCGACCCTGCGGTGCCCCTCGGCCGTCAGGTGCAGCCGGTCCACGTCCCACAGCCGGGGGTCGGCCAGCGAAGGCGCGCCGTACAGGTCGACGACGACGGCGCCGTGCCGCTCGGCCAGCTCGTCGACGACGCCGAACAGCTCCTCCATGCGAGGCCGGAACCGCTCCAGGACCGGGCCCTGGCGGCCGGGGCTGCGCATCAGCACCAGCTGCTCGCAGGCCGGCGCCAGCCGCTCCACCGCCTCGGTGAGCAGGTCCCGGACCTGCCCCATGTCGCACTTGGGGCGCAGCGTGTCGTTGAGGCCGCCGACCAGCGTGATCACGTCGGGCCGCATGGCGACCGCCACGTCCACCTGCTCCTCGACGATCTGCCCGATCAGCTTGCCGCGCACCGCCAGGTTCGCGTAGCGGAAGCCGGGGGTGCGGGCGGCCATCCGGGCGGCGAGGACATCGGCCCAGCCCCGGTAGGAGCCGTCGGGCTTGAGGTCCGACATGCCCTCGGTGAAGGAGTCGCCGATCGCGACCAGGCTGGAGTGTGCGGGAAGCACCGGGTTCTTCTGCATGGCGACAGAGATGGTATCCCGGGGCGCATACCCGTCGGTCGGTCACTCCCTCCGGAGCCGCGTCGGCCACTCCCTCTCCCTTCGACGGGGCCTACGCGTGCTGCCCGAACAGCTCCCGCAGCACGTCCTCCATCGTCACAAGACCCGCCAGCCGCCCGTCGTCGCCGAGCAGGCCCGCCAGGTGGGTACGGCTGCTGCGCATCGCGGTCAGTACGTCGTCCAGCGGTGTGGTCTCCCGCACCCGGGCAATCGGCCGCATGTCCCGCAGCCGGAACGCCTCGTCCCGGGGCGAGGCGTCCAGCGCGTCCTTGACGTGCAGATAGCCGACGATCCGCCGCCCCTCGTCCACCACCGGGAAGCGGGAGAACCCCGACTCCGCCGACAGCCGCTCCAGCTCCTCCGGGGTGACGCCCACGCGCGCGTAGACGACGCGTTCCAGCGGCACCACCACGTCCCGCACCGGCCGGCGGCCCAGCTCCAGGGCGTCGCGCAGCCGCTCCTGCGCCCGGTCGTCGATCAGGCCCGCCTCACTGGCGTCCCTGACGATCTCGGCGAGCTGGGTGTCCGTGAAGGTCGCCGAGACCTCGTCCCTGGTCTCCACCCGGAGCAGCCTGAGCAGGCCGTTCGCGAAGGCGTTGATCGTGAAGATCACCGGGCGCAGCGCCCGGGACAGCGCGACCAGGGGAGGGCCGAGGAGCAGCGCGCTGCGCACCGGCTCGGCCAGTGCCACGTTCTTCGGGACCATCTCGCCCAGCAGCATGTGCAGGTAGGTCGCGAGGGCCAGCGCGATCACGAAGGACACGGCATGGCCGGCGCTGGTGGGCACGCCGAGCGCGTGGAACACCGGCTCCAGAAGATGTGCGATCGCGGGCTCCGCGACCACGCCCAGCACCAGCGTGCACAGCGTGATGCCGAGCTGGGCGGCGGCCAGGAGCGCGGACACGTGCTCCAGTCCCCACAGCACGCTCTTGGCCCGCCGGTCGCCCGCCTCGGCGTGCGGCTCGATCTGGGAGCGGCGCACCGAGATCAGCGCGAACTCGGCGCCGACGAAGAAGGCGTTCACGACCAGCGTCGCGAAACCGATCAGCAGCTGTACGGCGGTCACCGCTGCCCCTCCTGCTCCGTGTCGTCGGCGAGCGGCGCGTGCAGCAGCACCCGGGCCGCCCGCCGCCCCGACGCGTCCACCACGTCCAGCCGCCAGCCGGCGACCTCGACGCCGTCCCCGGTCTCCGGTATCCGGCCCAGCTCGGCCGCGACCAGCCCGGCCAGCGTCTCGTACGGCCCCTCGGGCGCCCGCAGGCCCACGCGCGCGAGCTGGTCCATGCGGGCCGCGCCGTCCGCGGAGTAGAGCGCGCGGCCCGTCGCGTCGGCGCCGGCGGGGGCCAGGTCGGGCGTCTCGTGCGGGTCGTGCTCGTCACGGACCTCGCCGACGACCTCCTCGACGATGTCCTCCAGGGTGGCGACCCCGGCCGTACCGCCGTACTCGTCGATCACGACGGCCATGGTGCGCCGGCCGCCGAGACGGTCCAGGAGGCGGTCGACGGTGAGGGATTCGGGGACCAGCAGGGGTTCGCGCATCACCTGGGCGACCCGGACCCGGGACCGCTCCTCGGCCGGCATGGTCAGGATGTCCTTGATGTGGGCGGTGCCGACGACCGAGTCCAGGCTGTCCTCGTAGACCGGGAAGCGGGACAGGCCGGTCGCCCGGGTCGCGTTCGCCACGTCCTCGCAGGTCGCCCGGACCTCCAGGGCGACGACCTGGACGCGCGGGGTCATCACGTTCTCGGCCGTGAGATCGGCGAGGTTGAGCGTGCGCACGAACAGCTCGGCGGTGTCCGCCTCCAGCGCGCCCTGTTTGGCGGAGTGCCGGGCCAGTGCGGCCAGCTCCTGGGGCCCGCGCGCGGAGGCCAGCTCCTCGGCGGGCTCGATGCCCAGGCGGCGTACCAGCCGGTTCGCGGTGCTGTTGAGATGGCTGATGAACGGCCGGAAGGCCGCGCTGAACCAGCGCTGGGCGTTGCCCACCCGCTTGGCCACGGCCAGCGGCGCGGAGATCGCCCAGTTCTTGGGCACCAGTTCGCCGACGACCATCAGGAACACCGTGGACAGCGCGGTGCCGATCACCAGCGCGAGCGAGCTCGCCGCCGACGCGCCGACACCCACCGCCTCCAGCGGGCCGGCCAGCAGCTTGGCGATCGAGGACTCGGCGAGCATGCCGACCACCAGATTGGTGACCGTGATGCCGAGCTGCGCCCCCGAGAGCTGGAACGTGAGGTTCCGTACGGCCTTGAGGGCGCCCGCCGCCCCGCGCTCGCCGCGCTCCACGGCCCGCTCCAGCTCGCCGCGCTCGACCGTGGTCAGCGAGAACTCGGCCGCGACGAAGGCACCGCAGGCGAGCGACAGCAGGATCGCCACCAGCAGGAGGAGCACTTCGGTCATCGGGTCACCTCCGTCCCATGATCGGACAGGACGGACGGGACCGCGCGGTGTTGGCGGCGGACAGGACCGGGAGGCTCGCCCATGGGTGGACGCTCACGCACCTTTCATCGGGGAACGACTGTTTCCCCAATGGTAAAGGATCGGCAAAGTTACCTCAGTGGTCGCCGTCCGTCAGTGGCTTCACCCACCGCCGCCACTGCTCCTGGGGCTGGTACCCCGCCGCCTGCCAGGCATGGTGCGCGGTCTCGTTGCGCACCAGCACCATCGCGTCCGCGCGTCGCCCGCCGAGCCGTACGAACCGCTCGTCGGCGGCCGTCAGCAGGGCCGAGCCGATGCCCCGGCGGCGTCGCTCGGGATGCACGGCCAGCCGGTACAGATGGCAGCGCCAGCCGTCGAAGCCCGCGATCACCGTGCCGACGAGTTCACCGTCCAGTTCGGCGAGGAGCAGGGCCTCGGGGTCGGTGGCGAGGAGACGGTCCACCCCGCCGCGGTCGTCGCTGATGCTGGCGCCCTCGGCCGCCGTCTTCCAGAAGGCGAGCACGGTGTCCAGGTCGTCGGGCCCGGCGGTCCGTATACGCAGGTCGGTCATGCGGCGATCCCATCACGACCAGCTCTGCCTGCCGGCCATTTCCACTATGCGGACAGCTCTGTGATCGCCGGAGCGAATGCCTCCATGTACGGCTCCAGCACGGTCAGGTACGAGAACCCGTACCGCTCGCGCCGCTCCCGCACCTGCTCCCCGACCTCCTCCAGTGTGCCGACGAGGATGGTCGGCAGGGCGAGGGACTCTTCCAGGGTCAGCTCGGGCCGCCGCTCCAGCAGCGGGCCGAGCGCGGATGACGGGTCGTCGGTGATCGCCACGATCTGGATGAGCAGGTTCCGTTCGGCGGGTTCCTCGCGGCCGGCCGCCAGCCCCGCGTAGCGGGCCACCCGTTCGTCGAGCTCCTCCGCGGTGACCGGCTCCAGGCGGCCCTCCGCGTTCCCCGGCGTCAGGCGGGCCCCGGCGAAGGCCGCGATGTCCGCGTGCTCGGCGGTCAGCCGCAGCATCCGGTCACCGTTGCCGCCGATCAGCAACGGCACCCCGCACCCCTCCGACTTCAGTAACTCCTCGACCGTGCGGCGCAGATGGTCCACCCGCTCGCCCGGCGAGCCGAACGGCAGTCCGGCCCGGTCGTGCTCCGCCTGCACATAGCCGGTGCCCAGCCCGAGTTCGAGACGGCCGCCGGTCAGCGCGGCGGTCGTCGCCACCTCGCGGGCCAGCAGCGTCGGGTTCCAGAAGGCCGCGTTGAGCACGAAGGTGCCGAGCCGGGGCCGCTCGGTGGCCCCGGCCGCCGCGACCAGTGCCGGGAACGGCGCCGGCATGCCGAGATGGTCGGGGACGAGGAGCACGTCGTACCCGAGTTCCTCGGCGCGCCGGCACTTCGCGCGCCACTCGCCGGCCGACGCGGGCGTGAGCAGGTTGACCCCGAAGCGGAACGGACGCGGCATGAACTCTCCTCAGCAGCAGGGGGCGTGAGTCACTCGTGCGCGATGGCCGCCAGCACGTTCATGCGCGATGCGCGCAGCGCCGGCAGCAGCGCGGCCACGATGCCCACGACCGCCGAGCCGATCACGACCGCGACGATCGTGCCCCACGGAACGGCGAGGGCCTTCATGCCCTGGAGCGCCAGGACCTGCTGGGTGCACACGCCCCACACCAGGCCGAGCGCGAGCCCCAGCACCGCGCCGAACACCGCGATCACCACCGACTCCAGCCGGATCATCCGGCGCAGCTGCCGCCGGGCCAGCCCGATCGCGCGCAGCAGCCCGATCTCCCGGGTGCGCTCCACGACCGACAGGGCGAGGGTGTTGACCACCCCGAGCACGGCGATCACGATCGCCAGCCCGAGCAGCGCGTACACCAGGTACAGCAGGACGGAGATCTGGTCGTGGACCAGCTTCTTGTAGTCGGCCTGGTCACGGACCTGCACCTGCGGATAGGGCGCCAGCGTCTTCTCCAGCCGCGAGCGCAACTGGTCGGCGCTGGTGCCCGGGGCCCGGTTGACGTACAGCGAGGAGTCCTGGCCGCCGGGGACGTACTTCTCCACCGTGGCGATGCCGAAGAACAGCCCGCCCTGCGTGCCGAAGCCGCTGCCGCCGTCCTGGTCGGTGAGGGCGCCCACCTTCATCTCGGCCCGCTTCCCGCCCTGGAACTCGACCGGGAGCACGCTGCCGAGGCGCACCTTGTGGTCCGTGGCGAAGGTGGCGTCCATGCCGAGACTGCCGGCGGCCAGCGCGGCCGCGGTGTCGCCGCTCTTGTAGGTGACATGGGCGACCTCGTCGACCTGCGGGTCGTACCCGGCGGCGGTCGTGGTGACCCGCTTGCCGTCCGGCAGCCGTACCGCCACCGCCGCGAACCGCTGCCGTACGACGAGACCCACGCCCTCGGTGCCGCGGACCTTGTCGGTGATCTCCTGGGTGAACGGCAGGAAGTTGCTGTTCTGGACGACGAAGTCGGCGCCCAGCGTCTTGTCGATCTGCTGGTCGAAGGACTTGGACATGGAGGCGCTGGCCACCGACATCCCGCCGACCAGGGCGAGCCCCACCATGAGCGCGGCTGCGGTGGCACCGGTACGGCGCGGGTTGCGCAGGGCGTTGCGCTGGCTCATCCGGCCGACCGGGCCGAACAGGGCGGGGAAGGCCCCGCCGAGAACCCGGATCACGGGGCGGACGAGCAGCGGTCCGGCGATGACGGTCGCGATCAGGGTCAGCACGACCCCGAGGCCGAGCAGCGAGGCGGCGGAGGCGGTCTTCGAGGCCGCGGCACAGCCCGCGAGGGCCGCCGCCCCGAGCGCCCCGACGGCCCCGCCCACGATCGCCCGCGTCCTGAGCGGCTTGCCGATCCCGGCGATCTCGGCGTCCGCGAGCGCCGCCATCGGCGACACGGTCGCCGCGCGCCGGGCGGGCAGATACGCGGCGACGAAGGTGACGCCGACCCCCACGACGTAGGCCGCGACCGGCGTGCCCCAGCCGATGACCATCTCGGTGGCCTTGAGGTTCATCCCGAACGCGCTCATCAGCTTGATCAGCCCGAACGCCAGCCCGACCCCGGCGCCCAGGCCCAGCGTCGAACCGACAAGACCCAGCAGCACCGCCTCGGTGAGCACGGACCGCCGCACCTGCCGCCGGTCCGCGCCCAGGGCGCGCAGCAGGCCCAGTTCACGGGTGCGCTGGGCGATCAGCATGGAGAAGGTGTTGACGATGAGGAAGACGCCCACCAGGGTGGCGATCCCGGCGAATCCCAGCATCACGTACTTGATGACGTCGAGGAAGCCGCCGAGGTCCGCGGCCGACGACTTGGCCTGCTCGTCGGCGGTCTTCAGGTCGTACGTCCCGGTGCCGATCGCCGCGCCGATACGGCCCTTCAGTTCGGCGTCGGTCACGCCCTGCGCCGCGTCCACCGAGATGCTGGTGGCCCGGCCCGTCGAGCCCAGCAGCTCCTTCGCGGCCACCGCCGGGTCGAGGAAGACCAGGGCCGCGCCGGGGTTGGTGGTGGTGAAGGTGGCGATGCCGACGATCTCGACCCTGAAGGTGCCGGGCTGGGCCTGCACGGTCAGCGTGTCGCCGATCCGGACGTGCTTCTTGTCGGCGGTGTCCGCGTCGAGCAGCGCCTGGCCGGCGCCCTGCGGGGCGTGCCCCGAGGTGAGCTTCACGGGGCTGCGGCGGGTCAGGTACCAGTCGGTGGCGATGGTCGGGGCGCCGGTGGTCGGGCCGACCGACTTGTTGTGGCTGTCGACCACCACGATGTTCTGCACGGAGACGTCCGCGTGGGTGTCCGCGACCCCGTCGACCTTCGCCACCTCGCCCGCGAGCGAGGCCGGCACGGTCTGGACGGCGCCCGTCGGCACCGACGACTTGAGGTCCTGCTTCGGCTCCACCGTCACGTCGGCGGAGGTGGAGGCGAACAGCCGGTCGAAGGTGCGGGTGACGGTGTCGGAGAAGATCAGGCTGCCCGCGACGAACGCCACGGACAGGACGATGGCCAGCGCGGACAGCATCAGCCGTCCCTTGTGCGCGAGGAAGCTGCGCAGGGTTGCCTTGAGCACCGGGTCAGTCCTCCTCGGGCCCGGAGGACCCGCGTCCCACGTCAAAACGCTTCATGCGTTCGAGCACGGCGTCCGCCGTCGGCCCCTCCGTCCGGTCCACGATCCGGCCGTCCGCGAGGAAGAGCACCAGGTCGGAGTGGGCGGCGGCGCCCGGGTCGTGGGTCACCATGACGACCGTCTGGCCGAGCTGGTCGACCGCCTCCCGCAGGAAGCCCAGCACCTCCAGACCCGCCCGTGAGTCCAGGTTCCCGGTCGGCTCGTCGGCGAAGATCAGCTCCGGGCGGGAGGCCAGCGCCCGCGCACAGGCCACCCGCTGCTGCTGGCCGCCCGAGAGCTGCGTCGGCCGGTGCTTGAGCCGGTCCCGCAGCCCGAGCGTGTCGATGACCTGGTCAAGCCACTTCTCGTCGGGCTTCTTGCCCGCGATGTCCATGGGCAGGGTGATGTTCTCGGCGGCGTTCAGTGTCGGGATCAGGTTGAACGACTGGAACATGAACCCGATCCGGTCCCGGCGCAGCCGCGTCAGCTCGCGCTCCCGCAGCCCGGTTATCTCGGTGCCGCCGAGCCAGACCTGACCGGCCGACACGGTGTCCAGCCCGGCCAGACAGTGCATCAACGTGGACTTCCCGGAGCCCGACGGGCCCATGACCGCGGTGAAGCGGCCGCGTGCGATGTCCACGTCCACCGAGTCCAGTGCGAGCACCGCCGTCTCGCCCGCGCCGTACGCCTTGGTCAGCCCGCGCGCACGGGCCGCGACCCCGTCGGCGGCGGGCGCCTCCGCAGCTGCTGTGGACAAGACTGCCTCCCCGTTTCACACGTCGGTCACCCGACCTCTTTGTCCGGGTCGAGCGTAGTGTGACCCGTCCCACAGCCGGTATCACTTTTCGATTCCGATGCGCGCTTGCCGTTGCTAGCATGTCGGCGCTAGCGTCTAGGTATGGCGAAGACCCAGCTGAACGTGCGAGTGGACGAGGGCACCGCCAAAGCGGCCCGCGAGCGCGCCCTCGCGCGCGGTGTGAGCGTCAACCGCTACATAGAGGAACTGGTCATGCAGGACACGGGTGAAGCGGGCCGTACGTTCGTCGAGGCCGCCGCCGATTTCATGAAGCAGTACGAGTCCGTCTTCGCCGAGGAGTTCGGCGAGCCGCACGGTACCGACACGTCTGACAAGACCGAAGGCCGTCACTGATCCCTTGAGCGACCTGACGATCGACCTCGCCTGGCTCCTCATGCTCGCCGAACAGAAGACCCCGGGTGACCCGCAGGTCACCGACTGGGGTGCGCTGATCGCCGCCGTCGCCAGGCACCAGGCCGAGATATTCGACGTCCCCGTCTACGACACCCCGCACGCCCGGGCCGCCGCCCTGCTCCAGCTCCTGATCCACGTCCCGGCCCTGGAGCGCTCGAACGCGCTGTTCGCGTCCTCGGTCGCCTACGCCTACCTGGTCGCCAGCGGCCTCAAGGTCGCCACCTCGCCCGAGCAGGTCCGCGACCTGGCCCGGTTGGTCAAGAACGGCGAGGCGGGCGTCGCCGACATCGCCGAGGAACTGCGCCGCTGGAGCCTGTGACCGGTCCGCGGGGCCCGTGACCGGTCCGCGGGTCCGTGATCAGGCCTCCGGGGGTTTGCGGGCGACGCCCAGCGCGCAGTACGAGGAGGGCAGCCGCGGGCCGTTCTCCGGCAGGAACACCCGGCGATACGGGCCGATCTCGAACCCGGCCGCGCGCAGCTCGGCGACCGGGTCCCGGGACAGATGGCAGTCGCCGCTCAGCAGCGGCCACACCGTCCGGTCCAGGGCCCGCTGGGTGAGTCTCATCGCCGGGCCGCCGCCCACGCCGTGCTCGAAGAACCGCAGCTCACCGCCCGGCCGCAGGACCCGCCGCACCTCCGCGAGCGCCCGCTGCACGTCCCGGACACTGCACAGCACCAGCGAGAGCACCGCCGCGTCGAAGGCCTCGCTCTTCACCGGCAGTGCCTCCGCCGCGCCCGGCACCACGTCCACCGGGACATCGGCGCGCACGGCGGTCTCCACCGCCAACTGCCGCAGGGTGCGCTCCGGTTCGATCGCGACGACCTCCGCGACCGAACCGGGATACCGCGCGAAATTGAGCCCGTTGCCGGCCCCGATCTCGATCACGCGCCCGGACAGCCCGAAGAGCAGCCGCTCCCGGATCGCGGCCATGCCGAGTCTGGTCTCGGCGGTCACGCTGTACCGGGCGTAGAAACGGGCGAAGAGCGGGTGGTGGACGGGATCCCGCACCGGTTTGCCGGCGCCGGCGGACATCAGCCGCATGACGGACCTCCCGACGGAAGCAGGTCTACGGTGATTGTCCCCCGCACGGGCCCGTCGCACCCCCCGCGGCAGGTCCTACGAGATGAAGTCGCGCACCTGCTCGTACACGCCGTAGTTGTCGTTCATGTCGGTGTGCGAGATGCAGCCGACGTCGACGTTGGTCGCTCCGCTCAGCTCCGCCGAGGTGTCCGGGTCGATCGCCGCGTCGCAGTCCGACCAGTACGCCGCGTACGAGACGCTGCCGGGCGTCTCGTCGCCGGAGTTCAGGGCGGTCAGGAACGAGCTGCCGGTCGTCATCTCCTTGCAGGACGTGTAGAGCCACCCGCACAGCGAGGCGACGCTCGTCCCGTGGTTCACCCCGGCGACCGAGACGAAGTGGTCCACGTACGAGGTCCCGCCGAGGTTCTTGAGGTAGTAGCGGCTGTTGAGCGCGCCCATGGAGTGGACCACCAGGTCGACCTTGGAGGCGCCGGTCTTGGAGAGGACGGACTGGATGTAGGTGGACAGCGTCGAGGCGGTGGTGACGTTCGACTTCGTCCAGTCGTACGAGATCGCGTACAGCTCGGAGGACGAGTAGCCGTCCGCCTCGAAGTCCGAGATCCAGGTGTTCCAGCTGCTGGAGTCGCTGCTCAGGCCGTGCACGAACACGATCGGGTCGTGACTCGCCGCGTGCGCGGTGCCGGCGGTCAGGGGGAGGGACAGAAGGAGCGAACCGGCAATCGCCGACAGAGCGGTTGCGATGCGACGCTTGGCGCGTTGCATGATGCCTCCTGAAACGGGTGGGGTTGTTCAGGAGTGTCGGGACGGGTCTACGCGCGCCGCATCGGTGAAGTCGCCAGTCTTTACGAGTCAACTAACTCGCCAGTAACGTCTTTGGTGTGGTGATACCGGTGAACCCCCCACCTCTCGACCGCACTTCGCCACCGCAGCCGACCGACGCGGGGCCGTGCCCGGCTTCGGCGCTCCCCGAGGGCGTCCGCGCCCGGGTGCTCCGCGTCGTATACGAAGACCAGCGCGCCGTGGCCGAACTCGTGCCGCGTCTCACCGAACGGCAGGCGGCAGGCGCCGACCCGCTGCCGGTCGAACCGGACGAGCTGGCACCGGGGTTGCTCCATGCCCTGCGCCGGGAGATCCGTGCCCTGCCCGACGAGGCCCGGCTGCTGTTGCTGCTGGCCGCCGCCGACCAGTACCCGGTGGCCACCCACGCCTTCCTGCGCGCGGTCACCGCCGGCCGGCTCGACACCCGCCCGCTGGAGGCGGCCGAGGCGGCCGGCGTCGCGCACGCCAGCACCGGCGGAGTGTTCTTCCGGGATCCCTGGACCCGGATCGCCGCCTACGAGACCGCCTCACCGGCCGACCGGCGCGAGGCCCACCTGCTGCTCGCCCGGGTGCTCGGCGGCAAGGGCGAGACGACCCGCCGCTCCTGGCACCGGGGCGCCGCCGCACTCGGCCCCAGCGCCCGGCTCGCGGCGGAACTGCGCACCGCCGCCGACCGGGCCCGCGCCGAAGGACGGCCCGCCCTGGCCCGTGCCCTCGCCGAACGCGCCGCCGACCTCTGCCCCGACCCGGCCGAGGAGGCCCGGCTGCTCGCCCGGGCCGCCGCCGACGCCTGGTGCTCCGGGGAGCCCGACCGGGCGAGACGGCTCGCCGCCCGGACCGACAACTCCGCTCTCAACGGCGTCCTCGCCCTCAGAGCCGGCAACGCGGCCGAGGCCTTCGACGCCCTGCTCACCGCCGCCGTACGGCAGGAACGTTCCGCCGATGCCGTCGAACTCCTCGCCCTCGCCACCGAGGCCGCCGTCTACACCGGCGACCTGAGGCGCTGCCGCGAGGCCCATGTCCTCGCCCAGTGGCTGGACCTCCCGCCGTCCGGCATCCTCGCCGCACTCGCCTGCGCCGTCGAAGGCCGCTACGCCGACGCCCGCGTCCTCCTCAAGGCCACCGCGGGCCGCTGCGGGCCCGGCGGCGACCCCGGTCCGCTGATCCACTCCGGCATCGCCGCGCTGATGCTCGGCGACCACACCCGGACCGTCACCGCCACCCTCCGGGCCGCCGCCTCCGCCCGGGCCCGCGGCATCCCCGGGACGGAAGCACAGGCCATGGAGTTCCGTGCCTACGCCGACTTCTGGACCGGCCGCCCCCGGGCCGCCGAGGCCGCCGCCAAGGAGGCCCTGAGCCAGGCCCACGCCACCGGGCAGGACAACGGGGCCTGCCATCTCCAGGCCGCGCTCGCCATGTTCGCCGCCGTCACCGGCGACGAGGAGGCCTGCCGGGAGCGTGCGGCGGCCGCCCGCTCGCACGCCCTCGCGCACGGACTGGGCCTGCCCGCCGCCCTCGCACAGTGGGCGCTCGCCTTCCTCGACCTGACCAACGGCCGCTTCCCGGCGGCCGCCGCGCGACTGCGCGCCCTCGCCGGCTTCGGGCCCGGACACGGCCACCGGGCCATCCGGCACCTGGCCACCCCGCACTACGTCGAGGCCGCCGTCCGCACCGGCGACACCCGGGTCGCCCGCGCCGCGCACGCCGACTACCACCGCTGGGCCACCGCCGTCCGCAGCCCCGACGACCTCGCGCTCAGCGCCCGCTGCCGGGCCCTGCTCGCCCCCGGCGCCGAGGCGGTCCAGCACTACCGTGCCGCGCTCGACCTGCACGCCCGCGGCACCCGGGACTTCGAACGCGCCCGCACCGAGCTGCTGTTCGGCGGTGCGCTGCGCCGGCTGCGGCAGCGCACCGAGGCCCGGGACCGGCTGCACAGCGCCCTGGAGGCCTTCGAGTCCTTCGGCGCCCCGCACTGCGCCGCCCAGGCCCGCGGCGAACTCCGCGCTCTGGGCACGGCGTTGACACCTGCCACCGGTGCGCCCGACCCGGCCGCCGTGCTCACCGCCCAGCAGCTGATGGTCGCCCGGATGGCCGCCGACGGCGCCACCAACCGCGAGATCGCCGACCGGCTCAATCTCAGCCCCCGCACCATCGACCACCATCTGCGTGGGGTCTTCAGCCGGTTGGGGATCCGCTCCCGGATCGAACTGGTACGGCTGCTGGGCGCATCGCCCTAGGCCGTCGGTCGGGTGCGGCGCCGTCGTGGCTGGTCGCGCAGTTCCCCGCGCCCCTAAAAGG